>CAXQOB010000074.1:0-15800 GCA_964225475.1 Candidatus Nitrosopumilus sp. | reverse complement strand
TTGTGCAGTTTCTGCGTGCAGTGGAAGAGCTCGGTGCCGGTATGTACCAGTACGGTGTCAGAACGAATCTGACCAATGCGATGTTCGTTCGATTGCCGGTTCCTGAAAACCCACAACCGGCCGAAATTAACTATCGAGCTTTCCTTCGCTTGATTGATTGTTTTTCCACTGACTTACTGGAAGCAGAGAAGAATCTCGCATTGATTGATGATTATAAGCTCAAGGTTCCGTTTAACTTGTCCAAAGTGGCATTCCGGTTTGGTGGGCCAAACCAAGAAGCTACCAAGCTATTCGAAGTTATCTCGAAGTTAAGAGGAACGGCATTTTCCGCACCTCAGAATAATCCCGAGTTGTTAATCAAATTCGACCGGGGTGATGTTGCTTGGTTGCGTGCTTATTGTCACTTGCTTTCAGGGTTGATCGACGTGTATCACGCTTATGACTCCAAAGAGTGGTTCGATGGTTTTGCGGGGCGGGTGTTTCCGCGGGTGCTGGACGATTTATCTGATGTGGAGTTGGATGATTTGTTGGAGGTGCGATTGGTTGATCCGGTACGGATGAATCACTTTAAGAAACACTTTCTTGCCGTTTGCGACCTTAATGCGGAAACATGGCGTCATATTCGGGCCGAGACCGATGACGATTACGAGTGGTTGCCTCATCCGAAGCAGACCGATCAGTTTGGAATGCCATTCTCCGATGACCAGATCAATAATTGGCTGTTTTTGATGGAGCACCTTCGGGGGGTTCTTGAAGGCGAACGGCTGATTCCCTCGTCGGTCTTGATGTATCTCTACCCCAGTAAGCAGGACGGAAACGGGCTCAACGTCGCGAAGTTTTTAGACGATCCTCCACGCAATCTAAATTACGAGCGAATTGCTGTAGAGGGTATAGATCCAAAATACCTGGAACCGGAAGAGGGTAGAGATCTCGTTGATGTTATGGCCATCATCAGGATCGGCATGGCCTTCAGTGGTCCGTTTGGTCCCTTGCAGGCAATTAGATTGAATTGACTGTCGGACGCTCGATGGAAAGAGTTGATTGACGCGTTTGCGTTTTGTCGGTGTTCGATGCGGGTTGGCTGCATCTGGCCGTATTCACTTCGCTGCTGTCCTCGAATAACAACAATTGCTGCGTAAACTACTTGCTTCGCAATCGTCCGTCGACGATGCGTCTGTTTCATTGCGTTACGGGAAAGTGTATGTGTTGTGTTTCGTTAGGACGCAGTACGCTTACATAAAAGACCGGCTGTTAGGATTTGAAATACCGACCTCCATATTATGCATGAGAAACCGTTAGATCCAATTGTCCTATCCGATGCGGTGCGAGCGGTACAGCGTGATCACCATCGTACCGTTAAGATGGACGAGTTATATCGAGCTGACCGCCGAGGCTTTATTGATGTCCGCACACCGAGCGAGTATGCGACGGGGCATATTCCTGCTGCGGTTAACGTTCCCCTATTTTCAGATTTTGAACGCGCTGAGATCGGTAAGACCTACAAAAGGAAAGGTACTGACCAGGCGGTGGCACTGGGGCTCAAGTTTGTCGAGAATAAGCTGGAGGAGTTCGTAGGCGCATTGATCGAAGCGGTAAATTGCCTTAATGAGGATAAAGGTGTCTCGGGAACGCCTGTCGTTCATTGTTGGCGCGGTGGGATGCGCAGTCGGTCGGTCGCGTGGTTGGGTGACCAAGTCGGTTGTCCAGTTGACGTTTTAGAGGGCGGTTACAAGGGCTACCGAAGTTTTGGACTGGAAATGCTGGCGGATAGCCGCTCACTTGTTGTGCTAGCTGGCCCAACCGGCACGGGGAAAACTCGCATTCTTCAGTGTTTGGAGGAGGCGGGTGAACAGGTCATTGACCTCGAAGGGTTGGCGAGGCATCGCGGAAGTGTTTTCGGGGGCTTTCCCGGCGTGACGCAGCCTACTGTGGAGCAGTTTCAGAATCAACTAATGGAGAGATGGAATCGGTTGAGTCCCGAGCGTCTGACTTGGTTGGAGGGTGAAAGTAAAAAGATTGGTCGTGTCGTGATACCTGACGCGCTGTGGAGCCGTTTGGCGGACGCTCCAATGATCTTTGTGGAATCAAGTGTCGATTCTAGAATTGAGTTCCTGCTCCAGGATTATGGCGATCGAAATCCCGAGGCCATGCAAGGAGCAGCAGATCGGATCCAGAAGCGGCTAGGGGGGCTTCGGCATTCAGAGGCAATTGATGCGATCAAACGCAATGACTGGGATGGTTTTTGTCGTATTATGCTTCACTATTATGATCAGGCCTATCTAAAGGCACTTTCAAAGCGGGATCCGACCAGTCTTGTGAAGTATCAACTGCTTGCGCCGGGAAAAGTAAAAGAAATTGAAGAATTGATTTCCATTGGAAATAAAATCAGCCGAGCTTCCGACGTGTGACTCGACGGGTAGCAGCGTAAGTTTTCGTGATGATGTTCGTCTCTACAATTAATCGTAACAGCTGTGTAAATATTTTAACCAAGGTGATGCACGTGACGTTTACCCCTTTGCGACTGTGGACTGCAGCGACGATTTCCTGTTTTATCGGGACGTGGTCACTGTCAGCGATCGCGGCGGAACCAATGACCCTGAAGATTGATATTACGCGACCAACGCGGGGTCTGATCGAAGCCGAATGTTCAATAGCGATCGATGAATCTGATGAAGCGAGGGTTGTTTCACTTTGGTATCCGAAATGGGTTCCAGGCTCTCATGGCCCGGGTGGCCCCATCGCGAATATTGCCGGTTTGGAGGTTGCAAGCGGTCAGGGATCTGATCTGATCTGGAAGCGGGCTCCCGGGGAGGTGTATCGGATTGACGTTGATGTTCCGGGTGGAGTTGAGCGTCTGTGTTTAAGTATTCGTTACATCATGAACCAACCGACCACAACGTCGTTTGGGCATGATTGTTTCGCTGGTAGAAGCATAGGTGTGGTCAGTCCAAGTTGCCTTCTTTTCTATCAGGACGGTATGGACATTGATATACAGCAAATTAACACCACCGTTACGATGCCCGATGGTTGGGCGGCAGCATCCGCATTACGTCTCAAAAAGAAGGAACCGACACGCCCGAGCACGTCTGATTCCAATACGGTGGATTTTGAGGCAGTGAGTTTGAGGGTGCTTCTGGATAGCCCGATCATGTTAGGGCCACACTACCAAACGTATGAATTGGCTGAAGCCTCGAGTATAAGCCCTCCCCACACGTTACACGTTTTTGGTGACTCTCCCGATACGGCTTCGCTTAATGGAGAGATTGTCCAGATGTACAAGGAGATGGTTAAGCAGACGTCTCTTCTTGTGGGGAGTCACCCGTTTGAGCGGTTTGATATTTTGCTTGGGATCACAAACCAGATTCCGAAAAATGGACTTGAGCATTCGCGTTCAACGTTCAACGTCTTGACGCCTTCAGCCCTGAGTTCGGTTGATTCGTTGAAAGGATGGGATCGTTTACTCGTACCGCATGAGTACCTTCATGCTTGGTGTGGTAAATACCGACGTCCGGAGGGAATGGTTAGGAGTGATTTCCATACCGCTAAAGATACCTCGCTGTTATGGGTTTATGAGGGTCTGACGCAGTACCTTGGGGAGCTCGTCGAGGCCAGAAGTGGATTAATGTCCAAGGCGGAGTTTGAGGCACGGTTATTCGTTGAGTTAAGAAACGCCGTTCACCAGGATGGTCGACAATGGCGTACTCTCGCGGATACCGGATCCGCTTCTCATACACTTCGATCAGGTAGCGCACAGTGGGGATCACTAAGACGGAGCCAGGATTATTACATGGAGGGAATGTTGTTTTGGCTGGAAGTGGACGCCCTCATCCGAAACGGCACGAACAACAACAAAACATTAGATGATTTTTGTCATGAATTTTTCAGCGTTGATGACAAATTGCGCACGCCAAAGCCGTATGGGCGTAGTGGTGTCGTTGAATGTTTGAATTCAGTGATGGACTTCGATTGGGATGGTTTGATCTTGCGGCGGATCGAGAGCAAGCAAGACACTTTTTCCCCCGAGGTTGCTTCACTGTTAGGGTATGAGTTCCGCTTGGGAGCCGCGCGACAAAAGGTGCCAGGTAGCACATTTCGTCACCGATCGGGTGCCGACTTTCTTGACTCTATTGGCCTTGTTTTTTCAAGTGATGGAGTGATTACCACTGTCAAGCTTGACGGTATCGGCGATCAGCTAGGCCTCACAAAGGGGATGAAAGTGATTGGTGTTGGTGGAAAAAAATGGAGTGAAAAGCGTCTTGCCGCAGCAATCGAAGCATCCAAAAAGAACGCGGGAATCCCTCTGACGATTTCAGACGATGAAAACCTCGAGGAAATTCTTATTCCGTATAATGAAGGATCGCAGTATTACCAACTCGTGTTGAGTTCGGAGAAAGAGAGTCTGCTACCGAAGATTCTCGAACCGCAGAAGCCACGTAGGTAGGTTAAGAGATCTAGCCCTGACGGTTTTCATTGAAGGTTCTTTGCATCACTTTCACGGTGCACAGTTTCCAGTTCGGCCAGCCGATCTTTTAATTTCGTCAGCTCATCCTGTAGGCTGAGCATGTAAGCAGCGTTGGCGAGAAAGCAGAGTGGAAGATTAGCGTAAAATGCAATAGATAATTCTGAATCTATGAGCGGTGGCACGCAGAGGCATACGCAGAAAATAGACGGTCCCCAAACTTTTAATTTTGTTTTCATTGTTGATTCGTTTGATTCCTATCGGCGGCCTAAAAGGTGCTGTCTATGCGGTTACGGTTGGCCTAGTATTTCACATGTTCGACGATATTCTACCACTCGTATTGGTTCGTTAAGTCGAAGTGGCATTTCGCGTAGAGGGTGTTCGGGAGCAGCTAAGGTCCGGTCGTAAACAACATGGTTGATTCAGTAATATTGGTACGGCGGCCGCTCGAGTACCTTCATTTTCTTTCGCTTGATGCGGTCGTTGTGATTTTGTTATGGACGTGTGCCGTCAACGAGAGCGTTGTAGGATATCCGCCACGACCCTATCAATTACTGATCCTTGGTCTCGCAGTCTGGATCGGGTATACCGTGGACCGCTTGCTTGATGGTGTTCGCATGGATTCCCATCGCATCGCGTCTGAGTGCCACCGGTTTCATCACCGACATCGTTGGTCAATCGCCGTCACTTTGCTTTTGATGTTAGCGGTGATGTTCCCCGTGATTAATAGGTTCACGAATGAGAGGGAACGGTTCTACGGTGTCTTGTTAACTGTTTTGGTGATTGTGTATCTTTTTGTCGTGCAAAAATTACGAACTCGGCATTTTCATAAGGAAGTTTGGGTTGGGTTTTTGCTGTCCTGTGGTGTTTGTCTGATCCCGATCGCACAGATTGGTTTGAAGACCACTATCTGCTGGTATTTTGGTTCTCTTTGGGGACTCTTTGTGCTCAATTGTCGGGCCGTTGCGTTGGTGGAACATAACCTGGATCGAAATCAGGCGGTGGCATCGTGGATTAAATGTCCCGTGCAAGATAGAGCCAACTTATTGCGCGGGGCCATGATATACGCAATGTTGATTATTGGTTTGATGGGAGTGAACCTTATCGCGTTGCGGTTTGGGGCGTTGCTGGTATTGGGCACGCTTCTACTCACGGTGTACCTTCTTGGTTTTTGGCGGCAGCTCTGCGAGAGGGGAGAGGTGCGCGATTCGAGGCTGGCGGTAAGGAGCGCTATGCTTGATTTAACGCTGATCGTTCCACCCCTTTCACTGTGGTTACTGCAGGACAGTACGTGAGATGACAGAATGCAAACGATCCGTTGATGGTTATAATCGACTCTCCTCTTGCTACCGACTTCTTGAATTCGTTGCGTTTGGGCGTGCGCTAGACCGGGCGAGGGTAAGTTTGCTCTCGCAGTTGCCAGAACTCGACTCCTTGCTTTCGCTCGGTGACGGAGACGGACGTTTTCTCAGCAAGTTTCTTGAATTGCAACCTAGGTGCAGAGTCACCAGCATCGATCAGAGCAGCGCGATGATTCGGTTGCAGCGACGGAGGATCCCTGAGTCCGGTGCGGAGGCTCTCGTCGATTTTCAGATTGCGGACGTTGGCGAAGTTTGTTTTGAGCCAGGCAGATTCAATGCAGTATCGGTTTTGTTTTTTCTCGATTGTTTTACGGAAAAGGAACTCACGCGGTTGCTTGAAAGGGTGATTCCGTGGGTAGCTCCGGGCGGGTTCGTTTATTTTGTAGACTTCGTCTTACCGACAGGCGGCTGGCAAAGAATTCGTGCGAGGTTTTACATACGTGTGATGCATCTCTTTTTTCGTTGGTGTACGGGTTTAGAGAACAACCGCTTAGTGGACATTGCGGGCTGCCTGGAGAAGCTGGGGTTAACATTGACGGAGGAACGCATTAGTAATTTCGGATTGATTCGTACAGCAATTTACCGTGTGAATGAATCTAGTTAAGCTTTCTTCTGGAATACCAAGCGATTAGATCCGCTTGAGTCACTGCAGAACCTCGGGTTTTTTAGGCCAGCTCGGGAGAGACCGGCAACGGGTATGATATATCAGGCGATTTATGAATGATCATTTTTAGGGTAGATGAAATGCGAATTGTCCATGCATTGGTCTGGTTAGGGATCTGTGTCGGTTCTAGCTGTCGGGCAGAAATCGTCGTGCCGAAGCTAATTGGCTCGAATATGGTTTTGCAGAGGGAGGCGAATGTAAAATTATGGGGTTGGGCTGAAGCGGGTGAGGAAGTTGAGATTGTCTGTGATTGGCTCGACAGCACCGTTAAGGTTGTGACAACACAAGAGGGTGTCTGGTCGGCGGACATTGTGACTGGACCGAGCGGGGAAAGGCATCGTATCGAATTGCGTGGAACCAATCAGATCATTCTCGAGAACATTCTATTTGGTGAAGTGTGGATTGCATCGGGGCAATCCAATATGGAGATGCCCCTCAGGGCTATTTCCGGTGCGTATACGGGGATACAGAACGCGGAGGCGGAGATATCCGCGGCGAATTACCCTGACATACGACTGTTTCAGGTCGGTAATTACAGCAGCGACAGCCCGTTGAATGACGTTGAAACGGGGATCACCATGTACGGTGTACCTCCTGCAAAGTGTGAGTGGCTGGAATGCTCGAAAGATAACATAGGGACCTTCGCATCCACGGCATATTTCTTTGCCGAGGCGCTCCATAAGAAGCTCGCAGTACCGGTTGGTATCATCGATGCATCGTGGGGAGGTACTTCAGCTGAGGCGTGGACTCCCGTGGACGGATTGATAGAGTGTGGCCTCGACAAGGACGTAGTACGGGCGCGCACAGCACCGCAACAGGCGGATCAAAAAATACCGTCCCGACTTTATAACGGAATGATCCATCCACTCCGGCAGTTTAAAGTTCGTGGTTGCATTTGGTACCAAGGCGAGAGCAATACTTCGCGTGCGGGGGCATATCACCAACTATTCACAACGATGATCAAGCAGTGGCGACGTGCTTTTAATGACGAACTATCTTTCTACTTCGTTCAGCTTGCGCCCTACGGTTACGGTGATGTTAATTCCGCTTTGCTAAGAGAAGCGCAGCTAGACACATTAAAGCTACCGCGGACTGGCATGGTGGTTACGAGTGATATTGGTAATCTCACTGATATTCATCCAAAGAATAAACGTGAGGTGGGGCGGCGACTATCACTGCATGCTTTAGCAAATGATTATGAGTTGGCTATCGCTCACAGCGGTCCGACATATCGAGCGTGTGAGATTATTGGGAATGAAATTTCGGTGGATTTTGACCACTCAGAAGGTCTAAAGGCAAAAGACGGCAGCCCGTTGCGGGGATTTGAGATTGCCGGTGTTGACGGAGTGTTTGCCGAGGCAGCGGCGCGGATAGATGGTAGGGCTGTTGTTATCGGATCTTCGAAGGTTGCTATGCCGCGCGCGGTGCGTTACGCATTCACGAATGAAGCCGATGGTAATCTCGTTAACGCCGCTGGTTTGCCAGCGAGTTCTTTTCGTACAATGCGAAGCTCGAAAAACAACGGGGATCGCGAGTGAGGACGTTTCCGATCTGAAAGTCAGGCTGTTATGTTCTGATGCGTTTGTGCAATTTTCGCAGCGAAACAAAAGTTCGATAAAGTATTGGGTAGAGTACTCTGGATTACGTTGTAACCATTGATGATTTGGTGAAGCAATACCGTGACGTGGATGCGTTGCGTGGTATCTCACTCTCCATAAAACCTGGGATTACGGGCCTTCTAGGCCCGAATGGTTCCGGGAAAAGTACGTTGATCAAATCATTGCTGGGTCTGGTACAGATTAGTCAGGGACGCGGGGAGATTCTTGGGCTTCCTTGGCCTTGTGAACTGCGCGCAATACGGGACCTGATCGGCTATTTGCCTGAGGACGATTGTTACATTGCTGGCTTGAGTGGGATCGAATCCGTAGCGTTTGCAGCGAACCTATCGGGACTACCTAAATTAGAGGGTCTGCGACGCGCACATGAAATATGCGATTTCTGTGATTTTGGTGAGGAGCGGTATCGCGAGGTGGAGGGTTACTCCACGGGAATGCGACAGAAACTTAAATTCGCACAGGCTCTCGTTCATGATCCTCCATTGTTAATCCTCGATGAACCGACTACCGGTTTAGATCCCAGTCAGCGTGAGTCGATGCTTCGCCGCATTAAAACGTTGAACCGACAGTATGGGAAGTCGGTCATTATTTCGACGCATATCCTTCCCGATGTTAAAACCACCTGCGACTCGTTAGTGATCATGGTTGATGGTGAGGTGCGTGTTATGGATACGCTTGAAAATCTAAGTCGACCGATTCATCCAACGCTACACGTCGTGACGCACAATGATTCGTCTAGCTTCATTGAGCGATTGCGGTCCGACGGATTCGAGGTGATGAATGAGCGAGATGGGTTGTTAAGGATCACGCCTGTGGCACCTGCTCAAATTGCAACGGTCTGGCGGCACGCGAACGAGACCGGAACAAGGATCCGAAAATTGACGCCGGCGATGAATTCGTTGGATAAGATTTTTATCGATACCGCGATGTCAGCCGAGAGCGAGGTGGATTGATGCCAGTTCATGATCTGGGTTATCGCGATTGGCGCGGTGATCGCACGCGACAGTGGTCTCGTCCGTATTTCATTGCGATTGGCGGAATCGCTCTCATATGGCGGCGTAAGTGGCTACGTTTGATGCTAATGCTTGCGTGGCTGCCGATTTTTGTGCCGGCCGCGGGAATTTTCACCTTCGAATATTCGGCGGGGGATCCAGAGATCGGTTTTTTTGCAGCGGATTTTATTGCCGGTCCCATGGGGCGGCCTGAGCTCGCCATGAAATTGGTCGATGACCCCAATGCGGCGAGGCATGATGTCTGGGCGTTGCTGATCATGAGCTTCTTTCGTTATCCGCAACTCAGCGCAATGGTCCTGTTGGTTGGCTTAATTGCACCGATGCTCATTTCGTACGATCTTCGCAGTCGCGCGTACCTTCTTTATTTTTCGCGACCTTTGAATGCTTACGAATACATGATTGGGAAGGCGGCGGTCATGTGGTTCTTTCTTGGCATGATTGTAACCGTACCGGCGTTGGCGCTTTACGCGATAGGAGTCATGCTTTCTCCTGACCTGTCAGTAGTCACCCAGACTTGGGATATTCCCGTTCGGATCATTGGTGCATCGTTTGTTCTTTTGGTGCCGACCACTGCTTTGGCGATGTGTTATTCAGCCTGTACGAGTGAGAGTCGGTATGCGGCTTTCTCGTGGTTCTCAACCTGGATCCTTGGGTTCGTCGCTTATCAGATTCTTACGTTCATGGGGACATCGGTCCGAGGTCGCCGCGGCCGTAGGGGTCCACCGTCGGATCTATTGGAGGCAGGGATCGATTTTGATCGCTGGCGTTTATTGTCGCCCTATCACACACTTGGAAAAGTACAGTCTTGGGTCTTTGGCCTCGATACCACCCCGGGTGCGGTACTGCCGGCGATCGGTCTACTCGTGTTGGTTACCGTCGTCGGTGCTTGGGTCATTCGACGCCGAATTGACGCGACCTTGAGCAGGTAAAGGGATGATCGAGTTTAAGAACACAACAAAGCTCTACGGCAGCGTTATTGGTGTAAATGATCTGTCCTTCACCATCCCTGGAGGTGCATACGGTCTCGTGGGCCCCAACGGGTCTGGGAAAACTACGATGATCAACCTGTTGACGGGCCAGTTAAAGCCAACCATTGGGCGGGTGTCGGTATTCGAGCAAGATCCGTGGAGAAGGAGGTCAATCCTGTCGCGGATTGGATTGTGTCCGGCTACCGATGTTCTTTACCCCAATGTTTCGGCAAGGCAGTGGGTATCGCATCTGGTCTCTCTTCATGGGTACGGCGTACGGGAGAGTCAGGACCTTGCTGTAGCGAGCTTGGAAATGGTTGGTATGAAGAGTCGCATGGATCGTCCAATGGGGGACTATTCATTGGGGATGCGACAGAGGTCGAAGATTGCACAAGCGATTGCCCATCGCCCGGAGTTAATCATCCTGGACGAGCCATATAACGGATTAGACCCCGTAGGACGTCAGGAAATGAGTTCGTTGCTGAGGAAATGGGTTTCGGAGGGAAGGAGTCTTCTATTTGCAAGTCATGTCCTGCACGAGATTGAGTCGATAACATCACAATTCCTTTTGATTTTCGGCGGCCGTTTACTTGCCTCTGGTACCAGTGAAGAATTGGAGGGATTCGTTGCTAAAGCGCCGCAGGAGGTGGTTGTCGTTGGATCTGGAGTGGTATCGCTCGTTCCTAAGTTAGCCGACAGGGAGTGGGTCGACTCGATCCAACTAGTTGAAAATCAGTCGAAGTTGCGGGTTGGGTTAAGGGACCCAATCGCATTCTACGAAGCGTTAACTCAATGGATTGCCGATGAATCATTGCAAATCGATCAACTGCTAACCGCGGATGGCAATCTGACAACAATCTTTGAATCACTCCTGCGTTTCCACAGAGGGGACAACGCATGATGGGACGCACGATTCTTCAAGTAGTTAAATTTGAGCTCGCAAGGTCGATGACGTTTGGACGCGTCAGTATTTGGGTGTTGCTACTGCTGTTTCCAATGCTACTTGTTGGTACCTTGCGTTTGAGTGGTGCCGACACAAGTGAGGTGGAGCAATGGGGGATCATGCTTTATTTTCTTGTGCCGGAAGTCATGTGCTTACTTGCGCTTCTTCTATGGGCGACACCTGTCGTCAGCACCGAGATTGAAGGACAGACATGGGGGTACCTTGCGATGCGCCCCACGGGCCGGTGCGAGGTGATTCTTGGTAAATACTTAACGGCGGTGGTTTGGACCCTCTCTGCGGCACTCGTGAGTTCAACAGGATGTGTCTTGATGATGGGGACAGCGGGTGGATTCTGGTTGTGGTTGGTGATGTGTGTACTCTGTACCATCTCCGTACTTGCTCATGCCTCGCTCTACCTACTCATCGGTGTTTGGTTCTATCGACGCACTATCGTTACCGCGGTGTTCTACACTGGTGCGGTTGAATACGGTTTGTCATTTGTTCCTGCTGTCGCAAATAAGCTCACCATTAATTTTAGGCTGCGCGGATTACTGGCCAACTGGATGGACTGGGAGGAGGCAAGGAGTAATGCAGAGAACGTCTTCGGCAGCGCATCCTCCGGTACTCACCTCAGCGCTCTTCTGGTGCTGACCCTCATTCTTCTCTCCTTGGCACTTCTTAAAGTCGCAACTAGCGAATTTCCGACGCAGCAAGAAGGTTAGCGTTAGTTGACCGGAAAGGTACGCAAGTAACGGCTATCAAGGCTTATTCTCGCGTCCACAATCGAGACCCGGCAATTTCGCCGTGGGGAGGTTTTGCGAATTTACTTCCTTGATATTTCGGGGTTGATTCTCGCCGTTGTTTTTTCCGGGCCCTTGCCATTGATGTAAGGGTCGGATGGTTTCCCCTATGGCTGATCCTACTCGTTGGCGATTGGCAATTTCCTTGCCAGAACGAGCGCTATTGTCTGCCCTGAAGTCAGGCTAACCGGCTGATTGCGACCCCAGCGGGGGACTTAAAAAATCAAAAAAAATTTCGGAGTGGAAGGCTGTTAATCGACCCAACTCGCGTGCCAAGGGTGGAGATAGCGGGATAACCGATTTGCGTCGCGAGATGGGTACGTGAAGGAGACTCCACGTGGCTAGTAAAGCCTTTTCACTCAGCAATACTTAACAAGTAGTTATCCCGCCCCAGTTTCAAGGAATTATGGCTATGGCTTATCGATACCGAATTCAGCGTCTCAAGTTGATCGTATTACTTTTCGTTTGTTCTAGCGTCGGTTGCTCATCGGATGAGAACACGGTCATTCAACCAGGAGCATCTCAACCGACAGCTGAGGAAGTTGCTGAGTATGAGGACGAAGTGGAATCGATGAACGAGGAACGTGAGTGATTTGTGGCTTAATGAAACCTTTTATCTTTATAAAGTAGCTTGCAATGAAAAGACAAACGAGAAAGCGCAGTGGGTTTACGCTTGTTGAATTGTTAGTGGTGATCGCCATTATTGGGATCTTGGTTGGGTTATTGCTGCCGGCGGTTCAGGCAGCGAGGGAAGCAGCCCGGCGCATGAGCTGCTCCAATAATTTCAAGCAGATAGGTCTGGGGCTGCACAATTACCATTCCAGTTACAAACAGTTGCCGACACAGTTGGGCGGTACAGGCAACAATCTGCAAGGCGCGGACCGATACTATTTGGGTTCTGACCGAACCAACAATCAGTCGTTGAGTTTCCTGGTGGGTTTGACTCCGTTCATCGAACAACAGGCGTTGTGGGAGCAGATCAGCAATCCAAACACAACGGATCTTGCGAATCCCGGAACGCTGCGAATTCCAGCGTGGCCAGCGATGGGGCCGACGGTGACCGCCGTCAACGCGAGTAATCGTACTCCGAGGACCAGCACCTACAACGATGGCTATCAGCCTTGGATGACAGAGATTCCCACCCTTCGGTGTCCGAGTGACCCGGGAGTGGGACTGCCGGCGATGGGGCGGACCAACTATGCGGCCTGTCTGGGTGACGCGAATCGGTTTCACGATGCCGGCCCCATGTCCAGCAGACTCGTTGTCAGTACCTACCGATCGCGTGAAATCCGAGCGTCGGGTCGTGGGGTGTTTGTCGCACGCACCGAAGTTAAATTTCGCGATATCTTGGACGGTCTCGCCAACACCATCATGGCTGGTGAAATTGCAACCGACCTTGGGGATCGCGACATTCGAACGCAGATGAATGAGAGGGTCGGTACGACGGAGGTGCAGAATGATCCAACCGCTTGCCGCGACGATATCAATCCTGAACGTCCACGTTTCTGGCTGCAGAATGTGAATCTGAGATCAAGGGAGAATGAGGGACGTGGGTATCGTTGGGCTAACGGTAATGGCGTGTTCTCTTCGGTCAACACAATCCTACCCCCAAATAAGGAGACCTGTGTGCGGTTCGGTCCTACCGGTTTCGGAATATTACCGCCAAGCAGTCGGCACCAAGGTGGATGCCATGTTCTGATGGCTGACGGTGCGGTAGTTTTCGTAACCGATTCAATCGAAGCGGGTGACTCGACGATTGGGACGGTCCGCCGTGGTGCCACTGGCGTCAGGGCACCTGGCTCTGAAAGCCCGTACGGATTGTGGGGTGCTCTGGGCACGAAAGCTAGCAAGGACGTGATCGAGGAACAGCTGAACCAGTAGTCGGTACGAACGGCAGAACATCCAGGGCGGGAGTAAGAACTCCCGTCCTTTTTTTTTGGTTTCAGGAGAAGCGATTAAAGGCATACCGCGAGGAGTGAATCGGCGGTTTTCGGTGACCCTGCTCTTTTATCAACGTCTTGCAGACGGTCTAATAATGGGCGGTATAAGTCACGATCCTCGGAGTCTGTCATGAGTCAGAAGCGATGCTGTTTTGCTGCAAGTCGGGTGTCGTTGGTGCTGCTAGGATTTTTCGCGAACCAGATTCTGGCTGCAGACTGGGGTTCTTGGCGGGGGCCAACCAGTAACGGCATCTCCACGGAGACCAACGTACCTATTTCATGGTCTGCAGAGGAAAATGTCGTCTGGAGGACGGAGCTTCCTGGCCCAAGTGGTGCTACGCCTGTCATTGCGGGTGAACGTATTTTTTTGACTAGCGTTGATGGCACAGACCTGCTGCTTCTTTGCTACGGGAAGGACGGAAAGCAGCAGTGGAGTCGCAAAGTTGGGCAGGGAAATCAAAATGCGAGGGGCGACGAAGGCAACTCGGCGTCTCCATCTCCGATCACAGATGGCCAGCATGTTTGGACGCTAATGGGAACCGGGGATTTGGCGTGCTTTACCGTCGGCGGTGAGTCGGTTTGGAAGGTCAATCTCGAGCAGCGTTATGGGAGGATCAATTTACAATTTGGCCTATCGTCAACGCCTGTTCTGCAGAGCAATCGACTCTATCTTCAGTTGATTCATGGGGACGGGAATCCAGACACACAAGAAGCATCAGTGATCTGTCTTGACGCGAAGAACGGCGAGCAGATTTGGAAAAAGCCACGGGTGACTGGAGCGTCGCGTGAGAACGAGCATTCCTATGCTTCACCAATACTTTATGCATTTGGCGATACACAGTTTCTATTGACGCATGGTGGTGACTACACCATTGCCTACGATTTGCAGACGGGGGATGAAAAATGGCGTCTGGGAGGTTTAAACCCTCAGGGCGCAGAGTATCATCCTACGCTTCGGTTTGTCGCCTCGCCAGCTGCGGCTGAGGGTATCGTTGTTTGTCCGACGGCAAAGAACGGCCCTGTATTCGCAATTGCATCAGATCGTGCAGGTGATTTAACCGATACAGATGCGGTGCTTTGGATTCGCGAGATGAATACACCTGATGTCCCGTCGCCAATTATTGATAGCGGTCTTGTTTATCTATGCCGTGAAAATGGCTTCATGCTGGTATTGGATCAAAAGACCGGTGAAGAGATTTATATGGAGCGCACCCACAGTCACCGACACCGAGCGTCACCCGTTTTGGCCGGTGGGCACCTCTACCTTACCGCAAGAGACGGCACGATTAGCGTTTTAAAAGCGGGGCGTAAATTTGAAATGGTTGCCCAAAATAAAATGGGTGAATCTATCTCTGCGTCCCCGGTCATCTCCGACGGGACGATTTACCTACGAACCTTCGATGCTCTCTGGGCCATCCGGTAGGAAAAAAATGGCTTGGAGTGGTTTTTCATGCCATGGAATGGGCGACTTGGTCGATGCTGATCCGCTGTGGCAAAGTTCGCACTGGTTCGCACAAAACGAGTAATTTTGCCACGGGTATATTAGCGGTAGCTTTCAACGGTTGGTCGACTTATTGGCGACTTTTAAAATAGACTGGTTCACGTTGGTTCAACACGGACACTCAAGCGTCGCGCGCATCCTCTTCGCCGTTAACAAAAACTATTTGATTGCACGTGTGCCGTAGCCATCCCAAACCCATTCAATCGCGTGTGGCAGGAATTGCTATTTCGCGTTTCGTATTCCATGTTTGGCATTTCGTCAGAATAGGTACTGGTAGTCGTACCCGGCGTCTTCAAGCACTTTGGCCATACGGTGGTTCGCTTATACCCAATCGTGCATGCCATCGCGCATAACATTCGGGTTCAGTAAGTCCCTATCTCCGACGGAGATAAAAATTCGGATGGGCTTCTTCGGTTTTCCTGGGATGAGGGAGCGATGGAACTCCCAAGCACCTCCTGGATACGCAGGGTCGTAGGGCCATGCTTGATTAACAAAGGTGCCGGAGGTTGTGAGGACCCGCCGATAGAGGTCGGTT
>CAXQOB010000073.1:0-84740 GCA_964225475.1 Candidatus Nitrosopumilus sp. | reverse complement strand
GATGGAGAGAGGTGGACAGTTCGTCGTTTGGTGATGATGATTTTGACTATGACTCGTTTGTGGAGAGTGAGTTTGGGGAACGCGGCATGCGTTCAGGCTTCCCATGGGTCTGGCAGTTAATTTCTATTCTCTTGCTGATTTCGTTTTCCATTGGTTTGCTATTTTTATAAAGATATTTGAAGTGACTTTCTCTCCCCTGATAATTGATGCTGAGGTCGATGAAAGAGGTCGCCGGTCGGTGGAGTACTTGTGTTCGAATCAGGTGGTGCGATCAGCCGTCTACCGCTGCGAAACCGAATCCACCAATACCTTGGCGTTAAGTGAGTTGCAGTTGGCGACCCCGGAAACGAATTCCACTCCCAGACTTTTTCTTGCAGATAGGCAGACGGCGGGGCGTGGTCGGCGTGGGCGAGAGTGGAATAGTGATTCAGGGACCCTGACTTTTTCCTTGATGATTTCACGAGAAGAATACGATTCGGCCGAGAAGGTTGCTAGGTTCTGTTCTCTTGCCGTGGGCGTGGGCATTTCACGCTATCTTGAGTTTGAGTTTTCACCCTTCAACACGCGGCTCAAATGGCCAAATGATGTTTACGCAGCAGGTGGGAAGTTAGCTGGCATTCTGATTGAGATTCCTGCGGCGCGTCCTGAATATTTGGTAGTGGGTGTTGGGTTAAACGTTGAAACGGTACCGGAGATTAGCGATAGGCGAGGATGCGTTGGGGTGAGTGGGCTGTCCCATGCGTTGGGCAGGAGGATTGAACGATTCGATTTGCTTGCTGGATTGGTTGGGTCCATTTTGGAGGTGATTTCAGAGGCTGATCGAGATGAAACACAACTTCTGATGGATTTTCGGCAGCGATGTCTCCTGACGGGTCAGCAAATTGAGTTTCAAACAAATGAGGGGCAGGCCTCTGGGGTGTGTCTCGGGCTGAACGAATCCGGGAAACTTCGTGTCCTCGGTGCGTCCGGTGAGGTTGAAATTGAATCCGGGGAAGCTAATCTCATTCGGACCGTTGGTTAACACAACCTTTCGGCCGAAGAAGCCAATTGCGACAAGAGCGATTAGCCGTTCCTATCTTTTTGTGGAATAAAGGCATTGATGAGGGAAGGATTCCATTGGGAATCCGGTGATAGAGACGAATTAGGACGAAGCGATAAGGATTAGCGATGTATGAGAACCGGGTTGCATTGATCACGGGTGCGGGGACGGGGGTTGGTCGCGCTTGCGCGTTGCGTTTTGCAAAACTTGGGTACGGTGTGGTCGTCAATTACTCGCGTAGCGAAGTCGAGGCGAGTCAGACCGCTGAAGAAGTGAATCAGCTAGGAGGGCAGGCACTGCTTGTGAAATGCGATGTCTCTGAGGATCAGGGTGTGAAGCAGATGATCAAGCGGATTGAGGATCAGTTCGGTCGACTGGATGTAGTGGTCAACAATGCAGCGACGACCAATTTCATAGAGCATCAACGTTTGGATGATTTGACGGAAGCAATGTGGGACCGGATGCACAATGTCAATGTGAAAGGGGCTTTTTTTGTCACTCGGAGCGCGGCGAACCTGCTTAAGCAAGGATCTCATGCTGCGGTCGTGAACATCGCATCCGTTGCGGGGATTACCGGCTCAGGATCATCAATCGCATACTGCGCTACGAAGGGGGCATTGATCACGATGACCAAATCATTGGCTCGGGTTCTCGCGCCAAATGTTACCGTGAATGCGGTTTGTCCAGGGCCGATCGATAGCCGCTGGATACGCGAGGGAAACCCTGACTGGGATCTCGGAGAAATGGTTGCTCATTATCCGATACCCAAAGCATCGAGCCCTGATGAGATCGCTGATGCTGTTGTATTCTTTAGCGTTGATAATCGTATGGCGACGGGACAGATTCTTGCGGTCGACGGTGGGCAGACACTTTAAAGCGTGGACAGCCAAAATCGCTGCAAGTAGACTGTGTCGCTGACCATCTGGCGGTTCGGATGGCCGTTTTTATTTACACGTAATAGGTCTGAATTAATGTCACGAATTTTGTTGACCGTCTGTTTTCTCGCTATGCCCGCAGTTATTTGCTTTGCGGATGAGAATGAAAACGCGAAAAAGAAAGCCCCACAGAAGCGGTCACGCGATGGCTCAAGTCAACTGCTCGAACAACTAAAGGACGTCGGACTTACGGAGGAGCAGGTTGGTAAGGTGAAGGAGTTGGCAAAACAGACAAACATGAAACTTACCGCCATCAAGGAGCGTGTTGGTATCACCCAGGAAATGACCAAGAAACGCGCCGAAGTTGGAAAGAAATTGAGAGAGGCTGGTGATAAAAAGGCTGCAGAGGTTACCAAGGCAATCAATGCTGAGCTTGGATACAACGAAAAGCAGTTGGAAGCACTCAAGGAAATGAATGCAGTTCGACTTGGTATGAGAAAAAGTGTGATCGCACTTTTGACTAAGGAGCAGACCGAAAAATTGCCGGAAAGTTTCACCCGAGGTTTAAAAGGAAAGAACCAGAAAGGTAAAAAGAATAACGCAAAAAAGGCGAAAGCCTCTGAAGAGAAGAAAGGATAGAATGTTCTGGAGTTACAGAAACAACTAGTGTTTGGAAAGCCACGCGTTGATCGCGTGGCTTTTTATTTTGGATAATGAAAGGTAAGTTGGATTCATTGGCGCCATTTTGAGGGTTCGTGGTTCGCAATCAGCGACTTTTTTCGACTCCGAACCGTTTGAAAAATGCTGCCGAGGATGAAGCCAGCCAATGAATGGTTTTTGAGTCATCCGTTAGAAGATGGTCGGAACCGTTGAGCGAGATCAGGCTTGGGTTGAACGCTTGCTGTGGTGCTCCCTGGATAAGGCTCATGATCCGAAGGGCATGGTCATAGCTTACGGTTCGATCATCGGGAGAATGTAATAGCAGCGTGGGCGATCTGATCTGACTAATCAAATCTGGGAGATTATGTCGGCGGAAGTCGTCGACCATTTCCCGTGTGATTCTCCATTGTCGCCCACCAATCGACACCATCCCACTTCCGCTCTCCTGAATATCAGGATTCATCTTGATCAGTAACTCAGCCAGGTGTTGTGTGTCACTGGGTGCGGCGAGTGTGACTACGGCGGGAGGCATCTGGTCCGTCGCCCGATGGAGGAGGGCGCGCTGTCCCACCAAAGCCAGCGTTGCCGCACCACCAAAGCTATGTCCTATTAGTCCCGTGACGGATCCCAATTCCTGCTCGGCGAAGTCAATCGCTGCTTCGAGATCGAGAAGGTTGGTTGAGAAGTTGGTTTGGGAAAAGTCGCCATCGCTCCCGCCGAGACCCGTCATGTCATAGCGTAGGACTGAAATTCCTTGTTCCGACAGAGATCTTGAGATGCGTACAATCGCCTTAAGATCCTTGTTGCAGGTGAAGCAGTGACTAAAGACAATTCGGGCGGACACCTCGGACTCTTGTTCCGGACGGTCAATGATTCCTGCGAGTGTGAAGCCGTTACCCCCAGGGAATTGCACACGGTATGATCGCCGAGTTGTGTTCAAACCGTTGTCGGACTCGACGGACATTGGGTTTTTAGGCAATGGGGCAAAGGAATGATCTTGAATGTTACTTATCGCCAACGCGACGTAACTGCGAGATTGCTAAGTGGCGCTGGGTGATCCGGTCATTTTGTCGGGGAGTCGATTCGACCCGCTTCGAACGCTTCAGCCATTGCCAGCGGAACCTCGGATTCGGCCAAGACGAGTTGTGCGCGATTCTCGGCAACTTTGGCTCGCATTTGTTGTTCCTCTGCAATCGCTTCAGCGCGTCGGCGTTCTGCCTGAGCTTGTGCGACACGCGTGTCTGCTTCGGCTTGATCGCTCTGCAAGCGAGCTCCAATGTTCTCTCCGACATCGATGTCTGCGATGTCAATGGAAACAATCTCAAACGCGGTTTGCGCATCAAGTCCGCGTGAGAGGACAACTCGCGTAATCAGGTCAGGGTTTTCCAAAACCTCGAAATGTGATTCAGCTGATCCGATTGAACTAATGATCGCCTCACCCACCCGTGCAATCACTGTGTCCTCCGTTGCACCGCCAATCAATTGCGAGAGGTTGGTGCGTACGGTAACTCTTGCTCTGACCCGCAGCTCAATCCCGTTTCGAGTGATTGCACTGAGTGTTGTTTTGCCACTTCTGGAGGGATCGGGGCAATCAATCACTTTGGGGTATACACTTGTTTGGACGGCGTCGAGCACATCTCGACCTGCTAGGTCGATTGCAGCAGCTTGGTCGAAGTCGAGTGGGATTTCCGCGCGATGCGCCGCGATTATTGCGTGAATGACATTGATGAGCTTGCCCCCGGCGAGGAAATGTGCCTCGAGGCGTCTGGTGCTGATTCCCGTCTGACGATTAATGTCTAAACCTGCTTGTACGCTCATCACCTTTGCCTGAACGACGACCACGGGATTCACTTTTGTGAAGTGCATTCGAATCAGGCTGACCAACGTCACATCCGCTACCGACATGTACGCTTGGAACCAGAGTTTAAAGTAGCGAGTGAAGAAGAAGCCAAGCGCGGCAAGGAAGATGAGGCCGAGGATGGTAAGTGCAAATAGAAGGCTGCCGAGCCATCCCTCCTGCAAGGCTGATTTTTGCCCGAAAATCAAGAGTTGATTCGTGTGCATCGCCGCTAAGAACATTTGATTCAACCTTTTATCGGTCCAGCTGGGTTTGCGTTTCAATCGCCAACCAATTCCGGTTCATGACGAGCTCAAGATCTGAGGCCTGGAATCGGAGTGTGGGATGATCATCGGTGCATCACCGGTTGCCATCGCCGTTCGGCTGGGAGCGTTTAAGCAATACTATAGCGGATTATTGCTTGTAAGAGGGGCTGAGAAAGGAACGTTTCTACGTGATTAATCGGGCAAAGAGATTGCCCACTGGATGACCGATTCGGACTACATGTATTTCTTTAAAGCGTCTAGTACCAGTTCGGGGCTGTCTTCGTTCCGTAAATGTTCGATTTGCTTCGCCGAAAGACCGACTTTTTCCAAGTGGCTGGCAAGACGTTTCCAGACGGTTTCTCGCTTCTTTCCCTCGCTCAGATAGAGCTCCGTGACTGCTTCCTGTGCTTTTTGAAGGCCGATCGCGTCCCGGTTTTGGTAGTAGTTCTTAATGATTTTTTCTTGATAACGGCTACGTTCCGGCGGCATGGCGATGGGACCTGATTGGGATGGATGAGTCGGTTTGCGGCGTTGAGGTTATCGCGTCGATAGGTCGGTTGCAAATCGGTCGGCGAGAAAACAGCGTTACCCGATTATCGTCATCTTGGTCAATCCTCTATAGTAGAGGACGTTGTTTTTTGGGAGGTTCCCTCCTGTAGTTCCTCACGAGTAGTTTTATGAGCGAGATTCGTTCTACAGTTTGTCGAGGCGTTCGCGGTGCGACCACGGTGTCGGCTGATGATCGAGATGAGATATTGACCGCGACGCGTCAGTTGCTCGCGTTAGTGATACGTCGTAACGGTATCGAAGCTGCCGATGTCGCGAGTATCACCTTCACGGTTACCAAGGATCTCAGCGCTGAGTTTCCCGCGTTGGCAGCTCGTCAATTGGGGTGGCTGGATGTGCCGCTTCTATGCGCTTACGAGATCTCGGTGTCAGGCTCTTTACCTCGATGTATTCGTTTTCTGGTGCATTGGAACACGGACAAGTCTCAAGATGAAATACAGCATGTTTACCTGCATGATGCAAAGAGACTGCGTCCCGACTTGAGTGCGTTGCCGCCGGTTGATTTCGAGGAACTTGAGGAATGGATTCGCGCCAACATGAGCGAGGGTTGAACGTTGGGTGGGCAGGCTGCACTTCGCTGGGGCTGTGATCTGGACCTCAGCATCATTCATGCAACGTGCGTTGTTGCATCGGGTGGGCAATCAGTAGAGCCCCGTGCTGAGAGCGTATTTTCTGAAGTTGTGCAATCTGCCAATCAGATTCTCGAGGAGGAGGGAATTACCCCATCGGAGTTCTGGGAGCAATTTCGTGCGGCGGCTCTTGCCACGGGTGCGCAGATTGAATCGCTCGATGGACTGTTTGCGTTGCTTGAACAGTCGTTCATGATTGGGTCCCTTTGTCAGGAGAATCTGGCTAGTATCCTCGGCAATGCAAAGGGGGATTTGTTATCAATGCGTCCCCCCTATGGCGATCAGTTGCATCTTCGCTATGGTCCGCTTCGTGCACGTTGGGATACATGCGGTGTTGGACTGCTTCGGATGATTTCAACGCGATTGTGGGGTACCGAACAAATCTCTGAGTCGTATTGGCCTGATGCGATCTCGCTCGTGATGGTTCAGCCGACCAGGGGCGGGGATGGTGGGATTGCAGCAGAGGCTGGTCGGGTGTGGATGGAAGCAGTGCTGACGGACGTTGATCCGGAGATCCCAGAGGTGCTGCGGTTGGCCTGGCTTGTATCATCAATTCCGCTTCAAAGGTCGATGGACCATGGGAAGCTTGATGCAAGCAAGCGAGACGCTCTCAATTTGGCGCTGGTGCCACTGATCTTGGAGGTTGGGCGCGAGTTCGATTTGATCAAGACAACGGATTTGCCCGTCGAGAAAACGCTAGGTCTTTGGCAGCCTCATCCTACTCACCACGCTGCAGCACTGGTGGAATGGTGGTCAGAGCAAGGTAGAGAAGAGTTAATAGGCCAGAGCAAGGCGGAAAGCTTGGCAAACCGCTTATCGCAGATCGGATGAGTTACGCGGAATGGTGACGATTGCAGACCTCAATCGCGATTGTAGCCTAGGTCGGGTGACCGCTATCAAATCTCGTCTCGTTAGTAATTCAAATCCATCGAGTGGCACAAAAACCGCATCCATGGTTTTGCGGAATCAACGTGCTGGATGAGGGTTGGTATTGGATTGCTTTTTACGAAATCCTGTTCTTGAAGTTTTCCGGACAGGATGAAATCAGTCCGCTTCAAATCCTCGATGCATGGGTGATCTTTCGGTAGATCTCGGGGTCCACGAATCAGTTTATTGCCACCAATTTCGAGTTCGGTGTGGTTGTGGATTCGGTTAACGACTCGTTTCCATGCGGTGGGGCGATCGATGATCGCACGTCGAATTTTGGAAAGGGTGACTCGGTCAGGTTTCCAGCACCCAAAACCTATAAAGCAGTTCCTCGGCTCCAGATGGATGTAAATGCCCGGTGCGTGAATGTCGCGACCTGCCTCATGACGCAGGAAGATCCCTACGTTGGTTTTGAAGGGCTTCTTATCTTTGGTAAATCGGGTGTCTCGATAGACTCGCATCACCGATCCGCGATATGGCTTGGGTTGTACGGTGATGTGCGGTGCACATGCTCTGAGTGCTATTTCGAGTTCGCGACACAGGTTTACCGCCGGTGTAAGGACCACGTCGCTGTACTTTGTTTTCTGCTCGGCAAACCATTGCCGGTTGTTGTTGATCTCCAGATCCGTCAGGAAATCAAAAAGGTCGTATGAAATGGGTGAGAAAGTTACCATGCCCCAGTTATCTCAAATTTGAGAGTCGATCTTTCTGGCGTCTCGGTCTCCTCACGAGCGGCCGCGGTACGTTTTTTGTCGAAGAGGAGAGGGTGAGGTCCTGCGTGAAGGTGCCCGCTGATGAAGTATACCGCGTGGGGAATTGATTCGAATTGGGACCGCAAACCTTGTTGGTACACGTTTGTTTGCGAGGTTTGGGGGGATTTGACGAGTGCGAACGGTGTTTTCGTGGCCTCAGCCCCTCGAATTCACCACTTGCAACACTTCAGGCAAAGGATAATCCTGATAGCTTACAGGGTGCCCGGGAGATGCCTTTTGAAGTTTCAGTCAGTGCGGTGGTCTCGCGACATTGCCGTCATTTCGAACGCAGAGTGACCTTATTTTGTTTCCCCACGATTTTCTCCGAATCCGAGCCGCATCGCCGCGTGTCAGCGTGGCGAACCCCGCTGCCAATATGGAGAGAATTTGGGAAGTGCTATCCGAAACGTCAGCGGATGTCGTTTTATTTCCGGAGTTGAGTCTGACTGGCTACAGCTGCGGGGATTTGTTTCTGACCGATTCCCTATTGGACGCAGCAGAGAAGAACCTGTTGGAGCTTGTTCGTCGCACCGAGAAACATCGCTCATTGGTTGTGGTTGGACTCCCGTTTAGGGTGAACACATCACTCATGAATGTGGCTGCAGTGGTTGCAGAGGGGAGAATACTGGGGATGGTGCCGAAGAGTTTCCTTCCCACTTATCAGGAATTCTACGAGGGGCGATATTTCCGCGCTGCCGGTCCGAATGATCCGATTCATGTGACCGTTGGCGGGACAGACGTACCGTTTGGAACTGATCTGCTTTTTGAATACGGGCCAGGATGCATTGCGGTGGAGATTTGTGAGGATCTTTGGGGCCCGATCCCTCCTAGTAGCCGCGCGTCACTCGCTGGCGCTAATGTTCTCCTTAACTTGTCCTCGAGCAACGAAACCATTGGGAAGGCTCAATGGCGGAGAGACCTTGTTCGCGTGCAGTCAGGGCGTTGCATTGCAGCATACGCCTACGCGTCGGCCGGGGCAGGTGAATCCAGCTCGGATGTTGTTTTTGGTGGGCATTGCCTCGTTGCTGAAAATGGACGGATTCTTGATGAATCAAGGCGTATCGGGGATGGCGAGGATCCAGTCTATGTTGAGTCGAGCTCGGTCACTTGTGATGTCGATCTTCAGCAACTCGCGCATGATCGACGTAAACTGGGTACCTTCGGGGATGCTGCGGCGAAGGACGCTGGCAATTGTCGCCGTATTGGAGTGTCGAAAACTGCTGAGGAGAACCACGAAGGTAAAGAATCCCCAAGGACCGATCCCGCAGGGAGTGATTGGCGTAGCGACGACGATCAATGTCTAACAAGTCCTGATGCGAGGGAACTGCGTCGCAAGGTTGATCCACATCCTTTCGTGCCGAGCAATGAACGAGAGTTAGGGTCGCGGTGTTCTGAGATTTTGGCAATTCAAGTCGCGGGATTGGTGAAGCGTTTAACGCGTTTACCGAAGGAAACGACACTGGCCATTGGCGTGTCCGGTGGCCTCGATAGCACCTTAGCGTTAATGGTCACGGTTCAGGCGTGCGATGCTCTGGGTTGGTCGCGAAAACAGATACAAGCGATGATGATGCCTGGTTTCGGGACGTCCAACCGCACTCGCGTCAATGCGGAGACGCTTATTGGAGAGTTGGATACATCGCGAGAGTGTGTTGATATTCGAGCTCAGTGTATTGAAACCTTTCGCGCGATGGAGCATCTGCCGTTTGGTCTCGCTTTGCCTTCGTCGCTCGATATTGATGAGTTTCAGCAAAGATTGATGCAGCTTCCGGATTCGGCGTCAGACTTAGTGTTCGAAAATGTGCAGGCACGACTACGAACATTGTTGCTGATGACACGCGGATTTGTCATCGGTACGGGGGACATGAGTGAGCAAGCATTGGGGTGGTCTACCTACAACGCAGACCATATGTCAATGTATAACGTTAATACATCAGTGCCCAAGTCGCTGGTGCGCTTCCTAGTTCGGCACGTTGCTTCTCAGCATGTGGGTACAGGGCTTGCTGAGGTTTTGATTGAGATATCCGACACACCGATATCTCCTGAGTTACTACCAACAAACGAAAAGGGTGAGATTCGTCAGAATACGGACTCCACGGTTGGGCCCTACGAGCTTCATGATTTTTTCCTTTATCACTTCATTCGGTATGGAGCCTCACGGGAAAAAATACTCTACTTGGCATCCAACGCGATCTTTGAGAATGAGTATTCCAAAGAAACGATTGAAAGCACTCTTGATACCTTTTTCAGACGCTTTTTTGCCAACCAATTTAAGCGAAACTGCGTTCCGGATGGACCGAAGGTTGGGTCGGTAAGCTTGTCGCCGCGCGGGGATTGGAGAATGCCAAGCGATGCGGACTCTGATGCCTTCTAGGTTGGATGCGCGGGTGCTGCTGCCCACCAAACCTTAACAAGAACCCTTGATGCCGCCGGCCGCATCCGCGTGTCAGGTGGGTGAAGGAGTGTCTTGCTTAAATAGACGGGTGCGGTTTCTTATAGCTGACAGTTACCCATGTCTAGGTTGCCGCCCGAGATGACAACGGCAACTTGATGACCTCGGAACTGATCGGAGTAGCGGTTGAGTGCCGCGAGGGTTACCGCTCCGGAGGGTTCCGCAACCATGCGTGCTTCCGTCACCATCTGTCGCGTTGCGGACCTGATTTCCTGCTCGTCCACCAAAAGGATCCCGTCGACCAATGATTTGATGATGGGAAAGGTTAAGCCGCCAAGTGAGGTGCGAAGCCCATCTGCAATGGTGTCGTAGCGAGTTGGAAGTTGAATCGACCCAGCAGAAAGACTTCGGAACGCATCATCTGCCCAGGACGGCTCGCACCCAAAAACCTTGATGCTCGGTTTGAGCGATTTTAGAGCAATGAGAGTACCAGACAGCAATCCACCACCGCCAACAGGAACCAGTACCGTATCAACTTCTTCGAGTTGCTGATGGATTTCTAATCCCACGGTTCCTTGTCCGGCAATGACCAGTCGGTCGTCGTAGGCATGAATTAGATGGGCGTTCGTTGATGCTATCAATTTATCGGTCATCGCCTGTCTCGCTTCACTACTCGGATCACAAAGGACTGGAGTAATTCCCTGGTCTCGCACTGATTGGAGTTTCCTTTTAGAGGAATTGTGGGGCATCACAATGGTTGCTTTGATGCCATTGACACGAGCAGCTCTGGCAAGGGCTGCCGCATGGTTGCCAGAAGAGTGGGCGATGACTCCCTCGGCCTTTGCTTTTGCCGCATAGGAGAGCACTGCGTTGGTGGCCCCGCGTATTTTAAAGGACCCTTCGTGCTGTAGGTTCTCCGCCTTTAGATGAACCTCACAATTGAGGGTGCGTGATAGTGCGTCATTGAAGATCAGTGGGGTTCGAATCACGTGAGCGTTAATTTGTTCTGCCGCTGATTCAACCTCATCGAGCCCGACACATTGTTTGATAGAGTTCATGGGGTTGGATTTTAAATTGATGCTGTTGATGGATATCGTTCTGCGAATCATTGAGTTTCACCGCGTGGGCTGCGATTTTGTGATGCCCTTGCTCGCGGTACGCCCTCACCCCCAAGTGTTCCACAGGATTTCATTGAAAACAAACAAGGGGTGTTTTCGGAGTCAATCTTACTTGATTCACAAGAGTTTGGGTTGGGGCTCGGCACGTCATGTCTGTGATTCGTGTTACGGCGTGTCTTCCAAGGATTAGCTGTTTTGATTTGCCGACGTCAAACCGTTCGGGTATCCTCTGACTCTATGCTCAAGCACGGATCGACGTTTGCGATTCAGTAAAGGGCATTTCCCTGACTCCCATCGAAAGAGATTGAATGCCTACAGTGTCCAATTTTCGTTTCCCCGTTTGCCTTTTCATGGTTGCTGTGCTTTTTTACGGCTTTGTGAACGGGGCGCGTGCCGCCGAGAGCGAGCGGCCCAATATTCTGTTTGTCTTCTCTGACGATCATGCTCCGCATGCGATTGGAGCCTACAAGGGTTGGCTTGAGTCAGTTGACCCAACACCGAATATTGATGATTTGGCAAAGCAAGGAATGTTATTCCAGAACAGTTTTTGCACCAATTCGATTTGTGGACCCAGTCGCGCTGTAATCCAAACAGGAAAACACAGTCACAAGAATGGATTCATGAACAATGGAAATACCTTTGACTGGAATCAACAAACGTTTCCCAAGTTGCTGCAAAAAGCCGGTTACACGACGGCCATCTACGGAAAGTCTCACCTCAAAGGTAACCCACAGGGGTTTGATGATTGGAAGGTGCTTCCTGGTCAGGGACTCTATTACAACCCTGATTTGATTACGCCGGCGGGACGCACACGGATTGAAGGGCATTGCACGGACATCGTTACGGATCTTGCAGTTGAGTGGTTGAGGACGGGGCGAGATGAAGACAAACCGTTCATGTTGATGGTGCAACACAAAGCCCCTCATCGCAACTGGATGCCGGCAGCAAGGCATTTGGATCTGTATGAGGATATTGATTTACCTGAGCCGAACACACTGTTTGATAAATGGCATGACAACGCACCGCCGGCGCGGTTTCAGGAACTTGAGATTGACCGTCACATGCACCTGCAATTTGATTTGTTTGTCGATCTAGTCCCAACATTTGATGGTCAAGCCGTAAAGGGTCGCGTGGATAAATCCGCGTGGGCAAACATGAAGCGGATGAGTGAATCACAATTGAAAACATGGCGTGATGCATATGGGCCGCGGGATCAGGCGTTCCATGATGCGAAACTATCTGGTGATTCGCTCGTCCGTTGGAAGTATCAACGGTACGCCAAGAATTATTTGCGTTGCATACGGGGTGTTGATGAGAGCGTCGGTACGCTCATGTCAACCCTCGAGGATCTAGGACTGAGTGATAATACGGTCGTGATCTATTCATCTGATCAAGGTTTTTATGTTGGAGATCATGGGTGGTATGACAAGCGGTGGATGTACGAGGAATCACTTAAGATGCCACTGATCGTCAAATGGCCTGGCGTCACAAAACCCAATACGACTAACGAGCATCTTGTGCAGAACCTTGATTACGCTCAAACCTTTCTCGAGATGGCAGGTGCGGATCAGCCCGATGATATGCAGGGGCACTCCTTGGTTCCGTTGCTGCGTGGTGAGCAACCGGAGAAGTGGCGCGATAGTATCTATTACCACTACTACGAATATCCAAGTGTGCATATGGTTCCACGCCATAATGGCGTGCGTGGTACTCGTTACAAATTAATTCACTTCTATGAATTCGATGAGTGGGAATTCTATGACCTTGAGAGGGACCCTGACGAATTACAAAACCTATACGAGGATCCGGCGTATGCGGACGAGATTGCAACATCCAAGATTGAGCTGGAGCGACTGCGAGTTGGCTACGGTGATGAGAGTGTGGCCGGTGAGAAACCGATGGAGTGGCAACAAAAGGTACGTGGGTTGTCTTCAAAGTAGCGGGTTGATGTACGGCGTGGTCGTTTCTTTCCGAGCCTTTCTCAAGTCCTCACGACTGTGACCGTTCGTCACCTCTGGCGAAGCACTTGCAAGTCAACTCGGATTACCTTTTTTGGGTAATCCGAGTTCGTGTTCGTCAATGGATTGGTTTGGAGAACCGCTTGCTAAGCGAGTTCGTAGAAGTCTTCCCAACCTTTTCTTGGGCGATTTCCTTTGAGGAGTTCATTCGCTCTGGCATTGTTTGTGATTTTCCGCGTCTTTGCGTCAAATTCCAAGTTCTCGCCTAATCGTTGCGCGATGCATCCGAGCATGAAGACTTGGGTGAGCGGTCCAGAAACCGAGAACTTCGAGTTGCACTCTGGGTCAATGCCAGCAGCTGCTTTCAGGAAGTTATCCATGTGACTGGTGGATGTTTTGCTCGTCACCGGGCCAGGTAGGTTTGCGGAGACCTCTTGCTGTTTCTCTCCACCAACGATTTTCAGTGTTGCGCTGTGTGTTCCGCCAACGAACGTCAGGTCATCACTGTAAATCGCTTTTCCGCAGCTTGGTAATTTAACGCCTTCGCCTGTGGGAGGACGGTTTCGCACACCGTCATACCAATTGATGGTCATTTCTGGCATGTCCGATCCCCTTTCGGGAAAATCAAAAGCAATCGTTGTACCGTGCGGGTAGATAAAGTCGTTGGGTTTTTCGATCTTTTCCGCGCGGATTGTATGTGGTAGGCCAAGCTGGAGGAAGCGATGAATCGTATCCAGAGTGTGTGGCCCCCAATCGCCAAACGCGCCATTGCCATAGTCATACCAGCCACGCCAGTTACCAGGATCATACTTGCTGTTGTAAGCGTGCATCGGAGCGGTGCCAGTCCAGGTATCCCAGTTCATGCCCTCGGGCATTTTTTCAGCGGCGGGAAAGGCTTTGATATCTCCCCAAGGATGCCAGCGTCTCCCGTTATTCATGCACGCATCGACTCGTCGAACATTTTTGATGATTCCCGATTCCACCCATGACTGGAATTGCAGACGCTGTCCACTTGAGTGGCCCTGATTTCCCATCTGACAATGGACGCCGTACTTTTTCTCGGCGGCCATCAGAAGTTCGCACTCCTCGAAAGTGTGTGCCAGTGGTTTCTCAACATAGACATGAATTCCCAATGACATCGCCAGCATTGCAATCGGAAAATGCGAGTGGTCCGGTGTCCCAATGGTACAAGCATCGATCTCGTCACCCATTTCCTCAAACATCTTGCGGAAATCGTCGAAGATGACAGCGTCTGCGCAGTTGTCTTTTTGCCGCTTTTTGAATCCCTCGGCACGCGAAGGCACAACGTCGCAGAGGGCAACGCAATCTGTTAATTGATGTCGCACCGCTTCACCACCAATTGCAGCACCGCGATTCGCACAACCTATCACCGCAAAACGAAGACGTTTGGGTTCAGTTTCTGCGCTATGAACGTGGTTGTTAACGCCGGTGCCTATCGCCGTGGTCGCGACGGCGGTTTTGATCAATTGGCGGCGGTTAAGTGTCGTCATGAATGTGAGCCTTTGTGGGATGTTGTGGGGCGGTAGGAATGCCCAACTCAAAGTCACTGTAAAGCGTCCGCTCGTCTCTGTCCCGAAGGATGCTGTTGCTTCCAGGCGAGCTCGTTCGGGCAATCTTTCTGACCTGGATGTTCCCGGCTGATGATTGCCAATGTCTGCGATGCGCTCTAGCTATGGTGGGATCCGTCACTCAACGAAGGGATCGGGACCAATTCCATACCGTGTACGGGGTAAGTTTATCATCTAAATAATTTTAACTGTTGTACGATCAAGGGATTGCTGGAACTTTCTTCCGCCCCTTTCAGCTTCTGGCTGAGTCGCACATCTTGCATCAGCTAAATGTCGGCGGTGGGGATGCGTCGCCATAACGGTGGTGGCTAGGTTTGTGGTACTGGGATTTCACACCGACAACCCGATGGCTTAAGTCGCGCGCGGGCGGTAAGGCGGCGACAGGTGAAGCGGTGCTCGTATCGTATGGTCGTGTTTTTCTACATCCTTTTCGGTCTTCTTGCACCTCGGGAAACCCAATATCAGTGGATCGATTAGGTAAACCTGCCGAAACAGGCATGGCTTACCACCTGCGACGTGGTATTCCGTTTTCGCAAGAAGTAATGAGTAGCGTAGGAATTCCGTGTACGGCGGGGAATCCGGTATGAACGCGGTCATTTTCCTTATGTATCCGGTACAGCTTCTGACGCAACTGCCTCGGCGGTATCAAACCGCACGTCATAATCCGAATAATCGGAGGAACAAAAATACTCGTTAAGTTCAACCCCGATAGAAAAGTCAGTCGGTAGATTTTTGCAAAACTACGCATCCGGCAAACTCGCGTAGTCGATAGTTGCTCGTGAACACCCTGTCGTATTGGTGTTCGTCGCTGGCGCCGCCACACGCCGATCGACCTGCAATGCGGAATCTGTATTGTCAGAGATCGGTGACGAGCCAAGGCTTGAAAGCTGGTCTTTGGCCGCTCGGACGTGTTGCGGCTCAGGCGTTGCAGTAACCTTCCTGAAACTTTTTTCCATGGAGAATTCACGATGCGTCGTGTAATCGTTCCAGCTCTGTTGGCTATCGCAATGGTTGCCTCGAGCTCCGCCAACGCTAATGCGTTTGGCCTATTCGGATTTTGTAAAACTGATGCTTGCGATGCATGCGAGCCAGTTTGTGGTGCAGAAGCAGAACCTACCTGCGGATGTGAAGAGCCTGTTGAGCCCGTTTGCGGTGCTGAAGTTGTCGATACTTGCGACGGTGCAGCATGTGGCGGACGAATCAAAGGCATTTTCGCACGCATGATGGCGAAGCATGGCTGCGATGACAGTTGCGAGCCAGTTTGCGGTGCTGAAGAAGAGCCAAGCTGCGGATGCGAAGAGCCAGTTGAGCCAGTTGAGCCAACTTGCGGTTGCGAAGCAGATGCTGGTTGTGACGGCGTTGCATGCGGTGGACGCATCAAAGGTCTTTTCGCACGCATGATGGCTAAGCACAGCTGCGAGCCTACTTGCGGTGCTGAAGAAGAGCCAAGCTGCGGATGCGAAGAGCCTGTTGAGCCAACCTGCGGTTGCGAAGCTAACTAGTAAAGCATCAGCTGACGCTTTGTTCTTTAGCTTAGGATTTCGGATGGTATTTATCAGGCGGAACACCCGCAAATAACCCAGCGAAATGCCACGCTGCGGTGAAAAAAATAAAAGCTATCGCAGAAAGAGCTTGTGAGCAAAGAAGAAAATCATCCCCGGAGAACCTCAGTTCTCCGGGGTTTTTTGTTGCGCTTCGTCAAGGGTCGGTACGAGCTTCATCGCAATCGGAGCGTAGGTTTGATTAAAGTCTCGAATAAAATCGTCCTGACGACTGATTGGTAGACGCACAACGCCAACACTGCGTTCCTCATGGTGAAGGGCAACGCCTGATAACCTCTGTTGTCGATTGCTGCTGCTCTTTTCCTCACTCATCTCTCACTCCTTGCATGGAGATATTTGATTGGAACGCTTCGCGGTAACATTGTCATTCCGCATCCGCAGTCCGGCTTGTTCTTCCGTTGATCGAGTTTTGGCCTGAGAGTTAATGATTCCAGCGTCTGTAAATCAATATATTATTGGATTTTACAGCACGTGGAGGTTGGGAGGTTGGTTTGGCGGTGCCGGGCTGGTTGGTTCCATCACCGTTCGCCACGAAACGGACGGATGAGGAAAACCCAGTTTTTTATCGACGATATTCAACGGTGATTCACCACGAAGGTACCGCCTTAAGTTATCGCAAGCTAGATCGGTTGTGTCGTCAACCCGTCGAGAGGATTGTGCTCCGACATGCGGTGTGATGAGAACGCGCGGATCATCCCAAAGCGGACTCTCTGTTGATAAGGGCTCGACTTCGGTGACATCGAGGCCTGCGCCCGCGATCCGCTCTGATTTGAGGGCATCGACTAGGGCCGTCTCTTCCACGACCGCACCTCTCGCGACGTTGATAAGGTAGCTTCCTCGTTTCATGGACTGTAGTTTTTCCGCATTGAACAACCCACGAGTGTTATCATTCAGTGGGAGTGTGAGAATGACGATATCACTCACCGCCAGGAGGGTGTCCAAGGAATCAGCTGGCATCAGCCGACTCAGCTCGGGCGGTGGGTTGATTGGGTAGTAATCTGTTCCAAGCAATGTTGCGTCCCAAGGGGCGAGGGTCTTAGCAAGCATCCTTCCATTTCCGCCCATACCAACAATGCCAATCGTCTTTCCTCGAAGGTCATCGGTCGGGAGGCGGATGAATTCGCGTTTAGCTTCCGCTCGAAAGAATCTTGGCATTCCCCTCAGCAGGCCCATCATGAGAGCGAACGTCTGCTCTGCAACCTGCGGCGCGAACAACCCAGACGCACTCGAGACGACAATGTCTGAAACGACGACGCCCGGTACCAGGCAATGGTCGAGGCCAGCGGCGGAGGATTGGATCCATTTTAAATTCCCCGCGTCTAAAACACGGTCCCAGTCAACGGGAACCTTTGCGTGGCCAATAAAAATATCGGCTGAAGGTAGTAATTCATCAATCCTCTCCTGTCCCGCATTAACGATTTCTGCATCAGGTGCAGTCTGCTGGATTTGGTCGAGGTGACGCTGTTCTACGGGGTAGCAAATAACAATTCGCATCGAATGGTCTAGTCGTATTGTGGTTCAAGAAAAGGGCAGAGGTTGACAATGCCGCAACTGGGTTGGCTCGCTCCAGCAGTGGACTCATGGGAGAAAGGATTACCATTCATCAGAGTTACTCGTCATTTTCAAAAATTACAATAGAGGATGCAAATAGCATCGTGTTTTTAACGCGATTTCATTTGCGATTGCCATTTCGCTTGTGAGAAAGCTTTGGAAATGAAGGGTCATTGCCGGTTTTCAATTCGGGGCACCGTTTTTTGGAGGATGAATTTTAGGGCAACTCTGTTTGATTATTCCCGTCTCCAAGCTTTAAGAGCGGTTGATTATGAGAATTCTGTTCCTTTCATAAGAAATTTGTGTATCCGATCGTTAGATGAGCGTTATTTGGAGACAGAGGAAATTGGGATGATCTGGTATGTTAAATCCCAGTCTTCATATTTTGAAAATTTCCCGTTTTGAGGCTTTCCCGCGGGGCTTCATGTATCAAGCACCGCGTTTCGACGTGGCGGGTTTCTCCCCAGTGAGGCATCAGATTGTTTAAAACTCTTCGCGTTTTGATTTTTGCGGCATCGGTAACGGGCCTCCATGATTGGGGTGCCGCGCAATTAGGCGATGCAGGGAATGCTGCGGAAAGCGGCGAACAGCAAGAGGGAAAAGACCGCGGGGCGACGCGTTTAGAGTCCGAGGTGGCCTTCGTCCGATTTATAGAGCCCATGCTACGCGAGCGATGCATTGGCTGTCATGGACAAGAGGGTAGGGACATCGAGGGAGGACTCGATCTTGGATCCTTAAATTCGATGTTGCAAGGTGGTGACAGTGATAAGCCCGTATTGAACCTCGAGGACCCGGAGAGCAGTCCGCTATATTTGGCCGCATGTAGAACCAGCGTGGATTGGTCCGCAATGCCACCCAAAGAGTCGGAGGCGGTAACGCCGGATGAACTTGAGCACCTGCTTGATTGGATTCGCTCCGGTGCGGAATGGCCATCGATTGAGCGTCAGGCTGAGATGTTGGAAACATTTGATGAGGACTGGAGTCAACTGGATGGAACAGTGGTGAAGACCTCAGGGGGGCTCACTTCAGCTTGGACGAACCGTAAGTATGATCCTTCTGACCTGTGGGCTTATCAGCCATTGAGCGATCCTTTTGCGGATACAGTCAAGGACAGACGCAACCCGATTGATTCCATTGTCTCGGAGTCGCGTCCAAGTGGATTGCAGGTAGCGTCAAGGGCAGATCGTCGCACACTGATCCGGCGTGCGACGTTTGATCTTACGGGTTTGCCTCCGAGCCTCGATGAGGTTGAAGCGTTTTGCTCGGATCCTCGTGATGATCGCGCGGCATTTTCTTCCGTCGTGGATCGCTTGCTCGATTCTCCGCATTACGGGGAGCGGATGGCACAGCATTGGCTTGACGTGGTTCGCTATGCGGATTCCTCGGGGTTTGCCAATGACTTTGAGCGCGGCAATGCATGGCGTTATCGTGATTACGTGGTGCGGAGTTTTAATCAGGACAAATCTTTTGAACGATTCATTGTCGAGCAGATTGCGGGCGATGAACTGGCGACATTGACGGAAGATCCGATCCAAGAATCTGAAGCGATGGTAGCTAGTGGTTTCCTTCGGATGGGGCCGTGGGAATTGACGGGGATGGAGGTTGCGAAAGTTGCAAGGCAACGATTCTTAGATGATGTAACCAATAGCGTTGGCGAGGTTTTTCTGGGTCACTCGTTGCAATGTGCGCGTTGCCATGATCATAAATTCGACCCAATTCCAACCCGGGACTACTACTCCGTACAGTCTGTGTTTGCCACGACGCAGATGGCAGAACGCCGAGCAGAATTTTTAGAGGATGAGAATGTCAGCGGCTTTGAGGAACGCGATTACTTGAAGCGGAAAGAGGAGTCGCATTCGGCCGTGCTCAGGGAGCTCGATGAGGTACTCTTGGGAAATGCTGAAGATTGGTTTCAGAGTGGTGCTGGGAACAGTGGCAGAAAAAGGTCACCGCGAGATGGTGGCGAGGGATCGGCGTACTCGTTATGGCAGACTGAGGTAGGTAAGCTGCGGTCTGCTGGTGCGTTGGGCGGTATTTTCAGTCAGGCCCGTAAGTTGATGCAGCAGGCTGGGTTCGCTGAGGAAGAGTATCCGCCGCGGCACGTAGGATTTACGCCACAGCAGTTTGGGAGTGAGCGTGTGGCGAGAAAGGGGATCCAAAGACTTGTTTGGGAACTGGATCGATACGAACCATTTGCGCTGTCGGTCTACAGTGGACGAAGTCCCAAGCTTAATGGGGTGTACGCGCCGATTCGGGTGCCGGTAGATCGCCTAACGAAAGGGGTTGTAGAGAAAACCTTGATTCTTACGGGTGGTGATCCGTTTGCTGGATCAGAGGCGGTAAACCCAGGGGTCCTAAGCGTGCTCGCCGACCAGATTGACGACGAAATCCCAGATGCCATTGAGGGAAGGAGACTTGCCTTCGCTAGGTGGGTCGCCAGCGACAAGAATCCTTTAACACCTCGTGTTATCGCTAATCGAATCTGGCTCTGGCATTTTGGGACAGCGCTCGCTGGTAATCCAAATAATTTTGGTGCTACGGGTAAGAAGCCAACTCATCCAAAACTGCTTGATTGGCTCGGACTCACATTGATTCGGAATGGCTGGTCGATCAAATCGTTACACCGTCAAATCATGAATTCTGACCTTTATTGTCGGTCGAGCCAACACCCAAACGTCGAGTCGTTGAACCGTTTGGATCCTGAGGGCGTTACCTATTCGGTTTTCAAGCCGCGTCGTTTGACCGCCGAAGAATTAAGAGATTCTATGCTGGCTCTTTCAGGGGAATTGAATCGAGCAGTCGGTGGAATCCCTTGTCGACCTGAGATCAATCAGGAGGTTGCGTTGCAGCCTCGTCAGGTAATGGGTGCCTTTGCTGCGGCATGGGTTCCTAATCCAAAACCGCAGCTGCGACATCGGCGTTCGCTCTACGTTCTGCGTTTAAGGGGACTGCTTGACCCAATGATGGAGGTGTTTAATTCACCGTCCCCCGATTTCTCCTGCGAAAACCGAGACGCTTCAACGGTTACCCCACAGGTTTTTACTCTGTTCAATGGACGCTCTACGCATCGACGGGCATTGGCATATGCAAAACGCTTGCTCGATACTTCCTCGAGTGATCGCGATGCCGTCATGAAGTGTTTTGAAATGACATTCATGCGGCATCCAACCGATGAGGAAGTTGATGATGTGATGGAGCATTGGAAGCGAATGGAGGAGTCCCTTGAAGACGATGATCTAAACGGACTCCTCGCGAAACCGCCTCTAGAAGTGGTTCGAGAGGCGGTAGAGGAGAACACAGGTGAGCGTTTTCGTTTTGTAGAGCCACTTTATGCGAATGAGGATTATGTTGCGGACATCCCCAAAGAAGCAATAAATCGACATGTTCAAAGTTTTGCCGATGTTTGTCTGGTTTTCTTTAATGCCAACGAGTTTGTTTATCTTTACTGAGTCGCTTGATCTAAACACGGTCGGGGTTTCGGATTCTTTGTGTGGGTTTAACCCAGAGTTTTGTGGATTTTTGGCTTGCAGAGTAAGTCACCAACCAGCTGATAAATGCGAGTTTAGGATTGCTTAATGAGAACACACACCGAGCCACCGTTAAGTTCACGAGTCACGAGAGAGTGTGAAGGTTTGCCGAGACGAGGCTCGGTAGTGACAAGGCTAGTTGTTACGAGCATTTTTCATTTTTGTACCGCCTTGGGTTGTCTGGTATTTCTACTTCTTGCCAGTGATGCGCAAGCTGAGGATTTAGCGACAAAAGAGCGGCCCAATGTCGTTTTCATCTTTGTGGATGATCAAGGGTATTATGATCTCGGCTGTTACGGGGCGACGGAGGTAGAAACACCTCGAATCGATCGACTTGCCAACGAGGGAATTCGTTTTGCGGATTACTATGCCGCTGCTCCGATCTGCAGCCCTTCCCGGGCCGGTCTGCTCACGGGCTGTTATCCCCGAAGGGTTGGTAACCATATCTGGGTTCATCGAGCCGACTCCCAGCAAGGGATACATCCTAATGAGTTAACAATTGGGGAATTGTTTAAGCAAAACGGGTACGCAACCGCGTGTATCGGAAAATGGCACCTAGGTTTTCAGTCCCCCCTTCTCCCGAAGGACCAAGGTTTCGATCACTACTATGGGTTGCTTCACAACCTTGATCCGGTGGAAGTTGTTTACTTCGAGGAGCAGGGCGGTGTTCCGCTGATACGCAACGGTGAGGTGGTCAAGCGACCGGCGGATCCTGCGGAGCTGACAAAAAGATATACGGATGAGGCGATTGAATTCATTGAAGCACAAAACGGAAGCCCGTTTTTTCTCTATCTCCCACATACCATGCTTCACAATCCACTGGGGGTCAGCGAGAAATTTCGTGGTAGTTCGAAGTGGGGCGAGTACGGCGACGCGATTCAGGAGTTGGATCACCATGTTGGTCGATTGATGGATTGTTTAGAACGCAATGGAATCGCTGAAAAAACGGTGGTTGTTTATGCGTCGGACAATGGGCGGGGCCCGGGGCGAAACCAACAGCAACCCATTAGGGGGCGAAAGCTATCGACCTACGAGGGTGGTATTCGAGTGCCCGCGATTTGCTGGGGGCCTGGTTTGGGGGTAGAAAAAGGTTTGGTTAGCCGTGAGGTGACACGTGCGATGGACTGGTATCCGACTTTGGCAACGCTGGCGGGGATTAGAGTGCCAGAGGGACGTGTCATCGATGGACGCGATATTTCACCGTTGCTGACAGGTGAAAGCACGATCGTCCCATTGCCAGGGATGAGAAAGTCTCTGAATGCTACAGTGCCTCTGCGCCGAAACTGGGATCCGCCACGTGAATGGGCGGAGTTGATTCAGCGACATGAATATAATGATGCGTTTTTCTATCATGGGAGTGAAGGAGCGCTTTCAGCGGTGCGTTGGCAACAATGGAAGCTCGTTCTTGCACCCACTCTGCAGCTCTACAACCTGTTCGAGGATCCTTCTGAGCTGAATCCGGTGAGGAATGCAGCGATCGCCAGAAAACTGAGGGGCATGTCGATTCTGTTTCAGCATGAAATGCAGCGGGATGCGCGGCGACCCGGTTCAGCGACACGAAACGATGTATCCAAGAGAACCAACATCCGTCAGTCAGTGCTCGAACGCATTACGGCAAGGTTAGACGTCACCTATCTGACCGTAGATGGTGTAGAGTTAAAACTAGATCTCTTTCGCCCACGAGAGCAGTGGGGGCATATCCCTGCTGTCGTGTGCATTCATGGGGGCGGTTGGCAGAGAGGGAGCAAACAAAACCACCGAGCGATTGCGCAGGGCTTGGCAGCCAAGGGTTTTGTTACCGCTTCGATTGACTACCGGCTCAGCGGTCAGGCCGAGTTTCCTGCGGCAATTCACGACTGCCGGGAAGCGGTACGTTACTTACGCAAGCACGCCAGCGAGCTGGGGATCGATCCGAAGAGAATTGGTGCTATCGGGCATTCAGCCGGTGGCCATTTGGCTGCTTTGCTCGGAACCTCATCCGGTGTTACTGAGTTAGAGCGACGCGGTGGTTCAGATTCTTTTGATACCGCCGTTCAGGCGGTTGTAGCGATGGGAGCTCAGACGGATCTGATGTCAGAACGCACACGATTGATTTCATCAGAGGAACAGCGAGGATTGATTTGGCGTAAGTTCTTTGGTGGAACACAGGATCAGGAACCAGATCGGTACCGTCTCGCTTCACCTCTGAGTCATTTGGACGAAACGGATCCGCCTTTTTGGTTCATTACCGGAGAGCTTGATGATGATAGTACGAGGGCTTCGAGTTTTCGCGCACGATTAAAATCGCTGGGTATCGTGACGGGTCTGACATTGATCACAAATGCACCGCATGACTTCACCAGGAACCAAGAGAGTTTTGATCAGATGCTTTTTGATGCAGCACACTTTTTCAATACGACGCTTAGGGTGGAGAGAAGCAGATGATCAGCAAAGCTCACGGGGTTCCGGTGCGTCTTTTGGTAACGTGCAAGATTTTTATGAAAACGTGTAGCGTGATTTCGACTCTCGTGTGCTCCCTGGTAGTCGCGCTGACCGTTGGTCTTTCTTCAGTGCGTGGGGAAGAAGTCAACGAGGGCCGTCCCAATGTCGTATTCATCGCGGTTGATGATATGAATGACTGGATTGGTTGTCTCAATGCGGTGCCACACGCGCTGACACCGAATATTGATCGGCTCGCACAGCGAGGCGTGAATTTCACGAATGCTCATACCGCAGGTGTGTTCTGTGCGCCGAGCCGGGCGGCGATCTTTAGTGGTCAGTACGCATCTACGACCGGCTGCTATCGCACCGCAACGTACTTTGTCGATCATCCTGAAATTGAATCATTGCAGTCTGGTTTTCATGAGGCTGGTTACAAAACATTGGGAGCCGGGAAGTTAGTCCATCACCCTGCTGGAATGATCGACCAAAGGGGTTGGTCAGAGTATTTTCTGCGTAGTGCGGCCCAGAGGAAGTCGGGGTGGCCTATGGATTCTTGGGGATCGGGTACACCGTTCCCAGAGCCATTTCCCAATAGTTCCTACAATGCTGGGCAGGAGATCACCGGCGGCCTTTTCCTTGAGTGGGGAGCCATACCCGATGACCGGGAATCCGAGATGGCCGATACGATGCGAACGCAGTGGGTGGTGGACCAACTCAAGAAGGAACATGATGAGCCATTCTTCCTCGCCCTAGGACTTTATGCACCGCATTTTCCCAACTACTGTCCCAAGAAGTATTTTGATCTCTACGATCCCAAAAAGATCAAGCTCCCAGAGTATTTAGAAAACGATCTCGACGACTTACCCGAGCAAATCCGAAAGATCAAAACGGCGAGGTCAAGGATCCATCAGAAGCTCGTTTCGCTCGGGGCGGTCCAAGATGCCATTCATGGTTACCTTGCTTCAATCAGCTATGCCGATGCGATGGTCGGTCGGGTTATGGAGGCTCTGGACTCCAGTGCCTATGCCCAAAACACGATTGTGGTGTTTTGGAGTGATCATGGTTACCACCACGGAGAGAAGGGTGACTGGGGGAAGCATACGCTTTGGGAAAGAACCTCGAATGTTCCTTTTATTTGGGCTGGTCCAAAAATCGCTTCGGGCGCGGAGATTGATTCAACGGTCAGCCTAATTGATCTGTATCCCACACTCGTGGATCTCTGTGGTTTGGAATCACCGGAACAGAATCTGGAGGGTGTTTCACTGAAAGAGGTTTTGTTGGAGCCCACTAGTGCAAAAGATCGCTCTGTCTTCTTGCCTCACATGAACCCTGGGGAATATGCGGTGATCAATCGCAAGTGGAGATACATCTGCTACGGCGACAAAGGGGAGGAGTTGTACGACGTGCAAACGGACCCCAATGAATGGCACAATTTAGCCAACGGGAATTCGTATGAGTCGGTTAAGGAAGAACTACGAAAAACTGCTCCGTTGGAGTTTGCACCGGCATCGCCAAATCTGAATCCGCGGCGTGACCTGGTGGTTGAAGACGATACGTTTCACTGGGAAAGAGGTAAGGGAAATTACCAGCCGCCAGTAAAGCACCTCCCCTATACTTCTGCGAAGGTCGAAGGAGCTGCGGTAGCTGTTGCTTCAAGCGGCTCACGCACCAAACGCAAGAATATACTGTTCGTCGTGTGCGATGACCTGAATACTCATGTTTCAACCTCTGGGTATGACGCTGCGATCACGCCTACGCTTCGCTCCCTTTCTGAACAATCAATGACGTTCAACCGCGCCTACTGCCAATACCCAGTGTGCGGTCCATCGAGAGCCTCGTTCCTTAGCGGGCTTTATCCAGAAGCAACGGGTGTCTTGGACAACCAAATTGATCTAAGTGAAACGAAGCCCGACTTGATTACGATGCCCAGTTTCTTTCGGGCCAACGGATACTGGACCGCCAGCACGGGAAAGGTTTTTCACAACGAAAAGTTGGATCCCGGTGAGCGAGTTTGGAATCAGGTTGTACGCTACAGCAATGATGAGTTACCGATTGTTCGTCAAGCGAGGCTAAAATTTGAAGCGGAAAATGGATCCGTTGATCTAAGGGAAAACCAGCGAGATTGGCGGCAGCTATCCAAAGAAATTGCTGCTCCACTCAACGCTCAGACTCCTCCGGGGCACGGTGTAAGTGGACTGAGGGATGATCAGCATAAGGATGCTAAGAATGCGGTCCAAGTCATGGAGTGGTTGAAGGAAAAGCCATTTGGCGAGAAACCATTTTTTATCGCATTGGGATTGCAGAAGCCCCACGTACCTTTTCTTGCTCCAGAAAAGTATTTCAACATGCATCCCCGGCAGGATATTGAGTTTTTTAGCGATCGAGAAAACCTTTGGGATTCCATCCCAAGGTCAGCGATTTCAAATCGCTTTGGTGCCTTCGGCTTTGAGTTGGGAGTGGAGAACCCGGAGTTGCGACGTGAATACATGCAGGCTTACCACGCCTGTGTTTCGTTCATTGATACGCAATTGGGACGCGTTCTTCAGTCGCTTCGAGAGGGAGGCTATTGGGAGGACACTGTGATCGTGTTCACATCAGACCACGGGTATCACCTAGGGGACCATTTTCTGTGGGGGAAGGTCACGCTTTTTGACATTGGATCCCGCGTCCCATTTCTTATAAGGGTGCCAGGTGTGACCCAGTCTGGACGGTCCTCCGAGGCAATGGTTGAACTGGTGGACCTCTATCCTACGCTTGCTGATGTCAGTGGGCTAATCCCACCCCAGCACCTTCAAGGGGTCTCACTCAGGCCGCTGTTGGGTCATGCAGAACGGCTTGGAAAAAAACGAGTGGCATACACGGTGGTTCGTCGAGGTAATAAGCTCGGTTACGCGATAAGGGATCAACGCTGGCGTTATGCGAAATGGCCAGATGGTGAAGAGCTCTATCACCTGGTGAAGGATCCTCATGAGCGAAATAATCTTGCGGGAATGGAACACGTCGAGTCGCGGATCCGCGAGTATCGATCTCTGTTGAAAGAAAAACAGGAATCGATCGCTATTACTGACGAACGACGGTCGACAGCGGAGGGAAACTAAGGTGGGAAAACTGGATTGGGACAAACAAGCAGAATCACAACCGATCAATCGGCGGGATTGCAGTTTGCAATTGGGTGCGTCGCTGGGTTTGATCGCCTTTACATCACTTTTGAACAATGAGAGCGATGCTGCAGCGGAGGATTTCAGGAAGGATTCATCTGTCGCTGCTGAGGGAGATTCAAAGGGAAATCGCTCGGTTGCCGACCTGACAACTCGCGCGGCGCACATGGTGGCGAAGGCTAAGCAATGCATTTTCTTAATGATGGAGGGGGGGCCGTCTCACATTGACACCTTCGATCCGAAACCAAAACTCAAGGAGCTGCATCTCTCGCAGTTTAATCGTGGAGGTGAACAGAAATCGGCTATGGAAAGCGGCAAGCGGTACTTTGTTCAAAGCCCATTTAGGTTTGGACGATATGGGAACAGCGGTGCCGCGATGGCAACCAATTGGGAGCATCTTCGTGGGGTGGCGGATGAGTTGTGTTTTTATCGGGGTTGCCAGGTGGACAGCGTGAACCACCCAACCGCGATGTATCAAATGAACTGTGGGAATCAGTTCGGAGGCGACCCCGGTGTTGGAGCGTGGGTGACCTACGGTCTAGGGACGATTAATCAAAACCTACCGGGGTTCGTTGTTTTGCCCGAGGTTTCCTATCCGCAGGGCGGTGCGGCTAATTGGAGTAACGGATATTTGCCCGCTGCTTTTCAGGGTACTCCACTGCGACCCAAAGGTTCACCAATCCTGAATTTAAAACCACCGCAGGGCGTTACCCGTCAGCGTCAGCGAAGCAACCTTGACCTGTTGCGCTCGATGAACTTACGGCATGCGTTGACGCATCCAAGTCACGATGAGCTACGCGCGAGGCTTGAGAGTTATGAGCTGGCGTATCGGATGCAAACCGAGATACCGCAATCAATCGATCTCTCCAGTGAAACCAAGGACACACTGTCCCGGTATGGCATCGGAGGAAGCGACACCGATAGTTTTGGACGGAAATGCCTAATGGCGAGGAAGTTGGTTGAGTCAGGGGTCCGGTTTGTGCAACTGTATAATGGGACGTGGGATAGCCACGATTATATTGAACGCGCACATGGGAATTTAGTCCGGGGCGTGGATCAGCCGATTGCAGCTTTGATTGGTGACCTAAGAGAGCGTGGAATGCTCGAGAGCACTCTTGTGGTGTGGTGTGGTGAATTCGGTCGGTCACCTGATAACGGCGTCCGAGGGGGGACTGCTTATGGACGCGATCACAATCCAAATGCTATGACAATTTGGATGGCGGGGGGAGGATGCAAAGCCGGGCATACGATCGGAGCGACGGACGAGACAGGGATGAAAGCAGTGGAGAATGTCCATCACGTCCGTGATTTTCACGTTACCCTGCTCCGTTTGCTCGGTCTAGATGATAATCGGCTGACCTACTATCACGCCGGACGCAACAAGCAGCTGAGCCAATTCGGTGGGAAGGTCATCGAAGAGCTAATTGCATAGCGTTCGCTCTTCGTTGATGGGAGCGTGCTCTTTGCTGTTTTCCATTGCTCTGGATTTCCATTACTCTCGATGAGGCCTCGTAATGTCTCGGCCGGCCGGGGATTGTATCGATACGCTCTGGATCCCTTGTGATTACAGCTTTTGGAACACCGTTTAGGAAAGTGGTACAGGGAAACGCTGTAAAATGATCCCCCTTGAGTGTTCTTGTTGATGGAGAATGCTACAATTACCGCTTGGTGTTAGAGTCGGTCTGACACGTGTTCTATGAAAGAGTAAGATTCGAGAGCTTGGTATGAGTGATGCGACGGTCAGCGGCGTGATACACCTGATCGAGGAAACAAAAACGTTTGGAAATAAAGGTTTCCGTAAACGGCTTGTCGTGTTAGAGCAGGACAAGGGGTCTTTTACCAATTACATTCCCGTTGAATTCATTCGTGATTCATGCGATTCCGTGGATGAATTGAACGTTGGGGATGAGATCGAAGTTAGTTATCGGTTGAGCGGGCGACGTTGGCAACGCGACGCACAGAGTGAGGCTCGCTACTTCCTGAGTGCCGAAGCCATGTCTTTTCAATTGCTCAGCTCTGCCGGCGGAACGATGACCGAGCGAGTTAGTAGCTCACCTAATGATGCGTTTTCTGAAGCGAGCGATGACGAAGCGCCGTTCTAGGTAGAGCTGTCAATCGCGAGGGTCGTTACGACTGGTGCTAGCTAGCCTACTCATGGGTTCGGGCGTTTCACGCTGCATCACCGCGATGTGCGACTCTCGGGAGCAGGCAACTTATTGCAGCGGTTGTGGTCGCTGCCCTTGGTATCTTGCCACTGCAAAATTGCGATACCATTCGGCGCACTTTGCCAAGTAAAGATGCTGGGAATCCGTAGGTTGGTGGCGATTGGCGGTCTCGTTGATCCGATCCGCAAACTGCCAGAGCGTTTCACTGGGAGAGCGAGTTAGCTGCGCGCGATTCATCAGTCGGTCAACGTTGCGTAGCATTCTCTTGCATCGAATTTCCTCTTTTGCGTTGAGATCTTGAGCGGTCTTCTTGTTCCGTCTCCAGAGGTAAAGTGTTAACACAACGAACAGTGGAAGTTGCATGATTCGAAAAGCAATGACCAAGGGTTCACTGACGCGAGTGGAGGCAAATAAGTCGATCAGGTTTCTAAGGAAACCATCATCGAAGTTGGTTAGGTTTTCACGGAAACTTTCGCCAGACTCATCCATGATTAAGTCGATCTGTTCCGGTTCAATGGTGCGGTAGGTTCGCCCGGGAGTGGACTCGACGGGGAACCAACGTTGAGCTTCTGCGTCGTAAGCTTCAGCCCACGCATGCGCGTCGCGATTCCTCGCCAGCCATAGTTCCGGATCGTCCTCGCTCATTTCGTCGAGTACGTACCCGGTGACATATCTTGCGTTAACGCCGAGGCTCCGAAGTAAAATGACGGTGGCAGATGCGAAGTATTCGCAGTGCGCATCGTGTTTCTTTGCGAGGAAGAACTCAATCGGGTCCGTGTAGCGAGGACGCTCGGGATTTGTTGTGAGACTGTAGCCATACTCTGATTGAAAATGATCACTGATCGCCTTGGCGATCGTTTGTGGCGTGGACGCGGAACCGGCAATTTCGGTGGCGTACTCGCGAATTTTTTCGGAGATCCGCTCCGGCACTTGCAGGGTCGTTAATTGGATTGCTGAGTCAAGGGGCGTCGGCGGCAATTCTTGTGCAACGCCGACAATGTATGGACGTCGAACGTCAATCCCTGTGCGAATGACACCGTGGGAGGTGTAGGCGACTTCCTGACTGCTCGCTTCAATCCAATAAGAAGTGAGGGGCGTGAAAATTAGAGAGCCCTTGGAAGGATCCGAGATAATCTCTGCCTCAATGATCTTTTCCGGAGTATCTGCGATCAGTTCGAAGCGGATTAAGGGTTGCTGTGTTTGGACGCGACGTTCCGCGGAACCAATCCCCTTAGGTTGGATCATTTGATCGGGGATGCGACGCTGGCGAGTGTACCGTTCCGAGTCGAAGCTGCCGGAATCAATCCATCGCCCTCGAAAATACAGGTCGAAAACACTCCCTCGGAGGTAGCCGGGGGCAATCTGACAATACGATTGAACCGCAACCTCAGCTGGATCCCCCAGCATGTGTTGCCGCAGTGACCCGAGTTCGCTTCCGCGGACGTACCGAGTCCCACCGACATAGGACTCCTTCGCAATCGCGTTAAAAGAAGTCTGCAATTCCTCCTGCAGCCTGCTTTGGATCGTCGGTAGGATAAGATTTGTGCCATTAGCGACCCCACTTGAGCCCATCAATAAAAGAGACAAGACCAAGAGGGAGAAAGTTGGGCCTAGCCATTTGGAGAGGTTGGGATCGGAAATCGCTGTGTGGGGGTTGGATCCGAAACCATGCTTTCCTTTGAGGATAATCTCACAGCCAATCAGAAAGCCAATGCAGGTCGTCAAGGCAACGGCAGTCTGCGCTGTTAACGAGCTACTTGCTCCCCCTGCTGCACACGCCATCAGTGCTACAACACACCCGAGCGGTATCATGGACGCATGTCCTCGGACCGGAAAAATAAGCCATAGAATGAATCCAAAAATAACCGATGTATGACCTAAACTCTCAATCACTAAATAGACATAATTGATATTCTCATTGATCCTTGTCGTTGCTCTCCACTGCGCAATGATTCCCATGACTATCATGAAACCACCGACGGCAATAGTAGTTTTCCACCATTGGGTGGGTCTGGATTGAATCGATAAATTTGTGGGCGGCTTTAATCGTAGTTTTAAGAATACTACCAAGGTAATACACGCAGCAAACAATGTAATTGCCGCAAACGTGCGAAATGTCGTCCCGACGAAAACGCATTGAGCCCAGAGTAAGATGCCTAGCAGTTGTGCTTGTCGTTGCGCGGTCATGAGGTCATCGTGGAACGGTCTGAAAACTGAAAGATACTAAGGCGTTTTGAATCTTGCATGTGGGTCAACAAGAGTGCGTCACTTGGCTTTGATATTTATCACTGTGTCGAAACAGGTGATCGTGATCCTCTTGCATTTTGTTTGTTAGCTTGATTCACTTGGCGGATCGGTAATGCAGATCCATGTTACCGATCTGGGTAATGTGTTTGGGTAGGACTCAGCGTCGCGGTTTGACAGCACAAGTGCGGTTCCCTGTTGAACGGTTTCAAGTGCCTCATTTAGTTGTTGGTTGCTTAATGAGGAGTCCATGGCGGAGGCGTTGGCGAGTCGGATTAACATCGATTCTGAATCCACGTTGATGAATCCTCCTTCTTCCGCTTTCCGGTTTTCTTCGCAGGTGACGCAAAGTTGAAGGCTTACTCGTTTTTTGGTGAGATCAAGGATGGTCGTGGTTGCTGCCGAGAGGAGCCTTTCAAAACCAGGGTTCCATTCATCAGTTGCTTGAACTCTCTCGCCATCCTGCGCCGTGTCGATGATCAAGAAGATTTGTTGGATCGAGGGTGATTGGAATTCGCGAACGATAGGGCGACCGAGTCTCGCCCAAGAGTTAAAGTCCCACCTCCGAACTGGCATTCCGGTCTGGTACTCACGACTTCCGGTGTAATCAAGTGCGTCACCTGATAAAAGTTTATGTGACCACTCACCGAGCGCCTCGAGAAAACCGAGCGTGGCCGTATCTTTGCTCGGATCCAGTGGCGCTGGTGTCACCGTGATCTCTTCGTGAAGGTCAACCTGCTGAGTCACTTGGAAGAGATAGAACGGGAAGTAGCTGCGCGTGATAAGTTTTGGAATAGCTTGTGTGCCCCGCCTGGTGAACCGAATGGTGGAGGGAACACGCTGTGTTTTTCCAGATTCCATGAGTGATATCGGTTGCGGGGGAGTGAGGAGTTCGTATTGCCGATCCTGCATTCGACCGCGGCGTCGCCAGAGACGCTTCCCGGGGAGTCTACGATCGAACGAGATCAGGAATTGCATTGCCGGAAGTCTACCTCTGTTTCGACAATTGATGGGTATCGAGAGCGGTATACCAGCAGGCACCGACCGAGGCAGTGAGAGGTGGAAGTCTAGCTTGGGGCTCATTAGGATACTGGTCAATCGTCCAAGGACGAACAGTGAGACGCAGGTGGAAAAGATACCAAGCCACGGGTAGCCCCATATGATATTTAGCGAAGCAACGCTGACGACTAATAGCGTCCCCGATGCCACCGTCATCGACTGCCTGAACCAATCAATTATCCAGAATGGCACTCTTACTAAGTACCAAGCAGTCAGTGGTATTCTCCACATCAGACGAAGGATCCCTCTGATCAATGGCATAAACCAATTTGGTTTGACGCGCACTGGAGGATGTGGCTGGGCTGCAATACTCAAACGGGCACCTCAACCTGTTGGACGATCTCGTTTTGTATTGCAATGGCGTCGCTGGCGTTTAACGACGCGTTGCGGAGGCTTACGCGGTGGCTAAGTACCGGCGCAGCGAGGGCCTGAATATCATCCGGGAGAACAAACTGCCTTCCCTCCAGCAATGCACGTGCTTGCGCCGCCCGAAGAAGCATCTTTGCGCCTCGCGGGCTGCATCCGGTTCTTACGCGACTATCAAATCGGGTAGCGGTTGCGAGGTCTACGACGTAGCTTGCGATTTTTCGATCGACATTCACTTCACGCACAAGCCCCTGTAGGGCAGTCAGTTCGTCACGTCTCATCACCGATTTTAGTTCAAAGTCAGGATCGTCTGTCGGTTGATTTAACAGCAACTCGATTTCGCTCGCATGGTCAGGATAGTCCATTGTCAGCCGCATTAGGAATCTATCAAGTTGCGACTCGGGCAGTGGGAACGTGCCCTCGTAACCTACGGGATTTTGTGTTGCGATGACGAGGAAAGGTCGTTCGAGTTGATAACGAGTCGCGTCAACCGTCACCTGACCTTCGGCCATCGCCTCCAACAGTGCGCTCTGCGTGCGAGGTGAGGCGCGATTCACTTCGTCGGCGATGAGTAGGTCACAAAATATTGGGCCGGGTCGAAACTCAAATGTCCCACTGGCGGGTTGAAAAATGGAGTTTCCTAGGATGTCAGCAGGAAGGAGGTCGGGAGTGCACTGCACTCTTTGAAATTTTAAGTCGATGAGTGACGCGAGCGACTTGGCGAGTGTCGTTTTTCCGACGCCAGGAACATCTTCCAACAGGATACTGCCCTCTGCCAGTACCGAGGTTAGGACCATGTCGATTACGTCTGCCTTACCTTTGATAACACCCTTGAGCCCGTTTCGAACCTCATTGAGTTTGCCGTTTAATGTCTCGATGTCCAATTTGTTTTGCTTTCTGTGGTAGGTGCGGTCGCTGTTGCGTTGCCTTCGAGTAGCGTCGGCTAGCTCGAGGTATCTGCGGGAAGTTCTCTTGGGGTCAGTCTTGGTTTGAGTACGGGGGAGGTCGATTCGTCCTCTTCGATGATGCGTGAGCAGAAAGTCCGCCCGATCAAGATGAAGTAACCCGTTCGCTTGATGGCGTGATCCTGCAGAGGCCAACATTGGAACCTTGGATAAAAGTTTTAGGTTCAACTCCGCCGCTCATTAATGCGGTAGGCGACGCATTGAGACCTGAAATAGTTTAGCGGAAGGGGAATGATGCCCCGGGCGTGATTCGGCTTTTTTTTACCTCTTTATGGAAAACAATCACGGATTAATTTGCGGAGTCGCGATATCATTTGGATCCGAGTAACTGGTGGCAATCCCGCGAGAGGTTTTGCCCAGTCTCTTGTGAATGGTTTAGCGAAATCAGCGAGGCGAAGTTGTGCGGAGGGAACGCGAACGGATTCCATTAGAGGGACGCTCTGATTGGGTCATTCAGGTGACGGATGACGGGAGTCGTTCCCTGCTCGATCCGAGTCGCGAGGTCTCATTTCATAGCGCGTCGGGAGCTGCTGCCGAGACGCAGCATGTTTATTTAAAGAATAGTGGAATCGTCGAGCGATTCGCGCGGGGAGAGCACGCGACGGTACTTGAGGTTGGACTTGGTACCGGATTGGGGTTACTGATGACGGTGGATCACGCGGTGACCCATGGAGTAACCTTGAAATACCACGCGTCTGATCTCGAGTTCCTTGATTGGGAGGTTTTCACCGCACTTGACTTGAAGAGCTCCTTGAAGAACGTCTGGATCGTCGATTCATTCTTGGACTGGCGGCGGTCACTCGGAGACGAGGTTAAGCCCGGGGAATACCGATGGTCCCCCGGCGGCCAGCCTGAGACCATTTCGGAACTCACCACGTTTGCAGCAGCGGATGTGTCTGATTACCAGCACGGATCGGCGCAGCCGGCGACGAGGGGGAGACAACTTGGGATTGAGGCGGTGGTGACAGTCGGTGATTTTTGTGAGTTTAATGCACCGAGCGACTCGAAATATGATGCCATTTATTTCGACCCTTTTGACCCGTCGGTGAATCCAGAGCTATGGCATGTCGAGGTGCTACAGAGGCTTTCGGATTGCCTCTCGAGGAGCGGAGCCTTGACCACCTACTGTGTTAGCAGGCCAGTTCGGGAGGCATTCACTGAGGCGGGGTTTGCGGTAAGGCGTGTGCGAGGCCCCGAGGGCGGGAAACGCGAAGTCTTGATTGCCACGATTGCGCCGGAGTGTGATTGAGTGAGTTGACAACCGAAGCGTTATGCGGTGTGGATCGCACGTTTATCTACCGCCAATGCTGCTTCGTGCATGGTTTCTGCCAGTGTCGGATGCGCGTGACAGGTACGCGCAATGTCCTCGCTGCTCGCACCAAATTCCATGGCCGTTGCTGCTTCGGCGATCATATCGCCAGCTCGAGCACCAATGATGTGGACGCCTACAACGCGATCCGTTTCGGAGTCCGCAAGAATCTTTACTCGTCCGTCAATCTCACCCAGCGTACGAGCGCGTCCATTTGCCCCATAGGGGCAGACACCTTTTTTATAGCTAACACCATCCTCTTTTAGTTGTTCCTCGGTCCGTCCGACGGAAGCAATTTCGGGATGTGTGTAGACGATCGCCGGAATCACTCCGTAATTGACGTGGCTTTTCATGCCAACCATTCTCTCGATACAAACGATCGCTTCTTCCATGGCTTTGTGCGCGAGCATCGCACCGCCAATGCAGTCGCCGGCGGCATACACACTTTCAACTTGGGTTTCAAAGTTCTCGTTAACAGTAATAACCCCGCGTTGATCGGTTTCCAGGGTGATCGACTCTCAACCAAGATCCTCGGTGGCGGGGGTCCTTCCGGTCGCTAAAAGCACGCGATCACATTCAATGGTGTCGCCACCTTTGATCTCCACAACACAGCCATCGCCATGACGCTTGGCGGACTCGACAAATGTTTCGGTTCGTATCTCGATGCCCTGTTTCTTAAATGCTCGGTGCGCTAAGGAGGCGATTTCCCCGTCAATCCCTGGCATGATTCGGTCGAACGCTTCTAATGCGATCACTTCGCTCCCCAAACGATTCCAGACGCTTCCAAGTTCCAGCCCAATGTAGCCCGCACCGATAACCACCAATTTTTGGGGGACGGTCGGAAAGGACAGTGCAGTGGTGCTATTGCCGATGTACTCGCCGTCTTCTTCGACAAACTTTAATCGTGCCGGATGGCTACCGGAACAGATCAATACTTGATCCGCTTCGATGGAGGTGGGTGTTTCTCCCTCGACTTGAATCGTATTGGCATCAGAGAACTTTCCGCGTCCGCGGTAAGCTTTGACCCCCTGCTTTTTGAACAGCATGTCAATCCCGCCAGTCAGCGTATCAACAATCTTTGATTTGCGAGCCATCAATGCATCAAGATCGAGTTGAACACCGCCCACCTGTATACCGTGGTCGCCGAATCGATGCTGTGCCTCTTCGTATAGATGGCTCGACTCCAATAATGCCTTACTGGGAATGCAGCCAACACGCAAGCATGTGCCACCAAATCGCGGATTCTCATCGATGCACGCAACGTCGATACCCAATTGAGCCGCGCGGATAGCAGCTACGTATCCGGCTGGTCCACCACCGAGGACGACGAGTTCGTGTTTGACCTTGTTCATGGCTATCCTAGTTTCGAAATGTTAGGTGAAAGTATGAGGATGGTGTTTGGTCGCGGTCGATGGTTAATCTACTACTGCTCAGCTCGCTGTTCTCAGGGCTCCGAAATGAGCATGATAAACGGTCAGGACTCAGGGATACGCAGGTCGCCATTGCCGAACTACGTCCTCTGATAGTATTAAGAGCTGGACAGCAGTTTGGATTCGCTATGCCACAGCGTCACCGTGTCGTCTGTTGATTTTCACGTTCGGGGTGCTTTTCTCAATCAGCCAGACGGTTTGGTGAGGCACGTGAGCGTCCGATGCTAGGAAATATTGCAACATTTTGGGATGGGTGTGTCCAGATGGTCTAACTTGCTGTTTCGTCTAAGAAATCGTTGATTCTCGGGTCAAAGGCTGACGGTTAACTCGCTTGCTATGATGTGGGCGGGCGAATAGCTGAGGGATTCAAGAATCCATTTTCCAGCAGTCCATGCAGGTTGTCGGCGTTCATGTGCTTTGCTTCATGAGCGCCTTGCCGCTGTGTGATTGTCCGGAATCGATGTTTTAAAGCGTTGGATTTCGCCATTCGTTTGATTTCACCGGATGATTCTGATCGCAACGGGGGTTTCTTCCTTTTTTGTGTAGGGATCTCCTCAAATCTTGCTCGGGTGTGTTTACTTTGCAATACGATACCACCTCTTGGTTTTATCCCGTTTGCAATTCCCTTTATCGCAGATAGTTCATTGGCAAAGAGTCGAATCAGGTCCATTGCCGGTCCACTTCTAGCCGCCATCCTTTTTGGATTGGCGGTTCGTCTGCTGATACGTGAATCGCAGAATATTACCTGGGAGGAGTTTCGGACGGGATTGACCGGCGTACCTGTGGTTTATCTATGCATTGCTCTATTTCTAGTTGCCTTGAATTACGGTTTGTTTACGGCTTACGACCTGCTAGCACTTCGGTACATCTGCCGATCCCTCCCGTTGCGACGAGTCGCCTTGGTTTCGTTTTTGGGTTACAGTCTCGGAAACAATTTAGGATCAATTCTCGCTGCTACTCCTATTCGTTTTCGTTTCTACAGTCGGTGGGGATTGCCGTCGAAGCAGATTGTGGTTTTGATCGCGATGCTGGGTCTTACTTTTTGGAGTGGCTTATGGGTACTGGGCGGGGTGGTACTGGTAGCGGTTCCCATTGAGCTACCTGAGGAGGTCCCAGTACCGGTGGGTACGAGAACGCTCGGGTTCATACTGCTTGGGATGGCTGCTGCTTATCTCTCGGTTTGTTTCTTGTGGCGTAAGTCGTGGCCGATTGGTGGTTTGCGTTTGCGAGCGCCGGAACCCGGTCTAATGGCTGCACAGGCTTCGGTGTCGGCGGTGGATCTGCTTATTTCCGCTACAACGCTTTATTTAGTGCTACCGACTGATGCAACGGTACCATTCTCTCTGGTGCTTGCGTCCTTTTTAATGGCCTTCGCGGTGTCGCTCGTCACCCAAGTTCCCGGTGGATTGGGTGTGTTGGAGGTCATTTTGTTGACCCTTCTACGGGATACAGCCGGGGACTCTGTGCTCGCCTCTGTGGTGATTTTTCGTTTGCTGTATTTTGTGCTTCCCTTGCTCGTTGGGATGGTAATGTTGGTTGGGCATGAGATTTACGGAGGAGCTGTTGAGGCAAAGCAAGCACGTGATCAAAATATGCTCGGTGTGTGACGCTGTGCCGCACGGTCTTTTATAAATCTCATTTTCTTTGCAAGGATCAGCGTGAATCCCGAGGAAAGTAGATTATCGCCGTTGGTGGGGATTTTATTTTTCCGCTGTGGAGCCCTCCACACGACATGCGGTCATAGGGAACTGCAATCTAATGGAGGGTCCCGGGATGTTGCGTCCTCAGTTCTGGTAAAACTAGGTTGGAGCAAGAGGCGTTGTTTGAGTGACGGGTTGGGGCGTTATCGTGACAACGTCACGGCAGCCCAGTGCAGCGTGTAAAACACTCACTTCTTTTTAATTCAACTACAAATCATTCTTAATCAAATGCCACGACGTTTGCTTTTGCGAATTCAGCCCTTCCGCCTCAAGCCGATTGCGGTTGTGGGCCTTTTCTGTTTCGTGGCCACGCAGGGGGTGGGCAATACAAAGGGCCTTGCGGGTACACCCACCGAGCAGGGTAAGGGTAATTTGCCTGAGGGTCAGGTTGATCAAGGTGCGACACCCGATGAGCAGATTTCTTTCGGCGGCTCGATTCGACCAATTCTTGCCCAACACTGCTTCAAATGCCACGGACCGGATGAGGGAACACGAGAAGCGGATTTGCGGCTAGACCAAGAGGAGGCTGCGCACGAGGATCTGGGTGGTTATGCCGCAGTCGTTCCCGGTGAGCCAGAACGCAGTGAACTCATCGCCAGAATCAAAACGGCTGATAGTGATTTGCGGATGCCCCCGCCAGAGACCGGGCACAAACTCACCGCGATGGAAATTGACCAGTTAGAGAAATGGATTACACAAGGCGGAAAGTATGAGCCTCACTGGGCGTTCATTCCGCCGGCGAATCCTGGTATTCCAGATGTTGACGCCGGTGACTGGTGCAAGGGAGAGGTGGACCGTTTCATCCTCGCCCGCTTGGAGCAATCGGAGATGCGTCCAGCACAACCAGTCGATCGACGTAGGTTCATTCGGCGTCTCTCGCTCGATCTCCTCGGTGTAACTCCTGATCCTGAGGAGGTGCAGCGATTCGTTGAGGATGACCATCCAGCAGCGGTTCGAAAGCTCGTTGACCGGTTCTTAGCTTCGCCGGAATATGGTGAGCGTTTCTCGCGAAATTGGCTCGATCTAGCGAGGTACAGCGATACCAATGGTTATGAGAAGGATCGTCCCAGATCGATTTGGCCGTATCGTGATTGGGTGATTGATGCAGTGAACCGGGACATGCCGTACGACCAGTTTTCAATCGAGCAATTAGCGGGCGATATGCTACCTGGGGCGACCACTGATCAAAGAATCGCAACGGGATTTCATCGCAACACCATGCTGAATGAAGAGGGCGGCATCGACCCACTTGAGTACCGGTTTTATTCATTGGTCGATCGAGTGGCGACGACTGGGACGGTTTGGATGGGGTTAACCATCGGATGCGCACAATGTCACACCCATAAGTTTGATCCGATCACGCATGATGAATACTACCGCATGATGGCGTTGCTTAATCAAGCGGATGAGCCTGACCTGCTGGTCTCCAGCCCGGAACGAGACGCAGAGATCATGCAGAAGAAAGAACAGATTTCGGTCGCTCTCAGTGGTTTAGTCGATACGCATTTGCCTTCTTTCTCGGAATGGAAAGAGGATTCACCCAGCGATAAGGAAGAGTTATTAGAGAACTTTCGGAATTGGGTGACGCAGCAGTTTGATAATGCTCGACCTTGGCAAACTCTTGCGCTTCAGGGATACGATTCCACAATGCCGAAGTTGAATGTTTTGAGTGAGGGTGAGATTTTAGCGAGCGGTGACGTTACCAAACGAGATGTCTATCAACTGAGATTCAAGATTCTCGAAAGCATGGTTGGAGCGACATCTCTGAGGCTAGAAGCATTGCCGGACGAATCGTTGCCTGCCAGTGGTCCAGGGATGGCTTACTACGAAGGGAGGCGAGGAGATTTTTTTCTCAGCGAGCTCAAGGTCTCACTTAACGGACAGCCGGTCACGTTTGCGGATGCGTCACATAGTTACGGAAAGATCAGCATTGGTTCGGGTGGGGCGGCCGCGACCAATGTATTTGATTCGGAGGGTTCTACGGGTTGGTCAACGTCAGGTAATGAGGGAAAGGCGAGTCAGCTTGTACTGCAATTCTCGTCCCCATTGACCGAACCGGGTGAACTTGAAATCGAAATGCTCTTTGAGAGACACTTCGCAGCGGCTCTGGGTAAGTTTCGTTTTTCCGTTGCGACTGGGCAACCCGCGGTGGCTGTGAAAACACCTGTGAGCTGGAATGAGTGGCTGATTAAATCGGATCCCTCGGGGTTGAATGAAGCTCAGTTCCGCCTGCTGGCTGAAGAGTTCATTATGGAGACACCTCTTTTGAAGGAAGAGCGTAAGGAAGTCGACCGCTTGAGCGGATCGATGCCCTTGCCGACGCGAACCCTGGCAATGCGTGAACGTGGTGAGGCGGATCATCGTCAAACCTATCGACATCATCGTGGGGAATACCTACAGCGAAGGAATGCGGTCGAACCTGGACTGCCATCCCTGTTCAGCAAGAAATCCGACACGCAAATTCGTAATCGTTTGCAGTTTGCGAATTGGCTTGTCAGCGAACAGAACCCACTCGCGGCAAGGGTTGCGGTGAACCGATCCTGGCGAGAGTTTTTCGGTGTTGGGATCTTAAAGACCGCCGGTGATTTTGGAACACAGAGCGACCAACCGTCTCACCCCGAGTTGCTAGACTTTCTTGCGATCCGATTTGCAGAGCAACAATGGTCAAGCAAGGCATTGCATCGTCAAATTGTGTTGTCGGCGGTCTATCGTCAGTCGCTTGCTGATCCCCCTTCGAGCGATCCTGATAATCGCTTGCTATCGGTTTTTCCTCGGCGGCGACTTGGAGCGGAGGTGTTGCGAGATGCTCTTTTGTCGGCTGCAGGGCAACTGACAGCAAAGTTGGGAGGGCCGAGTGTTTACCCGCCTCAGCCTGCAACGGTGATGCAATTGGCGTGGGGGAATCCAGCTTGGAACACTTCGAGCGGCGAGGATCGTTTCCGTCGGTCTTTGTACACCTTTAGTAAGCGAACGGCTCCGTTTGCAGCATTTTCCACCTTTGACGGGCCCTCAGGTGAGCTTTGCACTGCCAGAAGGGACTCAAGCACAACACCTCTTCAGGCGTTAACGTTGTTGAACGATCCGATGTTCGTTGAGATCGCAACAGCGCTTTCGCGGCGGGTGCAGCGGGAACTTGGAGAGGATGCCTCGGATCGGATGCTTGCAATCGCCTTGTTTGAGCGATTGTTAGTTCGAAGCCCGAGCGAGGAGGAGGTCAATTCAATGTTGCAGTTTGTGGGCGGTGTCGACCAGGCCGAGGATCGCTGGATGCTCCTTTCTCGTGCCTTGATGAATCTTGATGAGACGATCACCCTGCCATGAAGGCAAACGGCCCTTTGCTAGCATCTTGCTAGCTGCTTGGATTCTTGGATGCAGCGTTGTGGCGAAACATCAATTCCGTATAGGATAACACCGGTCTAGGGATCGCCAGTGATCCTTTGTCATTAGGAGAAGCACCAAGGAAGGTGTGTGTTGTCAGCAAATCCGGTACGCCATTCAGATCATCTTGATTTTCCCTCCACGCTATTACAGCGTTTGGGGATGCTTCGATCTAACATGAGGCTCGAGGCAGAAGCGATTATCTCCGCTGCGGAGCAGCTTTCTGCTGAAGCGGTTCGCGCTGCGGAATGGATCTCGGAAACAGAAGGAAGCGTCATCGTTACCGGTGTTGGAAAAGCCGGTTTAGTAGGTCAAAAGTTAGTGGCGACGCTTGCCAGCACCGGAACCCGTGCTCATTTTCTCCATCCATCTGAAGCCGTGCATGGCGATTTGGGACGAGTCCATTCTCAGGATTTGGTTATCGCGTTAAGCACTTCGGGGCGGAGTGAGGAGGTAGTGCGCATCGCGCCGTTCCTTCGTCAGCATAGTGCAGGATTAATTTCGTTGACAGCTGACACGGACAATCCAGTCGCGGTTGCCAGTGACTGCGTGGTAGTGGTTGGTAAGCACCGAGAGGCTTGTCCAAATGGCCTCGCACCCACCTCCAGTACTACGGTGCTCATGGCAGTTGGGGATGCCATCGCGATGTTGGCCAGCCGATTGCGAAGATTTTCGCCGCAAGATTTTGCTCGGTTTCACCCTGGTGGAGCATTAGGCCAAAAATTAGCCACGGTGGATCAATTGATGCGGCCACTCAGTGGGTGTCGTATGGCGAGCGTTCACTCAACGGTTCGTGAGGCGATGATCTCTGCAACTCAGGCACAGCGATGTTCAGGAGCGGTGATGTTGACTGACGATTCCGGTCGTCTTGCGGGTTTATTTACCGACAGTGATCTCGCTCGCCTGTTACAAAATCGCAAGGACTCTGCTTTAGATGAGCCCATTGAAGCGATCATGACCTCCGATCCCTTGACGACCCACAGCGGCACGTTGCTCAATGACGCAGTCGCAATTATGTCACATCGGAAAATCAGCGAATTACCTGTTGTTGATAGCGACGGATGTCCATTGGGACTTATCGACATTACAGACCTCGTTGCGCTATCGGAGGACCTGGATACTCGTCAGTGTTTGAAATTCCCAACGAAGGATCGCTAATGTTGCGGCGGTAACCCGAGGACGGGTTATCCGCGCTGGCTCGAACCCGCTTTTAAGAATTATTCCCTCCTCATTTACCCGTTACTGTTTTTTGTTATGCCTCCATTAATGAAACCCGATTCGGAGATTGTAGCGCCGATACGGTGCATGATTTCTGATGTTGATGGCGTCATGACCAATGGCTTGATTACCTACAACAGTACGGGGGTCGAATCCAAATCGTTTCATGTTCGTGACGGGCTGGCGATTAAGTTGTGGATGAGAAGTGGCTTCGAATTCGGCATTATCACTGCTCGCGAGAGTTCGGTTGTTTCAATGCGGGCAAAGGAATTGGGGATCAAATGCGTTGTGCAGGGATGTTCCGATAAAGTTGCCGCCGCCGCGGAGTTACTTGATCGGTGGGGTTATGGCTGGCAGGACGCTTGTTATGTCGGTGATGATCTCCCAGATTTGCCAGTTCTACAAAGCGTTGGACTTAGCGTCGCACCTTCGGACGGCGCAAAAGACGTGACTGACTCTGCGGACTGGATCCTAAAAGCAGCTGGTGGTGAGGGTGTGTTACGGGAATGTGTTGAACGGATCTTGCGCGCAAAGGGACGGTGGGAACAGCACGTTCCTCAGGCGATAAGGTGAGATCAAGTCTGAAAGCGGATGAGAATTAAAAGGTGGTGTTGATCAATGGTTTGGGTTGCTGCCTTGAGAGTCCATTTACAAGAAAGTGAAGTGTAGTTTTGATGTTGACTAGGTTTCGGCACTACACGTCTGCTCTCCTGGTGCTTGTTGCTTGCGCAACAGGTTATCGCGCGTTGGTTTCGCCGTTTCTCGAGGCGCCGGTCGTGGAGCCTGTAGATGTAGGTGCGGATGAAGTCCTAGAAATCGAGGGGGCGATTCAGGATTTATTTGCTGAGGGTGCATGGCAGCGCGGAAAATGCAAGCAGCTACAAACCGCTGACGGGATGCTGCTTTTTCAGTCTTGGGAGCAGGTTGAGAATGATCAGTGGAGACTGTGGCCGGTCACGGTCATTGTGGGGCGCGGGATGTCTGCAGACGAAATGGGCAATCCAATTATTCTAGAGGCGGAGCAGGGCGCGGAAATTAAATTCACTGAATCGCTGGATGTCATGAGTGGGGGCGCTCCCCCGATACAACGAGGAAGGATGATTGGAACGGTTCATCTTCATCGTGTCAGTGAAGAACCGACCGAGGATTCGTTTGAAATCTTAACTTCGAATGTGGGGATCGATAGCCAGAAAATATGGACGACTGAGACGATCGAGATGACTCTCGGCTCCACACGCCTGAAGGGACGTGACCTGACCATTCACCTCGATGGTCCGACGCAACCTTCGGAAAGTCGGGAGGGAGCAGCGACGGTACTGGATCGCATGGAGTTGATCTACCTGGATGAATTAGTGATGCCGCTATCTAACGGGTCGCTATGGAGCGGTTTGGTAAAAGGTGAGCCAGAAAGCGAAGAGGCTTTGGCCGAATCCGGGGGCGATAGTGCCCTCACCCAAGATGAGGGCAACGGCATGCTCTCGCTGACCTGTGGGGGACGCGTGGAATACGATTTCGCGCTTGATCATCTGTCGCTGCGAGATTCAGTGTCACTCGTGCACCATGTTCAAGGAAAATTAGCAGACCGGTTTGATTGTGAAGCGATACGCTTGGTACTCAATGATCCGATGAACGGCGGGCTTCGTCGCGAGTCACCCTTGGACTGGCTGGTGGAAATTGTTGCGACTGGTGATCCAGTTGTGGCGAAATTACCTGCGTTTGAAGCCGAGTTGGCGGCCGAGAAAATTGATTTGAACGTATCCTCCGGTGTGATCGAAGCCAGTGGGAGTAAGGGGGTTCAATTACGCAAAGGCATGGTCACGGCGCGGTTAGCTCGGCTGAACTATCGTTTTGATCCCAAATCCTTGGATGTCATCGGGGTGATTGATGCTCCCGGAGCGGGAATTGTCCAGTTTGATGATCCGCAAATTCCGGTGCGACGAGCACAATGGCGTGAAGGGGTGAAGGTCAGACCGAAAAAGGTGGTTGATCAGCCTGGATCGGTTGCTTCCAGTGCGTCAGGGCTGGCTTCCCCTGCTGAGGATGGCATTCGCGGCGAGATCATGGCGAACTCAATTGCGGGGCCAAACTCCGCGGAATCCCCAGCCGGTCCGGAAATAATGGAGCAAATAGAGTTCTGGGTGGATGGCGATGTCTTTGCGTCCATGTCGGACGGGGGGGATTTTCGCGCTGATTCAATCGCGGGCGTTCTAACCAATTCCGTTTATTCCAAAGGCAGGGTTCAATACGTGCCTAACCGGTTTGAGGTATCGGGCGGGGTGACCATCAACACTCAGGCATTGGAGGCCGAGGCCGAGAAAGTTCTGCTGTTCTTTGTTGAAGAGGCTGTATCGTTGGATCCTAACAACGAGGGAGCGAACGGTGATTCCTCGCTAAGACAATGGGTCGTCCAGCCAAAGCAATCTACCTCGTCGGTCGATCCGGTCGCGAGAGCACGACCCTCGATACGCGGCGAGTCGATACGTGCGCAGTTGGCAATTCGCGGATCTGAAATTGAAGCAAAAAAGCTCTCCGTTATGGGAAACGTGGAGGTGAAGCATGAAATCAAGACCGGAGCACAATTATTGCCCACGAGGTTAACGGGGGATCACTTGCAGTTGATTGATGGCGGCGGTGAGGACGTGCTGCAATTGACCAGTCGAGACGGATCGCCAGCGAGACTCGAGTTAGGAGATGGGTTTTTTGTTGGGCCACAGATTCAGGTCCGCCCGAGTGATAATCTCATTTGGATGAACGCAGCCGGCGAATTCCAATTGCCGACAGCGGCTTTACCGCTGGGCGGATCCGAAGCGGGTAGTGCTGGATACCGTTGGGGAAAGACTCCCTATTGTCGCTGGGCGGGGGAGATGATTTTTGATGGGCGCACCGCCGTGCTTTCCGATGGTGTGGAAATGAGCGCAACTCTCATACGAAGTGATGAGGTATGGGAGTTGGAGCTCTCGGGTGATCGGCTGCAGGCGGAACTCGCCGGCTCGGTTTCGGTTGATGATATGAAAGCGATGCGAAAAGCTGAAGTGAATACAATCACCTTGATGCAGTCAGAGACGCTGCCGGTCATCGTTCAAGCGATTCATCGCGGTCTTGATGGAGTGATGGAAGCGCGCCATTTATTGAATGCAAAAATGCTCACCTTGCAGCCTCAGCAAGGTGGTCTTCTGTCAGGTGATGGTCCTGGTTGGTACCGAGGTTGGGTCGCGGAGAAGGCGGACCAGCCCTTGCTTACTCGCAATGTTAATGCGAGCGAGAAGATTGACCTGAATCAACGAGCAATCACTGGTGCTCATCTGGTCTTCTATGGCGAAATGCAGGCTGCATTTGATGGTAAGCAGCTTGAATTTACCCGTGGAGTGCGAATTGGGGTTAAGCCGACAGAGAATTGGGAGAGTACGTTTGATGCGAGGAAAATGGATGCAATATCCTCCGGGGAATCAACGCTTGATTGTGATCGTCTTCGCTTCAATCTTGAGCCCGAGATGGTGCAAGCGAGTCAGATTGCAGGGTTGTCTTCGCGTTGGGAAATGTCGGCAGTTGATGGAGTTATTTTTCGAACTCGCAATGATCAAGGACTCCTGGAGGGATCAGCCTCGCGTGCAACCTATTCCTCTGCGAAGGACTTGTTTACTGTGGAGGGGGCCCCTAATGCTCCAGCAATCTTTCGGCAGACATTACCCGACGGGAGTGCTGGGCCGGAGGGGGCAGTGCGTTCGATGACGATCCGCCCGGGCACCATGAAGGTTGAGAATGCCATTATTGAAAGGCTGAATATTGCCACCCCAGGCATAGGCGGTAACCGTTAGGCGGTTTCTGGTGCGGTTTTGTTCCAGGCTAGCCCGATAGGTAAGAGCTTAAAAGGTGAATACTCTGATTCACTCCGAAGCCTCATCAAGGTTGTAGTCTTTTATTTTCTTGTGCAGCGTATTCCGGTTAATGCCCAATTGGGTGGCTGCTTTTGTCTGCACACCACCGCATGCAGCAAGAACTTGGCTGATTAATTCCTTCTCGACTTGATCGACAATTACAGAGTGGATGGTGCCGCTGGGTGCTCCTGACTCGCTGAGTCCTCTGGTTACAACCTCACGCGTGAGTGAGTCAAAATCGCCAGTCGAGAGGCTAAGCGTCGAATTTGCTTGACGAGAAGTAACGCAGTCGGGTAGGAGGTCGACTGTCAGCTCATCTGTCTCCGCCATGACAACGGCACGCTCGATATAGTTTTGTAGTTCTCGAACGTTGCCAGGACAGTGATAGTCTTGCATCGCTTCCATGGTGCCCGGGCCAATGTGAACAACGTATCGATCATTGATTTCGTTGTAGTGCTCGAGGAAGAATGATACGAGTTGCGGGATATCGTCTCTGCGTCTCCGCAAGGGGGGGATTTCAATTGGCACCACGTTTAAACGCCAGTAGAGATCCTCGCGAAACCGTTCCTCTCGGACTTCCCGCATCAGGTCGCGATTGCTTGCTGCGACGATTCGGGCGTCAGTACTGAGTGTGCTGGTGTCACCGACTCTTTCAAACTCACGTTCTTGGAGCACCCGTAGGAGTTTGACCTGTAGGGTGAGCGAGGTGCTGTTGATCTCATCCAGGAAGACGGTACCGCCATTGGCCGCTTCAAATCGACCGGTGCGATTGGCAACAGCACCGGTAAAGGCGCCACGTACGTGCCCAAAGAGTTCGCTCTCGAGAAGGCTCTCACTCAACGCGCCGCAATTGACTCGAACAAATGGTCCACCACTTCGTCTGCTTAACCGATGGATCGCGTTTGCGATCAGTTCTTTGCCAACGCCCGTCTCACCAAGGATCAACACGGAGGCGTTGCTTCCAGCAACCCGTCGTGTCACACGATAAACCTCTTGCATGGCTGAGGAATTACCAATGATTCCCGGGATTGGCGGGCCGCTCTTTGCGCCGGGTGGAATTCCAAAAATCGCCATATGAACTTGAGACGCGTCAGTTTTTACGGGAAGTGTGATGACGAAAAGATAAAGACAATGATTGGCGTTTGCCTAGGGCATTGAGAAGAAGATGAACGCGGGAATTCCAATTTTCCCTTCCAGTGGGCAGAACAGTCGGCCGTACGGATGTAGGGGCAGCTGTACGAGCAAGGGACTCCCTCTTCTTGCTACCCTGTAGTCTAGCGGATTTCTGTTTGGCTCGTCGGCGCGAACGCAGCGTTTCCGCACGCTTTTCAGGTACTCGAAGTCTCCTTTTTATGGGATCGCAGGTACCAGAAGCAGTGTTCCGGCCTGAGGAGTTTTCTCGGACGTTTGCTCGCGGAAAGAATGCCCTCGCGGTCAAAAGACGCTGGCTGCAGTTTAGCGCTAAAAAAGAAGCCACCAAGGAATCAACAGTGGTGACCTCAATACCGTTAAGGCAGGATGGTGGGCTGGCAGGTGTGGCAACCGTTCAGGATTCCTGATCGTTTGTCTTGGGGTCAATTCCTATGGTCTCATTACCACAAAAAGAGTTGCCGGCGTCAGAGGTCGGGTTGTCGCAGTGAAGTGAGAGCCAGGAATGGCTCAGTTCAGCAAGGTTTGCGCTTGTTCGCGATATTGCGTTCGATCCGCTTCCGATATCGGAGGCAAATAATACCTTTGGTTGGAACGCTCGAGGAGTGTATTGAGAGTGACCGCGGTTACCGGCTCGAAAAGGAATTCTGTCGGTGCGCTCCAACGCGGAGCGCCGAGACTGATCTCTTCCTCACCAAAAATCGCTATCGGGATGTTTCTCCCCCGTTGGGTGCGTCTGATCGTGTCAATGAGTTCGATGGGAGTTCGGTCTACCAGTTGCTGCTTTGCGAGAATCACTCTGAGGTCGCCACCTTGGTCAGCAAGTCGTTGTGCCTGAGCGACAGTCGATGCGATTTCAACTCGCATGCCCATCTGCCGAAGCAGATTTTCGTATCGGATGATCACTTCGGTTCTTGTTTCGACCAGAATCGCCAAGGGTTGGTCACCTAACCGCAGCATTTCGCTTAACGTTTTCCTCACTTGGCTTACACCGGCGTAGCTTTGACCTTTTGCCATGTTGGAAATTGCCACCGATGCTTCGTAGCGTAATCGTGTGTCTGCTGCGACCGCAGCGGTCGCCAGAGCGCCGGGAGTTCCTGCAGTGCCAGCGAGGAATTGCTTTTCTTGTTCACTCGTCCACTGCTGACTGGCAGCAATTCTTACCAGTCCAATCGAACCGGGGATCTCTTGTATTGTCAGTGCATCCCTCAGGAGCCCTGACAGTGCTGTCGGATTGGTGAGAGTCGGAAAACGTTTTCGCATCGCCGTTAGTTGTTCAGCATCGCCCCAGTCAGGGTCGATGATCAGCTCGTAGCTAATTGTGTGCAAAGTAGTCAATGCCTTCATTTCACCGGTCAATTCACCGAATCTCTGTAAACGCGATGCAGCGTCATAAACATCCCGGAAATGAGCTTGGTGAGTTTTTACCCGTCTGTTGGTAATTCCATCAAGCGTTTCATTAACGAACCAGATGTTCGTGTTTGCACCCGTGTTGGTCTGCCGACGGGCGGATGCCACGGATCGTTCGAGGTCAAAAGAGAGTGTTTTGAATGTTTCTCCACGTGTCGGAAACCTACCCGTCTTATCTAATAACTGCTCAGCAAGTGCACGCTCTTCGTTGGTTGAGTCTTGCGCGTGAGCAGCGGTGGCAATGTCAATCCGGTGCTTATCGAGATCGATGCGTGCGAGTGAATTCATTGCGTGAGGACGGATTTCCGGTTTGCCATACAGTGCCAATTGTCTTAATCCTGATGTTCCACCTTCTCCCAACGCGACGAGGGTACTCAGCATACGATTCAGTTTTAGATTGGGTTGAGGTTGGCTACATGCAGCAACGAGTGCCTGCACGGAAGAATCACCCCCGGACAAAAGCGTTCGTGTCGCCTGTAGTCTTGTGTCCTCTTCGGATGCAACGAGATTATTGATTGCATCGCGGATTCTTTGGTCCGATTGGCTATAGTTTTTTGCCGCGGCCTGCAGGCTATCTAAAGTCTTAACGCCTTGATCACTAAGGATTCCCGGTTGCTTTAGTCTGAGGTAGTTATCAGGGCCAATGGTGAAAAACATTTCAGCTAGCGTTTTCTCATCCAATTGCTTTTGTTCGACCGTTTGTAAAAGTTGATCGACCTCCTTCCATCGCCCCAAACGTGATAAAGAATTGATCGAGGACGCAAGCAGTTGGTTGCCGCGACCTGCTTGCTCCAGAAGTTGTTTTAGGAGTGGGTCGTCATCGGAGAGGGCCTGCACGACTGGGCCCTCGATGGTGGCGTCCCCTTCGGGCCCAAAGATTTCTGCCTGGCCCCATACGTTCAACGTCGGTATCACTAGCAAGAGTGAGAGAATTGAATATCGGTGAAACATCATGGCAAAGGTAGTTGGGCGAGGAAATGGTTGCGTGAACCGGACATCTTAGTCTTAACTGGCCCCAAGAAAAAAGAACGAATACGCCTCGGAGTGGCTTGTGGGGCCATAAATCAGGCTTCCGTTGCAGTCCACTCTAGTCGCATTCGAGTGGATGCCGAGCAAAAACGCATTTTCACGTCGTTTTTGGAAGATTTGCTGAGAAAATCTGGTGATGTGGCCGGTTCCGCAACGCGAGTTGGGAGGTGTCGTTTGGGGGGGATTTCACCGGTGACGCGCAAAAAGAATCCACCAACGATGCGACGAGGCAGTTGATAGGATTGAGATTCTGGGCTGACTAGGGCAGGCCCATGCAGTGAAGTTCGTCCCGGTCCAGCTGAAGGAACGATCCGTCTGATTGATTAAACATCGCGTTTGCCGTTGGAGGCGGTTCGCCTGATATTTATCTGGCCCAAGGTGAATCGCTCCTTCTTTTGCGTTTCGCGGACCAGCTCTGATTGAGAAATGGTTTAGGAAAGCTACGTGTCATGCCGCGTATCAGTTTCCCTCGTGTAAAGCTTTCGCCCCCTTGTAGCGTTCGTTACACTCCGCTTTGCTTTTTCAATCCGTTTCCTGCCTAGCAGGATTAAGTAAATGTTCCATTGTCAGGCCAACCCATTTACGCGCGTTGCACACTTCTTAAACGGTTGCATCAACCACGCGCCCTAGATTCAGCGACATCATTCATGTTTTTAAAACTGTTCCGCTTCCTTTGGATATCAGCCTTCTGCCTCAGTGGCTCAATGATCGGTGCAATCGTTGTTGGTCAGCTTGATTCGATCGTGATGACGGTGCTGGGTGCTTTGGGTGGATTTGTAATTGGTGCCTTACTCGGTAGGTTCGTTCCATGGTTTGAGTGGTTCTCTTTGTGAAGACGTACCTTGGGCCGATGGTCGCCAAGCGGGTTTTGCGCCGTAATGAGGAAGCAAAACGCAACGACATGCGTTCAACGGTATTTTATCTGTTAGCTGCTTCCCGTGATGGGCATCTGGATTGCAGGACTTAGGGGAGGATAGGCCGGTTGCCGAGAAGTTGCCTGGTGGGTCTACTGAAATGCCACTGACTGTTCCCCCCAAAACACACACACTTCATGCGGTTTCAGATCACGTGGGGGTTGTTTTGCAAAGTTGGCGTCAGACAGGAGCGATGCATAGTCCAATGGTCGTTTCAGGTCCGGGGATCTGGTTACAATGTCGCTTTCGTTCAATACGTCGCTTTTTCTTTTTGAGATGTTTGAGTAAGGGGTTTGCTGTGTTTCGCTATGCCGCTCTGTTTGGCTTGTTGACCTTCTGCATCGCTCCCACCAGCTGGGGTGTTGAGAACGCCAAACCGAAAATCCGTAACGTCCTGATGATCATCGCTGACGATCTGCGTGCTAACGTTTTGGGATGTTACGGCGACCGTTTTTGTCAGACGCCAAATCTTGATGCGTTGGCAGACCGAGGCATGCTTTTTTCTCGAGCCTACTGTCAAGGAACGTCCTGTGCACCTTCACGGCAATCGTTGATGTTCAGCCGGTACCAAGGAACGGGTGCGGTCAACCTCGGGCAACATTTTCGAGAAAACGGTTGGTATAGTGCTCGTGTTGGTAAGATCTATCACATGCGAGTTCCGGGCGACATCATAGCGGGCACCAATGGTTTGGATGTCGCTTCTTCATGGACGGAGCGATTCAATGCTCCTGGGCTCGAGGCGCACACGCCGGGAGATTATGCCTGTCTTAATCTCAATGTCTTTACGGACTCGCTTGAGGGTCGACAATCCACCAAGATGCCCCATCGGATGTTCGTTTCAGTGAAATACGATGGAGATGGTTCGGACCAAGCCGACCATAAAGCCGCGAGTAAGGCGATTGAATTGATGGAAACTCATTCAAAAGAACCTTTCTTTTTAGCCGTTGGACTCGTTCGCCCTCATTATCCAATGGTGGCACCACGGCAGTTTTTCCAACCCTACCCTTGGGAAAGCATGCTGCTGCCACCGCAACAAACGGGTGATTTGGATGATATTCCAAAGATGGGGCGTGCGAGAACGGTTTCAGCCACCAATTCGATTGGAATGTACCCGGACAACCAGAAGCGAATGTGGTCCGCTTATTACGCCGCGGTTTCCTTTATGGATACCCAGGTAGGCCGAATACTGGAGCAACTCGATGGGTTAGGTTTGAGAGAGTCGACTGCGGTTGTGTTTACGAGTGATCATGGATATCACCTCGGTGATCACGGGTTCTGGCAGAAGTCCAACTTGCATGAGCAGGTGTTGCGAGTCCCGTTGGTGATTGATGCGCCTGGATATGAACCAGGCCGATCCGAATCTCTTGTCGAATTGGTTGATGTGTTTCCGACTCTGGCCGAACTCGTTGATCTGGATATACCCGATAGCGTGCAAGGTGAAAGTCTGGTTCCGGTACTTGAGAACCCTGAGCACTCTGTAAAGCGACACGCGCTTTCCTTTCATCAGGGACATTCTTTGCGGACGACGAATTGGCATTACATGAGGTATCGGGACGGGACTCGTGAGCTTTATGACATGAATAGCGATCGGGAGGAGTTCAATAACCTTGCAAACAAGGCAAAGTTCAAAGATGTGCTGAGTCGGCTCGATAGCGAATTAGACGAGCGGCTGATGCTGCATGGTCTTAAAGAAGAGAAGAGTTCGGGTGCAGGGCGATCAAAGGGGCAGTAAACGCTAAGTCCAGTCAGAGAATTCCGCTCGTTCAACCGAGGCTAGCTTATTCAGCGTTCCAGCATGCGATGAAATTGAGATAGCAATAGGTCTGGATTTAAATCCAAAATAAAACGCAATGATCGCTAATGAGGAAATTGTGATGGCATCGAGTCGACCGAAAGGCAAGGTAAACTATGAGAATACCGGCCGAGTTGTTGTGGTTACCGGGGGGGCACGAGGGATCGGCCTTTCAATCGCACGTTCTTTTGCGGAGACGGGAGCGTCAGTGATCTCAATTGATACCGGTTCACCTGACGGGGAAATTGAGGGGGTTAAAAATCTAAAGTGTGACGTTTCGGACATCGAAGCCTGCGGTAACGCCATTGAGAGCATTCGAGAGGAGCATGGGTTCCTTGATGTTTTGGTGAACAATGCCGCCATACAACCAGTGGCTAGCTATTGTCCAATTGATGAATTGGACGATGGGGTGATTGAAAAGATGACTTCGATCAACCTGCTCGGTTATCTACGAATGGCTCGATTGGTTTTGCCAATCATGGTTGAGCAGGGAAGCGGAGTGATTGTGAATCTCGCGAGTGGACAGGCACATCGCACGGCGCGCGAAGTTGGAGTGTATGGCCCCATTAAGAGTGCCAATGTGATGCAAGCACGACAATGGGCGGTCGAGTACGCGAGGAAAGGGGTTCGTGTGGTTTCCGTTTCACCTGGTGCAATTGATACACCCATGGTCAGAGCGTCTCTCGAGGAGCAGGGAGGAGCCGAGGCGTTGGCTAACCGACATCCTCTCGGTCGAATTGGAAAACCTGAAGAGGTGGCAAACGCGGTATTGTGGTTAACCAGTGGTGATGCCGAATTTGTGACCGGCACTGATTTGGAGGTTGATGGAGGCCTTGGGGCATTTGCCGCATTTGCGGAACCCTATTGAAAGATCGGCCAGCGATGAGTTCGCAGCTCACTCGTTCAGGAGACCGGTTGGTCGATCAGGAGACCAGATGGGTATTGGGGAGCGTGACGAGGGATATCAAGATTAACAGCAGATCGAAAAACGGGTGACCTACGTCACTGTAGTTGTGGTCCGAGCTCACTCCGGTGCGATGAAGTTATCATGCTGATGCCGGACGATTGTACCCTCAACGAGATAAATGACATCCTCGGCGATGTTGGTTGCCAGGTCCGAGATTCGCTCAAGGTGCCGCGAGGCGCTGAAGCAATGCAGGGCGGGGTCAACATTATCAGGCGATTCACGCATGGTTTTCTGCAGCTGCAAAATGACCGTGCGGTTTAGTGAATCCATCTCATCATCTTCCTGAATCACCACGACCGCTTTCGCGGGATCTCTCTCGACGAACGCATCTAACGCATCCCTAACCATCTTTGTTGCGATGGAAACCATTTCTTCAATTTCATGAGGAACCGGATAGAGCGGGTAAGCATCCAGTGATTTTGAACGTTCAGCGATGTTGCAAGCCAGGTCAGCCATTCGTTCAAGGTCGCTGTTGGCTTTAACTACCGTCACCAGCCAGCGCATATCCGTCGCGACAGGTTGGTGCAGCGCCAAGAGCTTTAGGCATTCCTCTTCAATATGTGTATCGGCTCTGTCAACTTCTTCATCGCGTTCAATCACTTCACCTGCGAGTCCAGCATCGCGTTGAATGAGTGATCTCACCGACTGCTGAATCATCCGCTCAACCAAGCCGAACTGCTCTACCAGGCTGGTTCGAAGGTGCTGTAATTCGCGATCCAGATGTTTTGTCATTCTTGGTCACTTTGTTACGAAGGGTGCGAGATTTCAATCGCAGAGAGAAAAAGATTGTTCGGGGTTACCCAAATCGCCCACGTACATAGTCTTCCGTTTTCTCTGAGTCGGGCGACGTGAAGATCTTCTCGGTTGAGGCAAATTCGACGACACGTCCTTCGAAGAAGAATGCAGTCTTGTCGCTGCAGCGCGAAGCTTGTTGCATATTATGGGTTACGATGATGATGGAGTATTGATCCCGTAATTCGTCCATCAAGTCCTCGATTGCCAACGTGCTCGCGGGATCCAGCGCACTACAGGGTTCGTCCATCAACAACACCTCCGGTCCCGTTGCGATGGCTCTTGCAATGCACAAGCGTTGTTGCTGTCCGCCGGAGAGGCCTAAAGCTGGTGCGTTGAGTCGATCTTTTACTTCCTCCCAGACCGCTGCTTTACGTAAGGCCCATTCCACTAGGTCTGACAATTCACTCCGGGAGAGTTGCATGTGCAGTCGTGGACCACAGGCAACATTTTCAAAGATGGATTTTGGGAATGGGTTCGCCTTTTGGAAGACTATGCCAATCCTGCGTCGCAATTCAACCACGTCGGTTGTGGCGTCGAGTAGGTCAGTCTCGCCCAATCTGACGTGTCCTGTTGCACGTGCACTCGGGATGGTGTCATTCATGCGGTTGAACCAACGAAGCAGTGTGCTTTTCCCACAACCACTTGGTCCGATGAATGCCGTGACCTTGTTTTTTGGTATCGAGAGTGAGATGTCATGCAACGCTTGGAAATTCCCGTACCAGGAACAAAGATCTTTTGTTTCGATCGCTACGGGATCTTGCTCTACTGGTGCCGTTGATTCATCGGCTTGGCTTGAATTGGTGGCAGAGGTTTTCATTGTGCGTTTATTTCGTTGGCGTTCACGCGTAACTTCCATTTGCATCTGACTCATAGCACACCCTAGCGAGTTTTGTTTTGCATGCGTTGTCGGAGTACAACCGCCGCGGCATTGAAAGTGAGCAGGATCAAAAGTAAGACGACGATTCCAGCAGCTGCGATCGAGTGAAATTCCTCTTGGGGCCGACTTGTCCAATTATAGATCTGAAGTGGCAGGACCGTATAGCTATCCATCAAGTGTTGAGGTGCGTTACGAATGTAGACAATCCCGGCGATGATCAAAATGGGAGCCGTTTCGCCAATTGCTCGGCTCATCGCTAGGATTGAACCGGTCAGGATACCTGGGGCTGCCGCCGGTAGGGTGATGTTCCACACCACCTGCCATGAGGTGGCACCAAGCCCCCTCGCTCCATCACGTAGCGACGACGGTACCGCCCGCAAAGCCTCCTGGCTGCTGATGATGATTACAGGGAGGATTACAAGCATTAAGGTAAGGGCTCCTGCGAGGACCCCGCGTCCAAATGGTAAACTAAAGTAGTACCATGCTTTCTCACTGATGCGTCCAGGAATCGCGGAGGCGTCAATGGAAAGACTAAGCTCTTCGGGATCGTCAGAGGGAAAGTCTTCAGGACCCACGATAATCACATCGACCTCTATCAGCTCATCCCCTTGGTACTCAAAGGCTGTCATGCCCGCCTTGGGAACCGTGGGCGGCAACGATGCGGACGCGACGGGTGCTAAGAAATATCGTTCCTTAGCATCCTCAATTCCCATGCTCATGAATGGGTCACTGGCCAAGTTGGTGAACTGATCATAGTACGTTGCGCCGATCTCCAAATGGTTCTGACGCTGCTCGGGTCCGTCAAAGAGACCAAACATGGAAACAAAGGCGGTCAAGCCAAGGATCCCGTACACCACACTGGGAACGCCCGCCAGATTGCTGATGTTGACTTGGATGACCGAAAAGACTTTGGTCGTCCACCGATTTCGGGGCTTGAATTCTTCGAGCAATACGGCAGTGCCAATTCCAATTGGCAGCGTGATCAAAGCACAAATGCTGCAAACCCAGATTGTTCCCGCAATCGCTGGCCAAGCCCCCGCTTGCTCGGCGTCCGGTTCGGGAGTGCCTGTCAGCAGTGTGATGGACAGCGAGGGAACGCCCTGAGTGATGATGGACCCTAGAAGGAAAAGTAGGATAACCACACTCACTGCGGCAATGGCAACACAAGCTTTGCGAAAAATGTGGTCGAGTGAAATCCGTTTTTCCGAACCCCTGAGTTGACTTTGAAGATCCTTGGGGGATCTTGGAACTGGAGAATCAGTTTCTGTCGCGTTGTTATGATTGACGCTCATTCGTAGGTCTCCCTGAAGCGTCGACGGACCAGATTTCCAAGCATCGTAAGCGTAAGCGTGATTAGAAAAAGAGTGAAAGCTACGGCATACATCGAGAAGTATTCCGTCCCAAAGTTGGAAACGTCTCCGCCTGCCATTTGGACCATGAAACCGGTCATGGTTTGTATCTCATCACGTGGATCCAGGGTCGCTTGCGGTCGGCTGCCCGCAGCGAGAGCCACAATCATTGTCTCTCCAATAGCTCTTGCGACGGCTAGCAAGAATGCGCTGATGATTCCACTAAGGGCTGCTGGGAGGATCACTTTCAACGTCGCATCAAACCTTGTCCCGCCAAGTCCCAGTGCGCCATCTCTAAGCGAATTTGGAACCGATTGTAACGCGTCTTCTGCGAGCGAGCATACGGTTGGGAAGCAAAGAATACCCACTGCCAAGCCTGCACTCATTGCATTGTAAACATTGAAACCATCATGAACCCATTGTAGAAATGGCGTAATGGTCATGAGTGCAAAGAAACCGTAAACAACCGTTGGGATTCCGGCCAGCACCTCGAGAATTGGTTTAAGAATGTCTCGTGTCTTACGCGGTGCGTATTCGCTCAGATAAATGGCAGTGATTAGTCCGAGCGGAAGTGCAAACGCCATTGCAATACCGGTCACGAGAAGGGTTCCGCTGATTAGTCCCCAGATCCCAAAGCTCTTGGTCGCACCTAGTAGTGGAGTCCATTCAGCCGATCCAAGGAAGTTTGCCAGAGTCACCTCATCAAAACGAAAAAATTGCAGTGTTTCGCCAAATAAGACACCAACGATCGATACCGTAATCAACAGCGAGAAAAGACCGCATGCGATCAACCCGATATAGATAACGGCTTCTCGTAGCCGGGTCGTACTGAGGTTCTTTCGAGAGCGTGTCAGTATCTTGCCGGCGCGCGCGTCAAGAGATGTCGATGATGCCTCTGACATTTCCGCCACTGCTCGGTTCATTCCGACGCTTTTACGGTGAGGGATCGGGTGGATTCGTTAGTTGAACAAACGTTGGGACTTAACTCAGCGTTTTTTTCTTGGTAAACCTGGTTATGGGAATCCAAAAAAGCTGAGTTGGTAAATGTTGACCCCCAACTTTCCTCTGTAAACCCGGGTGCGTACCCGCAGGGTGAAAATGTTGGGAAAAATCCTCTTTCCCCCCCGCTACTTTACAAGATTACTGACCTTGTAGACGTTCGTCACTGCACCCGATCGCTTTTCCATCGCTTCGGTCAGATAGTGGGTTCCTACCCCTTTATCTTGTGAGCGACAACGCATCATGCCCTCGCGGTAGATGGAGGCTGGTAACGCGACGTACCCGGTTGATTGAGCCATTTTTGGCGCGTTTTGCAGGTAGTATGCGACGAATTGCCGTACCTCTGCTCGTCGGAAGGATTTTGCATTCACATAGATAAAGAGCGGACGGCTGAATGGAGCATAGGACCCATCCTCAATGGTGGTCGCAGTCGGAGCAACCTTCGCCCCAGTACTGGGATTCACTACAGCGACGCTCTTTAATTTATCCTTGTTTTCTTGATAGTAAGCTACGCCGAAAAAACCAATTGCATTGGGCGACCCGGATACACCAGTGACTAAAACGTTATCGTCCTCGCTCGTGCTCATATCGCTGCGTAACGAGGTCTCACTTTTTCCAACGACGACTTCCTTAAAGTAGTCGAAGGTTCCGGAGTCGGTGCCAGGCGCAAAAATCTTGATTGCCGAATTTGGCCAGCCTGCTCTGACTTCTGACCACGTCTTTGCGCCGCCTTTGGTGGTGAAGATCTTCTTGATCTCATCCACAGTCAAGTGATCAACCCAATCATTCGATTTGTGGACCACCAAGGTGAGGCCGTCGTATGCCACAGGTATTTCGTAGAATCCCACTCCCGCACTGCGGCAGGCTTCAAACTCAGAGGCTTTGATGGGTCTTGAGGCGTCAGAGATGTCTGTCTCGCCTTTCGTGAATCGCTTGAATCCACCCCCAGTGCCAGAAACGCCCACGTTGACTTTCACGCTGGGGTATTTTTTGTTAAACCCGCTAGCTGCAGCCTCACTGATGGGGTAGACGGTGCTACTTCCGTCGATTTCGATGGTGCCGCGGAGACTGGCGTTTTGTGCCACTGCTGCAACCGGTGAGACGATGGCGAGCAGGGCTAAGCTACCGATAAGTGAAAATGCAATCTTCATGATCTGCTTTGTATCTCTCGTGATTATTGGCAATACGGGTTGCTCCCGAAGATGCGGGAAAAGTTATCGCATGCCGCTGAGATTACGAGGCAGAGAACGCTTAGTTTTCAGTGAAGATTAGGTTAAGAGTGGGGCTCGTGATTCGATCGGACTTTGAAAGCTAATCACGATCAGTTGCTAATTTGCGGAAGTACGCCTCGATTGCCTCCCGATAGTGCGTCGGGAGGTCTCGACTGATTTGTTGGATAGCATCTTGTCGTTCCGCCGGTGGGAGATTTCCCCAGCCATCTTTCTGTTGAATTTTCTTTCGATCAACGTCTCCGTTGCCGTTTCCACCGGCGATCTGACTGTCACTCATTGGGGTGCTCTGGCCGCCTTGGCTATTGCCACCCTGCCCGCTGCTTGCCTGTTGTTGCTGCTGTTGTTGTTGTTGTTGTTGTTCTTCGAGTTCCTCGATGAGTTTGTCAAGTTTATCGATGATCTTCTGTTCCTGGTTCTTTACTTCCTTGCCGGCCCGGCCCAGATCGAGCCGTCGAGTGACATCCCCCATGATGCGAGAAATTTCGTCGAGTGAGTCCTCCTTGAGCGGTTTGAGGTCCGCAAGCATCATTTTTGCGGTTCTGGAATAACGGATCGGGCAGGCCGCCTCATTTTCCAGTAATTGCTGCAGGTCCTTCATCGCAGCGTCTTTATTCATCAACGCATGATTGCATGCTCCGCGGTAGAATAACGTTGCGGCAGGGTCAATGGTTGATTTGGGATCCACTGTGGCGAAAGCATTGAGGGCTTCGTCAAAATAGCGTCCTTGAGTCAATCTCCTGCCTGCCCATACCGCACTGGTTGACCGAATGATTTCTGGCAGCGTTTGCCAGTCATCTGACTTTAGGAGTTGCAATGCAGCTTGGATTCTCTTCGGTTCGCCATTAAACGTAGATGCTCGCAAGCCATTCAGCATCCCATCAACTAGCTTGGAGTGGGATGCAAATTCAAGCATGATCGCGTCGATTCCGTCGTTTTGCTGTTCCTCGATGCAAGTCAGAATCCGCTCAATGCTTTGTTGCACCTGCGGTTCAGCGGTACCAATCTCCTGCAAGCCTTTTCTGATAATGTCGGTTTTTTCTTTGAGTTCAGGCTGGTTCCAGGAAGCACTCCGTTCAAGTGAATCGGACGCAAAAACACTTGTGGGTCCGGCGATCAGTATGCAAGCGATTGCAAGATGCAACCGATAGACCGCTGTTCCATGAACTCGTGTTGTGTACCGTTGAACCGAATGCTGTTGAATCATTGAGCTTCCCGCTAATAAATCATTAAATCTATTGGTTGCGTTCCAAAGCAAGATCACGAGTGATCTGGTCGAGCCTGTCTTGTCTCTCTGCAAGGTCACGTAACAGAGGTAGTACCTCTTGTATGCTACTGGAACCCTCTTCGATCAAGTCTGAATAACGATTGGTCGTGTTTTGGATTCTGACCTGCATTGTGCGTATCAGTTTCAATTCCGCAATCGCTTCCACCAAGGGTTGCTCCGATTGCCCTGGAGGGGGTGAGTTACCGGGTTGCTGATCCTGCTGCTGTTGCTGTTCTTCCAGGTCACGCTGCGCTTTTTGAAGTGCCGCAATCATCTCATCCAAGGCGGCAAGGATATCCTGTTGAATTCCCTGGGAAACGAGGTCAATTTTCGTCTCGTTCAGTAGGTTGGCGACCCGAGCTGTGTCCGATCGGATCTGCCCCACGACTTCGGGAAAGGCGACACTAGACCCTTCTTCTCGGAGCAGCAGCATTGCACGATCCGCCTCAAGGGTGATCTTCTTCTCTTCGAACGCAAGCTCGCCAGCTTTGAGGTCGGTTTGTCGGTTTCGCTGTGATTTTGGGGTTGCTGCAAGGGCGACGGTGTCATCAAGCACCTTGGATTGCATGGTTGCCATCTTCTTTAATCGAGCCTCAAGCTTTGCCAATTCTCTTTGCATCTCTTCTTCACGCAGTTGCCGTAGGATCTTTTCAAGCTCATCGATGGCTTCCCTCAGATCCTCTTCTGCCGCTCTTTGTTGTTCAGCTGCCTCGTTTCGCTTTGCATCCTCCAGAGCTTTTTCAGCCTGTTGCATGTTCTCGATTGCTTTTTGCAATTGCTGCTCGGCTTGCTGTTCTGGAGTCTGAGGTTGTTGTGGTGCCGATGGGCTCGGTTGTTGCGGTGTGGATTGGGGGGATTCGCTGCCCTGTTGTGGTGAGGAAGGTGAGTCGCTTGGTTGCGACGGTGACGATTCGGAGGGCGGTGAGGATTCATTGCCGGCCTCACTCTGTTTGTCTTGCTCGGAGGAGTCATCCGTTTTCTCGCCATCCGTGTTCTCAGCATTTTGTGCTTCGCTGGATTCACCCGAGGGAGTCTTTCCAGATTCATCTGCGTCGGTTTCTTCGCCGGGGTCTTTTTTATCTCCAGACGCCTCCTGATCTCCTGATTCGTCGTTATCACCGGATTCTTCACGGTTCGCTTCTGGATTCTCATTGGGGGATGCTTGCGATCCTTCTGTGCCCTCCGAGTTGTCTCCGCTTTCTGACCTTTGGTTGTTCTCGCCACTCTGCGAATCTTCGTTTCCACTCACTTGAGGGGCATCGTCTGATTGCATTTCCTCATTGAGTTCTTCGCCTCGCTTGGTGACCTCCTTCTGTTCCTTTTCTAGCTCATCCAGATCGGCACCATTCTCAGTTCTTGCCCGGACACTTCGTTGGTTATTTAGCGTTCGCTTGAGATCTTTGACCATTTTCTGAATGCGGTCCTTCTCGGCCCGGATGCGTTCGGATCGATCCTCACTCATAAGCAGCGTTAGCAGGCGACCTAGTTCTTTTGCGGCGGCTTCCTGATTCTCTACCGCTTTCTGGAATTCTTGAGTTTCAAGGGATTCGGACGCGGTCTTCAAACGTTCCAAGATGAATTGATCGCTTGATTGCCGTGCTGCTCTTCGAAGGAGGGCCGAACGTTCTGGATTTTCCGCTGCCTCCATTTCCGCAAGACGTAGAAGCAGATCCTGGAGTTTCTGAAATCGCTCTGCGACACTCGCTTGTCTCGCACTGAGGTTGTTGGTGGGAGAACTGTCCTGCGCGAAGGCGTTCCCATGCCATCGGGTCGAAAAACCGAGAGCAATCACAACGATCAACGCCGTGCTGCTTAAAACTGGATGCGATTTTAGATTCATCAGCCGACTGTCTCGTTCTAAAATGGTTTGTCCGTGGTTCTTCCAAGACGCGTATTGGTTTCAAAACGGTTCTGCTTGTTTGACGCTTCGTGGAACCCAACTGTTTCCAAACTGAATTACTTATGATGGCGTGGTGCAGCTCACGTGGAACAAGGTTGCCGTTTGCTCGATGGTTCCTCGATCAAGCTGGTGTGTTGCTGCAGCCGAACTTATTTAAAAAGATCGAGTACTTGCTTCTTTCTCTCCGTCTTGGTGTCCTCCATCAGGTCGGATTGATCATCAATCAAACCTCTCACCAAATCCAGAATCTCATTGTAGCTCTCTAAATCAAGCATTTTCTCCAGAATTGCTGTCAATTCGAGGATCAACGTATCGCATGCCTCAACAGCCACTTTGGCGGTATCTGCGGAGAGAACCGGATCGGCCACCGTTTCTTCACACCGTTCAAGGGAATCCAGAAGTGTCTGTGATGAACCGGTGATGACCTCGCCGAGAGGGTCTCGTACGCCCTCGCCGAGTCTTTTCTGACGATCAACCGAATCGACCCGATTGTTTTGCATCTCAAGGAGAATGTCATCGAGGGACGTCTGTATGCCCGTTAACTCCTCCTTCGTTTTCTGGCTTTGTAGTATGGATTGCTGGATCCGCAGACGACGGATCTGTTGTTCTCGATTTCGTAGGGTATCCGTATCGGGTGTGCCTGCCTCGGTTGCACTGTCCTCGCGAGTTGAAGCGTTTTCGTCGTCATTTTCTTCCAAGCTTTGTGCGGCATACTGAGCAAGGTTTTGTCTCAATTGCCGTGATTCATCCAGCGATTGCTCAAGTCGGGCTCGAAGGGAAAGTTCTCGACGTTCGAGGTAAGCCAACAGGGTCTCGGGTGTCACCACAGGCAATCGGTAGACCTCCGTTATCGTTGTATGTGAATCATTGAGGTCGTATCGGTCGTTGGTCTCACCGATGAGGTCCACACTTGACCCCGGGACCAATTCCTCAAGCTCATTATCTGCGACAAGCTGCCGAAGATCTGCCACGAGTAAGCTTTCACCTGATCCGTCGGGCAGTGCCAATAGTGTTTCTTGATCCGGTTGATCGGTGCTCGCTGATGCTTGCTTCTGCTTGTCTGTATCAGCCGGGACCGGTGTGACCTCATTCTCATCATTTTTATCTGCAACCCGCAGATGGACCGCCGATCGCTCCGCGCCATAATCGTCAATGATTACCGCTTTCATTGGTATTTTTGCATTCGCTGTGATCGCAGAGCCAATTCCCTCGAGAGTCAGATTCATTTCCGGCGGCTCGTCATTGATCACACCGATGAAGTATCGGTAAGGGGCCTGAGCGGAGATGTTGTCGGTGTCCCTCGGAACGAGGCTGATCGTTGATGGAGTCTGGAAACGGGGCAGTTCGAGAGTCGCGGACAATCCGTTGGGTGCGATTCGAATTTCCGGCTTGGAATTGGCAGTCGGTGTACCTTGTATCCATAGATCCACTTCGGATAACGGGGTTGTGCTCATAACCGTTAATTCGACTTCGCTTCCCTCTTCAACGCGAATACCTGTTTGGTATTTACGTTCCCAATCGAATTCATTCTCAAAGTCTGTTTTTAGGTAGTTCGGGAATTTGACGGAGATCACCGTTTCATTGATCGATGGAGGTGCAACTGCTTCCACCCGAAAATCATCTAACCGATCGTCCAGACCACGGACGCTCAGAGTGAAAGACTCAGAGAGGTCAGTGAGCGGAGGGCCGTCGAGAATGAAGTATTGGTATCCGTCGGTGACTCGGCCAACGCGACGCATGTTGGATTGGCCATTGGAGCCGGATTCGGTCTGGTAGTACAAGGTGCAGACAGAAGGCAGTTCCGAGTCCACTGCATTAGCCCGGATTCGCAGCGTTGAGCTGCTTCCTATCGGAAGTCGAACCGTTCTGTCCTTAAAGGGGATCAGCTCGCTCTGATCCGATTCCTCGTCGGAGGCAACTACTAGCGGTAACTCGATTCCAACGATTTCGATGTCCGCTCTTCGAGGCCAAGGTGTGTCGGAGAGTAGTGTCAGTCGTCTTGCCGCGAGAACGAACGAATTCGGGTCAAAGATGATGAACCCAAGTACCGCCAAGAAGAGAGGGCCGGTAATGAGTGATTTGTGGACCAGCGTCTCTTTCTTGAGTAGACGTTGGGGGTCAACGCTCTCAACGAGTGACGTCGCCTGGTCGTGGACCTTTGCGAGTAATGCCTTGGAATGATCCTCAATTGAGTTCGTCTTTCCAATGAGTTCCACTGCTGTTGTCAGTCGACCACCGATTTCGGGATGTCGTCGCTCAATTAATAAAGCAAGGCTTGCGTCAGGTAGTGGTCTGAGGAGTCGACGTACAAGGAGGCGGATGAGGGTGACAAGGACGATCACCAAGGTGATGCTGAGAAAAAACGCCCTCGCGAGACGTGGCATTTCCGTACCACCGAATCTTACAGGTGTCTGATCGATGAGAAAACCGATCCAAAAAGCACCAAGAAAAAAACCGAGGGTCGCGAGAATTGCATCGATCACGACAAATCGTTTGATTCGTTTGCGGGTGGCCACCAGAAGCCGTGTGACCTCTGGGGCAATGGTTGGTTTGGCTCGCATTCGTGATTCGCTGGGTGACGCGTAAACGTTTGTTTCAGTCGTCTGAATGGTCAGAGGAAAAGCCGAAAAACAGGACGTTGGTGTCGTGGATAGGAGAGAGTGTGGTGATTGTCAAAAAAAGATAAGGTTGTGAGTCACAACCGGTTGTGTGGATCGGAAATTGAGAAGAACGACGGACCGCGACATCGGCAATCGACCGGATTGTTCCTCTGTCTCGGTTGTATTGTGACGTTGTGGACAGTGTTAAGCGGCTTTCTCTGGTCTGTTGGGGGGCCGGTTAAACGTCACAGCCTCCGTCAGTATATCTTGTTTTCTCTATCAAGAGAAAGCGGAGTACTTGGATTCCATGCCTTGAGGGGTGATCCGTTGAGCGGAAATTCTGGGGCATTCGAGACCTTGGTGTTCTCGCCTAAACCCTCTGGTTTCTCCTGTCGAGTTGGTGACTCGCTTCAGGGTAGCTCCTAAAGAGAGGAACAGGTCATCGACCTACCGTTCGATCCATGCGACACTGGACCTCCGACTCTCGGCGTTGCGATTTGAAACCCATGGTGGTACCAGGGGATTGGAAAACGGAGTTTGAGCTCATGACACAGTTTCGTCCATGCATTGACCTCCACGGTGGTGTGGTTAAGCAGATTGTTGGAGGCACGCTCAACGATCATGGGCCAGGTCCATCTGAGAACTTTGTGTCGACGCGACCCGCAGGTTGGTACGCTGACCTCTATCGCAAGGATCAACTCGCCGGAGGCCATGTAATAAAGCTTGGTGCGGGGAACGAGGTCGCTGCCAAAGAGGCTTTAGCGTCTTATCCGAACGGGTTGCAGATCGGTGGCGGGATTACAATCGATAATGCCGCGAGCTGGCTTGATGCCGGAGCGTCACACGTGATTGTTACTTCTTGGCTGTTCGATTCGAATGGTCAGTTCCTGATGGACCATCTTAAGAAGCTTGTTTCGGAGGTGGGGCGTAAGCGTTTGGTTGTTGATCTCAGCTGCCGACGAGTCAACTCAGAAGATACAAAGCCGAGGTGGCAGGTTGCCATGAATCGTTGGCAGACGCTAACAGAGGTTGTGATCAACAATGATTGGCTGGATCGACTCGCTGAGCACTGCAGTGAGTTTTTAATTCATGCAGCTGATGTAGAAGGATTGTGCAGGGGAATAGATGCTGATCTTGTCGAGCGGATCGGGGCTTGGGGTAAGATCCCCGTGACTTATGCAGGTGGCGTATCGAGTATGAAGGATTTGCAACTTGTTCAACAGGCAAGCGATGGGCGGGTTGATGTTACGGTTGGCAGCGCGCTGGATCTGTTTGGTGGCGATAAAGTCGCTTACAGCGATTTGCTTAAATGGAATCGTTCTGCGAAGACCGGGTGACATACTGGTATTCAAATAGAAATTAAGCATTTGCAGTGGTGCGAGGATTGCACCCTGCTTTCAGCGCGAAGGTTCGCACACAGGCCTCTAGCCGGGTACACTTTAACGTTTGAGGTTTTAGTGTGTAGCGATGGTGTTTCGACACTTTCGGGGTGTTTGTTTTGATGCACGAGTATGCGCCCCGATTTCGTGACTGATCATTGGCTTGATTGAGGATTATCTCAGAGAAAGTGTTCCTGTGCATGGGAGAATTCGAAAGGTGTTTCGTCGTTCATCTTGGGGAGGTGCGGAGACGCATTCGCAACCGAAACGGAGGAAGAGGTTGCGGCAGCTGGTCTTACAGCAACTTGAATCGCGGAACCTTCTGGCATCCGTGTCTGCACCACCGATCCTGCAGTGGTTTGATAGTTCTTATGAAACCATCGAGGAGCGACTGCCGGACGTGTTCGAAGCGGGTTATGGAGCAATCTGGCTACCGCCCCCTGGGCGGGCGGATTCTGGGAATCAATCGGTCGGTTACGATGTATACAACCGGTTTGATCTCGGGTCAGCTGATCATCCGACCCTGTACGGCACCCGGACCGAACTTGCTCATTTAGCCGGTTTGTTCGACCGAGCCTCGACGTCTTTGCACATTGACACCGTCTTGAATCATGCAGGGTTTTCTGATCAAGCAACCGATGGGTTTGTTGCATCGGGTGGCTATCCTGGTTTAGCCATCACCTTGGACAGTGCTATCGATGGAGACTTTCATTCGAGTTTCGCCTCAGGCGACCTAGAAGGCAGGTTATCGGGCTTGGTTGATATCGATCATACGACCAATCATGTGCTTGTAAGACAACCTGTCGATATCAATGCTGAGGGCAATATTCCAGCAGGCTCCGAAACAGATCCCTATGGGCGTCTCGCCAATTTGGTTGATCCATCAAATGCGGAGTTCTATCCTGACCGTGATGGGCAGGTGAAGTACCTATTTGATCCGATCACAAATGAATCAGACATTCCAGTCTATTCTTTCAACACAGCGGACCCCATGGCGGGAGATGCCGTAGGGGAGAATGCACTGGGTTACCTGATGCGTTACATGCAGTGGATGGTTGAAGTGATTGGTGTTGATGGTTTGCGAGTCGATGCGGCAAAGCACTTTGACGGATTCGTGATGGACTACCTAGACCGTGCCGTTTACCGTTCGAACCCTCGTTTGCTACTTGATGGGTCAACGGAGAATGTGTTCAGTTACAGTGAGGTGTATGACGGCGATAAAGATGTCCTTCTTTCCTATGTCAGAAAGAATATTGATCCCGGGGACCCGGGTCGAATCGGTGGCAATCGAGACGTGCTTGATTTTTCTGCCTTCTTTGCGATGAGAGATAACCTTTCATCACCGGGAACTGCCAATGCGTGGTTTAACGTGCGAGAGTCATTACTCGATCTTCATGATGACGGTTTGCATAACGGATCGGCTGGCGTGCTGTTCGTTCGGAGCCACGACGATCTTGGGCCCAGTAGCCTTGGAAATGTCGCCCACGCATTGACATTGATGTATCCCGGTAACACGGTGGTCTATCTAAATGGAAAAGAATTTGGTGCCGAACGAGATTTCCCCAAGCCGGGACGAGGTGATGCGTTAGGTGGAGTGTATGGAGATACATTGAAAAGGCTTTTGTCGATTCGTGAAACACACGGTCGCGGCGATTTCTATGAGCGCTGGATTGATAATGAAGGGCTATACATTTTCGAACGTGATCGTACTGCAGTGGTAGGCTTATCCAACCGTGGGGATGGTGGGTTCGATGAGCGCACGGTTCAGGTCGCGTTTGCTCCTGGGACGAAGTTGGTCGAATTGACAGGAAATGCTGCAGACCAAACGATCGATCCTCATGGGGATATTCCGGATTGGGTAGAAGTTTCAGAGTCTCAAACGGTCACGATTCGCGTTCCAAGAAACATGAACTCCGATGGGCAATGGCACGGCTCTGGATTCGTCATCTATGGACTAGCAACGCCTGTAGCGACAACGGGCATTGAATTCGTTGGTGTAGAGTCAGTGCTCAGTGGGAGTACTCCAGTTTCAAATGACTATGCCAATGGCGTCACTCGGCTAAGTGATTTAAATGTAGTCATTGGTGATCAGCTGACGGTGAGCCTTAATACTGAAGCAGTCTTTTTGCCAGGCGGTACGCCGGTCCGAGATATTAGTGCGGACGGTGATCAGGCGATGCTGAGGATGGACGGTGGGATTGATCTGAACGGTAACGGCGTGGTGGATCAAGTGACACCGGGTTCAGTCACCTACGGATTTGAGTATTTCCAAGATGTTTCCAGTCCGCTCGTTGGACCAGACGGTTTGGAGGGAACGCGGGGCAGTGGGGAGTTTCGACAGACGATCGATATGAGTGGACTGGACGAGGGAATGCACTTTGTTGAGGCAAGAGCATTTCGTCATCGCACCGACGGGGGTCAGCCGGTCTATGCGGAATTCCGAGAAACGATTTACCTTGACCGTTTGCCGCCTGACTCCGCGGTTCTGAGTTTTCAACCCTACACCGAGGGGGTTAATGAGAATCGGGATCTTGTCATCCAATCGGTTGATAAAACCGCGAACAATGTTCACGTCTTTTTGGACCTGCCATCGGGTAAAACAGACTCCCAGATTTTGGCAATGGTTAATGAGGTCAGCCAAGCAAGGAAAATCGACCGTGATCAATTCGTTTACGGATTTGATAATCTCACTCATGGAAATCACGTAGCCACGGTCGTGAGCTACGAAAGAACCGGTCATGTCAACGTGCAACGCTTTCCGGGCTTGTTCACTTCCACCATTTTTGGTTCAGGTCTTGGGGATCTTGATTTCAACGGGGTAATCGAATTGGCCGATGTTGAGCTCTTCGAGACATTGGTGGTTGATTCGGGGGTTGATTACAATGCAGCAGCGGATTTCGACGGTAATGGGTTGATTAACTACGCCGATCTTCAGGCGTATGATGTTCTGCTGAGTGAGATTGGTGCGGACGATTCGACGCTTGGTGAGTTAGATCGCATCCGGAGTCTTCTGTTTCGTGCAAATAACGATGCACACACACTGACAGAGGACCAACACCTGGAGCTCGCTTCTGCGGGGATCCTCATTAATGACCTGATTCCCGATGCGGCAGAGGATTTCTTCTTAGTGACAACTGGCGAGGTGCAGACCAATCTTGGTGCCGTGGCATCGGTGAGTGCATCTGGAGCTTGGTCCTACGACGCTCGGGGGCGGTATGACAATCTCTCGGCAACGGAGTCTTTGGTTGATTACTTTGATTACACGCTTGATGATGGATACGGTAATGAGTCCATTGGAAGAGTGTTGTTAACGATAACGGGCGTAAACGATGCGCCGGCGTTGTCATCTCGCTCGACCATCGAGGTCGATGAGGATGCGTTGCTTGAACGGGTAAACCTGGGTGTGTTTGACCCTGACCATAGTGTTGACTCGTTGGCAGTTAGTGTGAGTGTTGATGCGCAGGGTTTGTTTGAGGGTGATGGGCCAGTTGTTGTTCTCGATCAAGGTAATTGGTGGCTTGACTGGGGATTGAAGGAAGATCAGTTCGGTCAAGCATTGGTGTCGCTTTTGGTTGAGGATTCAGGCGATGATGGTGTCATGGGTACTGACGCAGATAACCAAAAAACCGGAACAAGCTTTCAGCTGATTGTGAATGCCGTCAACGATAAACCCACCGTCCCGCAGCAAGCAAATCAGAGTTTCGATCGAGGGGTGGAGACGGCGGCGATCACGATTTCACCGATTTCTGCGGGCGGGAGTGAGAATCAGCCATTGAGGATCGACGTTGAGGTGGATAACGACGAATTGGTTGAGATTCCCGTCTCCACGGCACTGGTAAACGATGGCCAGTTTGACCTCAGGTTGATCTTTAAAGAGGGAGTGATTGGGTCGGCAACAATCAGTGTCACCGTTGAAGACGGCGGCTTAGACGGTAACCTAACGACTGACTTAGATAATGAAACGGCCACCATGTTTTTTAACTTAGCCGTGGGCATTTCTAGCTACTCAGATGAAGGAAGTCGGACAGCGATACGTCTGCGTGGGGATACGCTCAGTCCGCTGCTGCGTCGAGATGGTGATCGATTGATTATCGAGCATGATGGCGGTTGGTTTAGCGAGAAAAGCAATGGCTCATTTCACGCCGGTTCCACTCTTAGCGTGGCGGTGGATGAGGAACGACAGATCGAATTGAACAGCACACAACTGCTCAAACTGCAATACGCCTCGGATGCTGGTTGGATAATGGGGCAGGCTGTGAGCGTCGACGAGAAGTTTTTTCGATCTATTATTTCAAGTTCCGTGACACCATCGGTTGAATTGCTTGTAGATGCTGCTGGACCTTGGCAGAACCTAGTTGTTACGGCTGACGTTGATAACAGTGGCGATGCGACAGCAGGTGATGCGTTGCGAGTGATTAATGAACTTCGCCAACGTCTATTCAGTGACGCAACCGGTGATGTGTTCAATCCGCGTGATGTTGCAGTCTGGCCCGGTATTTACTTCGATGTGAACGGTGATGATCGAGTCACCGCACTTGACGCTCTCATGGTGATTAATCATTTGGTTCGGGTTTCAAATTCAACGGGTGCTGAAGGTGAAATACCAGTCTTACGCAGAGAGGACGCTGTTTTGGCGGATAGATCTGAGATTAGACCCGACACAGACATTTATCCTGAGGGGGAACTGCAGAGGGATTGGGGGGCCAGAGTTTTGGAACGACCCTCAGTTAGAACAGATTGGGCTCGAGTAGGAACGGGGCTTGGTTTGTACAATTCTGAGCGCGAACGCGGGTGGTGGGGAGCATTGAACGATTCGTCGGAATCAGAATTTCAGGTCTCACTCGACGAAATCTTTACAGATTGGTCCTCGTCGGAGTTAAGCCGCTGGTTGACCGAACCAGCAGTTTCCTCCGGGAACATCCTTGGCGGTTTGGTTGCAGAATGAACTAAAAGACTGTTGTTTTCCTGAATCGACTCCGTTTCGGGGTTTTTGTTCAGCGTCGCGAACGAGTTCGAGGATTGCCAGTACACGGTTAGGGTTCAAATGCCTCAATTGGCCTGTTGGTTTAGGCTAAGAACTTAAATGAGTGTTTACCAATACGGATCGACAGAGCGCCCGGTTACGACAAAAATGAGGGGGATGCCGGTCGTTCCCTGTTAATGTTCCAAGCGCTTTTCGACGTGATCTTGGGCACCTTATATTTGTTGATCCAAGGTACGAATGGTTTTAGTTATCATGTCTCCTTCTAAGCATGTGTTTTGGTCTTACAGGGAAGTGCGAGTTAGTTGTTAGGTGATCGCGGAAACCGCAGATTTTTAGATCCTGACGCCCTTGGCAGGTTAGCGTCGATACCACTCTTTGCGCGGCGGGCGATGGTCGGGAGCGTGTCGGGAATGCACGCGAGTCCTCATCGTGGAGCCAGCGTCGAATTCGCCGAGTATCGACGTTATCTACCTGGTGACGACCTGCGAAGACTAGACTGGAGAGCGTTCGGTCGAACGGACCGATACTATGTCAAAGAATTTGAAGCTGACACGAATCTTAGGCTGTGCTTATTGATTGATCTAAGCGGGTCGATGGGTTTTGCAAGCGGTGAGGTCACGAAGCTTGAGTATTCGCGGCGGCTCGCCGCTGCTCTTGCTTATTTGGCGGTACAGCAGGGCGATGCTGTTGGAATGACTTGCATCGGTGAAGGATCTCCCTCTCCGCTTCCCCCACGCCGAACTCCATCTCATTTAAGGAGTCTGAACGACCAGCTTGAGATGTTGGAGGCTAAGGGGCAAACTAATTTGATCACGGGTTTACATGAATTTGCGGAGACCAATCCGCAACGGGCACTGGTTGTGGTGATCTCTGATTTCTTTGTGGATCAGGCGGAATTACGCGCTGCCCTGGAACATCTGCGATTTCGGAAACACGACGTTGCTCTTTTTCACCTTCTGGACGAACAGGAGGTCAAATTCGATTTCTCTCGACCTACTCGGTTTGTTGACATTGAAGGTGACACCGCCATCTTCGCTGATCCCTCTGAGGTATTGGATCGTTATCAAGCAGTGCTCCGTGATTACCTTAGCGGTATACGCGAGCTGAGCCTCGAGTGCGCGGTTGATTACCACCGCGTGCTACTGAGTGAGGATTACGAACAAGTGTTACATCGGTTCCTGGCTCGCCGTATTACTTCGAGGAGTAGCGGATGAGCTTTTTGCAGCCTTTTCTCTTAATCGCTCTGCCTCTGATTGCGCTTCCGATCATCATTCACTTGATCCATCAACGGCGTTTTCAGACGGTTCAATGGGCCGCGATGACCTTTTTGTTGGCCGCGACAAAGATGTCCAAGGGTTATGCAAGGATTCGACAGTGGTTGATTCTTGCAGCCAGAGTGCTTGCAATCGCAGGACTCATTTTTGCGATCAGTCGCCCTCTTTCCAGTGGTTGGTTGGGACTAGCTGCGGGCGGGCGAGTTGATACGACGATTATTTTGATTGATCGCTCGGCAAGCATGAGCCAAATTGGTGCAGGTGGCCGCACGAAGCTTGAAACGGGTATTCGAAGACTGCAAGACAGTTTGGGTAAGCTCGAGTCTGCGCATTACGTCTTGATCGACAGTGTGGGACTCCAACCTTACGAGTTAAATTCGGTCGACGAGTTAATCGATCTTTCTCAGGTAATGCCCGCCACAGCAACAGCGGACATCCCAATGATGCTTGAGCTAACCGAGCAGTACCTGCGCGAAAATCAACCTAGCCGCACGGAGGTGTGGATCTGTAGCGACTCTCGAAGCTCAGATTGGCTACCCAATAGCGGACGGTGGAGGGCTTTTCGAGATGCACTGTCCAGTCGGCCGCAAACGGTGCGTTTTCATTCTTTGGTGTTCAATGAAACGACGGAAACGAATTATTTGCTAGTTGGCGAGAGTGTCAGGAGATTGGAGGACGATGAGGGTGCACGGCTCTCAATTAGTTTCCGAATCATCAAACAGGGGGAAAGCGAAGCGGTAGAGGCGATTCCAATCCAGACAGAGATCAATGGCGTGATCAGTGAGATTGAAATCGAATTAGCTGGATCTGATGTCAAAGTGGTGGATTATGAAATCCCTCTCGAGTCCGGTAGTGTCTCGGGATGGGGTCGGTTATCTCTACCAGCGGATGAAAACGAGCAGGATAATCATTTCTACTTCAACTACGAGCAAGAGATCACTCGAAGAACTCTGATCGTAACGGAGGATGAAGAGCTCGTTCGACCTCTCGAACTGGCCGCCTCCGTGAGTCCCGATCCATCGATTACGGTGGAAGCGACAGTCTGCGGGATCAACGATGTTGTTGGGATCGATTCTGATGACTACTCGTTGGTTCTCTGGCAAACCGCTATACCTTCGACTGATGCGGCAGAGCACCTGTGGCTTAATGCCTTTCGTCAACGCGGTGGTGTGCTGATGTTTTTGCCGACCAAAGTGGTAAACACGAATCGTTTCGCCGGGGTCAGTTGGAGCCAGTGGGAGCAGCGATCTGAGACGGTCGCCAGTTGGCAGCTTGATGGAGATCTTTTGGGTAATACCTTAAGTGGGGACGCACTACCTGTTGGTGATGTTCGGGTGGAGCGTGGTTGTGGCGTTGCAGGGGAATTTAAGCCGATTGCGACGCTAACCAAGGGCGGGCCATTTCTGGTGCGAGCTATTGATGTCGGCGCGCCTGTTTACTTTTGCACAACCACGGTTCGAGCCAACGATTCGAACCTCGCTAGCACCGGTGTAGTGATGTTTGCGATGATGCATCGCGCGTTAGAAGAGGGAGTTAAATCGCTCTCACTCGGTCGTAGCGTCATCGCCGGCAGGACCCCATTTACCGTGCAGTCAGAGGCGAGCAGTGATGAAACCGAGCAGGCGTGGAGGCGATTGTCTGGCAGTGACGGAATACTCTCTACAGAGTTCCACTCACACGCAGGCGTGTACCAGTCCGATAAATCGACTTTGGCGGTCAATCGATCCGAGTCAGAAGATGCAACAGAACTTGTAAGTGAATCCGAGATGGAGGAATTGTTTCAAGGACTTACTTTCCGCGCAGTACGCGATGAAGTTGGTGCCGAGCGGTCTCTGATTCAAGAGATCTGGCGACTGTTCATGATGCTAATGGTCTTGATGCTTTTGGCGGAATCAGCTCTTTCACTTCCAAGGCGAATGCGTGCCCACGATCCGTTGCTTCATTCGGGGGCTGCATCGTGACTAACACAACGTCCCTTGATATTGATTTATCCTTCGCATCTCTGGTCTTTTCATTAGTTGTTGTGGTTGTTGCGATTGTTCTTTCCAGTGTGTCGTGGAAACGCAGTGGCTTTTCTGTGGCGATTGGAAGGCTTGAAGCGTTACGTCTTCTTATCATCTTCTTCGTCGTGGTGCTTTTGCACCAGCCGGAGTGGACCACTGAGTTCCAGCCGGAGACGAAACCACGGTTGGCGATTTATTATGATCAGTCTCCTAGTATGGACACGCTAGACGTCGAGCGAGAATCGGGTCCCGCGAGTGGCGCGGTGTCACGGAAAGCATCGATCCAGCGGCTTTTGGATAAGCAAAGTTGGTCTGCGTTAATGCAAGAATTTGATTTGGTGATTGAACCAATTGCGGCGTCGAGGGGCGAGGTGGACAGCGCAATGGGGCAACCCACGGATCGGTCGCTGCTCACCAATTTGTCGATTCCCCTTACAGCATCTGTCAAGAATCACGAGGGGCTTGCGGGCGTTGTTTTGATTTCGGACGGTGACTGGAATGATGGTCCATCGCCGGTGGACGCCGCATCAAAATTGCGGTCCCTGCGGATACCGGTCTTTACGATCACAGCCGGGAGCACACGCAAGCTGCCGGACATCGAGCTTGTTAACGCGGATGTTCCAACCTTCGGGACGGTGGGAAAGCCGATCAGGATACCACTGACCTTGGATAGTTCACTATCGCGTGAAGCAATCGCATCGGTGCGTTTACTGGTAGATGGAATGGAGGCTGAGAGTCTGGATCTGCGAGTTGCTCCGATGGCACGCACCTCCGATGCATTGGTTTGGAAACCCGACACCGTCGGAGATTTCGAACTTTCAATCGAAGTGCCTGTTCAGAAGGGGGAATTGCTTTCAGACAACAATCGTCTTTCGTTTCCCATCTCAATCAGAAGAGAACAGTTAAAGGTCTTAGTCGTCGAATCCCTGCCGCGTTGGGAGTATCGCTACCTCCGCAACGCGCTGTCGCGGGATCCGGGTGTGGAGGTCTCTTGTCTTCTTTTTCATCCGGGGCTCGATAAAGTTGGCGGAGGCTCGCAGGATTACCTTAAAGTCTTCCCCGAAGAGCTCGAGGATCTTGCAAAGTTTGATGTGGTGTTCCTTGGAGACGTTGGCCTTGATGATTCGCAGCTAACCGAGGAGCAGTGCGAGTTGATTCGAGGGTTGGTGGAGTATCAGGCGAGTGGTTTGGTTTTTTTGCCTGGCTTTCAGGGCAGGCAGTTTAGCCTAATCGAGTCAGAGCTTGGCGACCTTTACCCGGTGATCATGGATGAAGAGCAACCTGAGGGATGGGGTTCGAGGGTACCAGGGCATTTCGAGCTCACCCAGCGAGGGCGATCGAGCCTGTTGACGAAATTAGCCGACACAGCAGAGGAGAATTTCGGCGTCTGGGAGAGCTTGCCGGGTTTTCAGTGGTACGCACCGGTGATTCGTGCGAAGGCAGGAGCTGAGATTTTGGCCGTGCATCAGGATATCAGTAATCAATCCGGCCGCCTGCCACTCTTGGTAACACGACCCTTCGGTGCGGGGAAGGTTCTGTTTATGGGTACCGACGGTGCTTGGCGGTGGCGTAAGGGTGTTGAGGACAAATATCACTATCGCTTTTGGGGACAGGTGGTGCGTTGGATGGCCTATCAACGCAACATGGCAAAAGGCGAAAGCATGCGTCTGTTTTATGCGCCGGATCAACCCGAGCTTCGGCAGACCTTGACTCTGAATGCGCACGTGATGGATTCGGTAGGTGAGCCACTTCAGAGTGGTGAGGTGACAGCAATGATCACTTCGCCGAACGGCAATATTGATACGATTCGACTCAGTGCCGAAGGCGAGCGGTGGGGAGTTTTTCGCGGCCGCTACGAGACGGTAGAACCAGGTCAGCATGCGGTCCTCCTGTCGTGCAAAGAAACCCAATCAGTGCTCAATGCTTCGTTTTTTGTGCAAGGTAACTTGAGTGAACCCGTCGGACGTCCCGCGCGGCCCGCTGTCCTTCAGGAGATCTCGAGGATATCACGAGGGCGAAATGTCGCGGCGAGCGAACTTGATAAACTGATGGACTCAATTCTGGATTTGCCAAAGCCGGAGCCGAAAATCCGAAGGGTTCAACTCTGGTCTCATCCATTTGTCGCCGGCATGATGTTGCTGTTGCTAACGCTCTTTTGGATTCTTCGGAAGGCTGCCGGACTGATTTAATGAGTCCTGTTCTGATTTTGGGGATGCCGGCAAAATGTCGCGGGTCGGTGCTGCGAGTTGTTTCTGATTCGTGGAAGTCTTCAGGCTCTGCGAGGAATCGTTATTGTCGAGAGGCGCCGGAGCTTGCGTTGCAGGTGGCGCCGTTGAGGGCTTTTGGGTCGGTGGTGCGAGAACCTCTCCAGGTACGGTGGTTTCCTTCTCTGAAGCAACGGGTGTATCGATTGGGATCGGTGTTAGCACCATTCGTACTGCGGTACCTCGGGTGGGTATCAGGGGGGTATTCGGGGAAAATTGTAAAGAGTTCGCTTCCGCGCTACTTGCGATTGGTAGGTCGAGCATTGCGGTACTGAAATTGGAAACGCAGATCATGTCACCGCCATCGGCTCGATAGTACTCGCGGCCGTCGTTAGGATCTCTCCAAAACCCGCTCCCAGAGAAAACCCAATCCGTGGAGAGAACCTTTTTAGACTTCGAATTCATCACCCAGGTTTTTGCATCGACAGCCTTGAAGCCACGCTCCTCGTCTCGGTAGCATATCCAGATGCGTATTCGCTGGCCGGTGGCGGGAACAAAATCAGGTAGGAATTGAACCGGTGTACCAGACTTGCTGCCCACGGCTAGCAGTGCCGCGTGAACCTCGCTTGAAGGTGCGATGGTTGCGATGATCGCTTCATGTTCCTTTGTACCCACGGGACATGCAAACATCTCAAGAGGTCCTTCACGCATGGTTACGTATCCATCCACGTAAACGCGTTTGCGTTTCAAATCAACCCAAAGGTTCTTGCTGCTGATTGCTTTGGCTTGTGGAGGAGGCCCGAATGCGGATTTAATTTTTTCCTCTGGTGAAACGTAGATTATCTCGGACTGAGCCTTTTCTTCGTCAGATAAAGGGGTGTTGAGTGATTGAGGCTTTGGAAGTGTCTTGGCTTCAGTCGGCTGCTGCGCAATGTCTTGTGCAGATGGATTTTGCGCAGATGGATTTTGTGCAGATGGATTTTGTGCTTGCGTCTGCTTCAGCTGCGGTGGGCTGATGATGATCATCGATAAAAGAGACAATCGAATCAAGCGAGGCACCAGAGGGTAATTTCGTATTGTTTCGAGACTAATCAGCATGATGTTTTTGTGCGAGCGTGCCATCGATTTGGTTATAGTTAGGTCGAGCGAAAGTGATAACTGGCGGTAACCCGCTCGGTTTTCGATTGATGCGGTCTTCATTACCGTTCTCTGTTTTGCTTGTTCCCGTTGTTTATCTTACCGTTTTTGCGGAAACGAGGTGGAACATTAGCGATCACAATCCTCACCGTTCTCTGTCAGTGGCGCGTGCTGTAGATGGCATCTCTCGTGAGAGCGAGTCGGAGCTGCCGCGATTTTATTGGGATTCTTTGTAAATCCCATAGCGGTTTTCGGTTGTGGATCCAGCGAGACTAGTTGACGCTCTAGTCGTTGTTTTTCTTTTTCACGCGACTTTCTGGCAATCTTATCCGTAGAGCAAAGTCGCTCTGGCGATTCATTGATTTGCGGTTATCGTATTTGACGGAGTGACTGACGAACGTGGTGTAAGAATACCGATAAAAACGTCACAATTCCATGCGATACTCCAAACGGGGTGGAATGCCGGATCGAAGTTTTTATCGTTGGACATGAGTGGGTATGGCTGAGACAAACTGCAACCTAATTGATTACCGAGTTGACTGGAGTCGTGAGGAGATTCGAGGCTACGTCAAGGAGGCATTAGGTCCAGCGTCTAGAGACGGGATGGCTTATCGCTGGGGTATTGCCGCGTCCACCGGACACGCATGTTCGGATGGTATGCGATTCCTTTCTTACCATGCCTGTGGTCTGAAACCCCCTAAGACACTTCGGGAATTTGACCTCACGGCGTACTTGCGAGAATGGCAAGATAGAATGGTTTCCGTCGCGAGTATGCAGCCTAGCGATGCAGTGTTGGCCGTTACCCTCGCCGCTTCCCTTCCCTCCATACAGGACACACTGGACGAGTCCGATTTGTGCGCAATCACTGAATCGCTGGTAGAGATCCATCAGCAGATCATTGAGCGGTCGGATGTCTCGTGCCCATTACATTTAATACTGGGTGCGGAATTGGGTTGGTCATTACACTCGCTGAGCGGAATAGAAAATCACGGCAGTGAGGAGGCGTCGAAGTTTTCTGTGGCAGCAAGGCGCTGCTTGGCGGATTGGTCTCATCATGAAAGCGATTCAATTGCACGGGCTGTTCGCGGTGCTCGTGACGTCCGCGTGATTCTTGCGTCGTTGGTGCGTTGTAAAAAGCTCGGGATCTTGCGAGGAAGCGAACCGACGACTGATCAACAGTGGAGAAGTGTTGGTTGCGAGCTCTCACGTTGGGTGATTGCGTTGACGCGGCATCGCGGTGCGATGGCTCTATCACCCGCCGCCGTTTCGATGGTCAAAGACGATGTGGCTGCGGATGGTTTATTGGATCAGGCGGTGAACTTTGATCGTGAGAATCTGAGTAACGCCAAGCTAGCCGCCCTTGGCAAAGCCCCGAAACAGGTGAACTTAGCGTGGGAGGTCTCACTGCCGGAGGCCATGCTTCATGAACGAAAAAGTAAGCTTGCGGTCATGATGCCCAGTTGGCGCGTTCGAAGCGGTCGTATGCACGTTGACTATCACGGTGAGCAAGTGCGGCTCGAGCTCTTCAATGGTAAGCAGCCGATGTTGTCCGGGATGGTGGAGGCGAGCATTCAGGTGGATGGTGAGATGTGTTCACCTGATGGGCCTTGGAAAGAGGTATGCGAGTACAGTGACGACGACGTCCATTACCTAGAGATAGAGCAGGATTGGACATCCGGGGCAATGTTGCAGCGTCAGTACCTTCTTTTGCGAGAAGATCGATGTGTTCTCCTCTCGGACGCAATCATTCCTCGAGTGGGACAAGGGGATTTAGGGCAGCTGTCCTATCAATCGCGACTACCGGCAACGGGATTAACCAGTTTCACTGCGGACCAGCGGCTGCGGGAATTGAGCATCACAACCGGTAAAAGAAAGGCTTTGTGCCTGCCGCTGGCAGCGCCGGAATGGCGAGTGAGCCCCACCTTGAATGATCTGCAGACCGCGTCGGATGGGCATTTGATTTTAACCTCCGCGGGCAAAGGCCGGTTGTACGCGCCCCTTTGGTTCGATTTCGCACAGGGCCGATTGTCACGTAAACGCACTTGGCGTCAGCTAACCGTCGCTGATCAGTTGCGTATTGTGAAGCATGCTGAGGCGGTGGGTTTTCGGATCCAAATGGGATCTGAGCAGTGGATGATCTATCGATCGCTCCAGGATCAGAAAACACGGACGGTCCTCGGTAAGCACTTGATCGCTGATTTCTATTGTGCCAGATTTGATCCTGGTGACGGTGCCTATGAGGAACTCATAACGGTTGATGACAGCGAATAATAAAATGCAAGAGAATGAGGTTCGAAAAAAGATCACGGAGAACTGGGAGATGGTCCGCGATGAGGTGGCTGCGGCCGCGATTGCGGCCGGTAGATCCGTTGAAGATGTAACGGTAATTGGGGTCACAAAATATGTCGACGCTGATTGGACGGTCGCGTTAGCCGATGCTGGCTGTCTCCACCTCGGAGAAAATCGGCCGCAGGTGCTATGGAAAAAGGTTGAGTCAACAGATTTTCCAGAACCGATTCAATGGCACATGATAGGCCATCTTCAGACCAACAAAGTCCGGCGTTTATTGCGTTACCAGCCTTTGATACATTCCGTCGATAGCACGCGTCTGCTGGAAGTCATTGCCGAAGAATCCGCTTTGAAAGAAATCGAAACAAAGGTTCTCTTGGAGATCAACATCAGTGGAGATGAGACAAAGACCGGGCTAACTCCATCTCAGGCAATTGAATTATTGGGTGAAAACCTACCAGACGGGGTTTGTCTGAGCGGGTTGATGGCGATGGCGGGTCTGGGTGTCAATGAAAGCACCACACGTAGGCAGTTTGATGAAGTCCGTCAATTGCGAGACCGGCTCGCTCAACTTTCGGGGTTAGCGCTCAACGAGCTATCCATGGGCATGAGTGCTGACTATACCCATGCCATTCATTCGGGCGCGACCATGGTGCGAATCGGTTCCCGTTTGTTTCAAGGGCTGCTCGGGTCCGCAAGTGGTAACTGAGGCTGTGCTTCCCCGATTTGAATGACCTGTTGCTTATGGATTCGTGGACGCATTTGACCAGTCAACCGCATTCAGTTTTGCGAGTGCTTGGATGAGTGCTTGGGTGCCGTCTTTGTCGTGGCCCTGTGCTGCAACCGCTTGATATAGCTGGTATGCCAATGCCAGACCCGGTAAAGAAAGTTTCATCGCGGCCGACTCCTCCAACGCAATCTTCATGTCCTTGATGAAATGTTCAACGTAAAAACCAGGTGCAAAGTCACCCTTGAGCATTCGCGGTGCGAGGTTAGAAAGTGACCAGCTACCGGCCGCCCCTGAACTAACACTTTCCAGAACCGTTTCGATATTGAGCCCGGCTTTTTGCGCGTATAACAGTGCCTCACAGACTGCAATCATACCCGAAGCAATGAGGGTTTGATTGACCATTTTGGTGTGTTGGCCCCGGCCTGGTCCCCCTTGGTAGACGACCGTTTTGCCCATCAAATCCAGCAGCGGCCGAATACGCTGCACTTCTTGCTCTTCGCCGCCCACCATGATCGATAGAGAAGCGTTTCGAGCCCCGAGGTCACCTCCGCTGACTGGAGCATCGATTGCAGTCGCACCAACCCGTGTCGCTTGTTCAGCGAGGTGCTCTGCCAAGGATGGGCGGCTTGTGGTCATGTCCACTAGGATTGATCCGGGGCGGGAACCTTTAATCGCACCGCTCTCACCCAAATACACCGCCTCGACGTCTTCCGGGAAACCGACGATTGAAAAAGTCACATCACTGGCCTCTGCAACTTCTCGGGGTGAGTCTGCGACCGTGGCTCCGCGTTCTACCAACGACTTCGCCTTACTCGGTGTTCTGGTATACAGAGTCATTCGATAGCCTGCGTCCATCAAGTGTCCGCACATGCTGCGTCCCATCACGCCCGTGCCAATCCATCCAACGCTCGTGGTTTTCGGGTCGATACTAGTCATCGTTTAACGCTCCTCGGAACGGTATCATGGTTGCATTACACAGCGACACGGACGTTGAGAGTCACACAGGGTGGTCGCGAGGAAAATCGTAGCATTGTACGAGCAAGAACGCCACGTTCCTCCGTGAAGAACAACCCTCGACGGGCGGCTTGTTATGCCGCCAGCTTTGGTGGCGACTGCAAAGCATTTGACACATCCATGTCGCGTCGAGGCGTCAATTGGCCGCCGATATGAATGGGAACAACCCAGCTTGGGAGTGATTGTTGCTGGTCGCACCAACCCACGACGAACTGGCGTTTCGGACCACCGGGGCGTGCGATCAATGCAGTAATCTGCATGCTGGCGGTTAACGTTCCAGTTGATATGTGTCTCGTCAATTGACGATTGATCTTTCTCGCATGACGCGACGCCCAATAATCACCAAAGATCGGGATTCCTGTCGATACTTGGCGATTCCAATCAAAACGAAGATCCTGATCGATCCGCGAAAGGAGTGCCTTACTGAGCTCCACAAAGAAGACGGGCTCCAGTGTCACAACCATTGGCGTAACGATGACCGGTGTAAAACCCTGTCGTTGACTAAGCTCAACCATCGCGTCAGCGAGAGGTGACAAGGAGGACATGACCGTTGGGGAGTTTTGCGACGGGGACGAGCTCGGATTTGACTCTTGTATTTTCTTTAACATCGTTGTTGATCAGTTCCCACGCGCATCGCGTAATTTGCGAAGGAATGCTTCCACCTCATCAGCGCTTACCGGTGGTGAGGCAGGGCCCGCGTGCGGCCGGTCGACCATCAGGTAGTCTTCTTCCAGGTTGCTCGACTCCATCTCTGATGATTGTGCTCTGACGGGCCGCTGCTTCGGGAGGCCGGACTCGTTTCGTGACACTGGGTCAATATCCAGCACAGGCCCACGATGGTGGTCCGAATCCATCTCAACCTGATGGTGCTCCTGCTCGTTTTTTAAGAGGCTCATCAGCGCGCGTCTTTCAGCCTCAGGGTCCAACTCGAAATCGGAATCGTCAATCAGTTCGTCTCCAAATTCCTCATTAACGAGGGACCCAACCTCTTCCCGGCTGGGATCCGTTTCAAAGAACACAGCGTCAGATTGATTTGCTGTGGCGATGGGGTGTTGGGGTGCTTCGGAAACGCCCAGCTTTTCCTCGATGATGGATTCAAGGCAATTCAGCTCAGCGGCGTTCGTGGGTTCAAAAGTATTAAGCTGTTGGTCATCAGATCGAATGGTGCTACTGAATGGCGATCCAGTGGAGCATGATTCTTCAACCGCCATCTCAGTGTTGTCGAGTGGATTCGTTGCGATCGTTGGATCGCATTTCTCAAGCAGGGCTTCTGCACTTCGTGGATCGTTTGTTTGGGCGGAGCTTTGTGGAACCTCGCCTGCATTTGCAGATTGAAGGCCCGTAATCTCAATTGAATCATCCGATGTGATTACTTCTGGATTGCTTGAGTGACTGAACTCCATCGAACTCGTATCGTCGGAAAAATCAGATAGCTCACCGAACTCAATGTCACCCGTCGCTGAGTCAGAGGCTGTGCTTTCATTGGGATCAGGAAGTTGCTGCAGGTGTGCCCAAGCCGATTGGACGATTCGCTCGGTGATCATTTCCTCCGCGGAGTCTGCGGCCTGATCAATCGTTTCGGTCATCAGTTGGTTGATGAGCCGAGGGATTCCACTCGTTGAATGGAACAGGGACTTAATGGCTGCATCGTCGATGGTCCCCTCGGGATCGGCACCGCATTGCGAGATAGTAGCGTGCACGTAGTCTCGAGTTTCGTTTTCATTCAGCGGATGTAGGTAGCACCGTGTTGTAATCCGCTGAGTTAATGATTCCGACCCCTGTCCGATAAGGTTGTCCTCGAGCTTTTGCGTTCCCATCAGGACGCATTGGATTCTTGGACGGTCGTCGATCATCAGATCCGCAAGGTACTGAATTCCCTCAAATGCCTCTGCATCAAGGTTTTGCGCGTTATCGATAATGAGCAGAACGTGACTGCGTATTTCCTCCATTTGTCTCAGGCAGTCAAGCAACTCTAGCCGCAACGCAGTCCTCGTTCGCCCCTCGGTGGACTTTCCAAATGTGTGGACGAGGTGTTGTAAGATGGTGGTTGCTCCATCTTCCGAACCGTCATTAATGGTAATGACACGATGTGTGTCATGGTATTGCTGGTTAAGTAACTTACCCAGCAAAGTTTTGCCGACACCAGCTTGACCAACGACTGCTGATATTGGCTCGAACGAATCGATGCTACGACACAGGCGGATCAAGTTTTGCTCGATTTCACCCACGAGGACTAGTCGATCGATGGCCGGAAATGCAGGAAAGGGGGCTAGAGCACTCATGATTGTCTGCGATTGGATCGGTGGAGACTCAGTCAACGACTTCTTAATAGCTTTGCCCTCACGCTGACAGGCAGCGGGCAGATGGCGGAATCTTCGTTTTAATCGGCATATTCCCAACGCTGACTCGAGCCAATTATCGCACTCGGTAGGCTGGGGGTTCTGGGTGGTGTGGGGATGGGTGGGCGTGATGTTTTTCATCCCCGGTCGGGAACGATTCCACCAAGGCTCTAAGCGTCTCCTTCGATCGGCGTTGGAAGGGATTCTGCCAGCGGCGGACAAACTTTAAGGGGCTAGGTTCCGCGATGGAGGCAGAGCTTCCGGTTCGGTTAGGAGTAAAAGCCGGTCGACGCAGCCGTTGTGGCAGCGGTACGGATCGAGAAGGGAGTCGGCGGGGCTTTGTGGCCACCGATATTTAGAAGCCGCCGGGACTAGTGAATTCAGCGTAGTCGTCGAACTCATTATGGCGTTCTGGAGCGCGATCGCTGAAGCGAGTGAAATCAGCTTCCCATGTCAATTCGACATCGCCGATAGGGCCGTTTCGTTGTTTCGAAATGATGATTTCCGCCTGCCCCGCAAATTGCGCCCGCTCGTCACCTCGGTGATAATACTCCTCGCGGTGCACGAACATCACAA
>CAXQOB010000072.1:0-58432 GCA_964225475.1 Candidatus Nitrosopumilus sp. | reverse complement strand
GGCGGTAAACTCGTTGGTGAAAGCGAATCGATCGATTCCCCACTGGGAACCTCGGTCGTCGCATGATGCGGCACGCAGACGGTTCAGCGAGCGTCCGCTTTCTCAAGGGCTCCCTCTGACCCAACTGTTCAACGCCCAGTCCACTTGGGGTTTCAAGACAACAAACAGGTAATAATTGATCGAACAGAGGAAAGAAGTAATCAAACAAGACCTCTTCCACCTCCCTGCTGCGCAGGGACTCTATGATCCAGAATTGGAAAAGGATGCCTGTGGCGTAGGATTTATCGCACATATCAAGGGCGAACCCTCGCATCAGAACGTACTTGATGCGGACACAATCTTGATCAATATGGATCATCGCGGTGCGTGCGGTTGCGAACCAAACACCGGTGATGGCTCAGGGATGATGTGTGGTTTACCGCACAAGTTTTTGCGAAAGGTAGCGCAAGAGGATTTGGGTGTTGAGCTTCCTGAGCCGGGCCGTTTTGCCGCTGGTTTGGTCTTTCTTCCGCAGGATGAAGCAGAGCGGAATCATTGCAAGGCGACGGTTGAAGAACTCATTGCGGATGCGGGTCAGCGGTTGATCGGCTGGAGGAAAGTTCCGCAGATGACGGACCTTGCAGATGTTGGACCGACTGCTCGACAAAGTGAACCCGTTATTGAGCAACTCTTTGTTGGTGCAGCTGACGGCCTGGAAGGAGATGCATTCGATCGTAAGCTCTACATGATCCACAAGCAGGCTAGCCATCAACTGCGTGGTAGCTCCACCCTCCAGCAAGCATTAATTTTCTACATCTGTTCGTTGAGCACAAAGGTAATTATCTATAAGGGAATGCTGACACCAGCTCAGCTTTTACCTTACTACGCCGATCTTCGTGATGAAGATTTTGAGACCCATCTTGCGATGGTACACAGTCGATTCTCAACCAACACGTTTCCGAGTTGGGATCGTGCACAGCCACTCAGATTTATGAGTCACAACGGTGAGATTAACACGCTGCGTGGCAACAAGAATTGGATGAGAGCAAGGGAGGGCTCTGCTGAGAGTGAACTATTTGGTGATGAGCTTTTGAAGCTGTTTCCTGTTGTAGAGCCAGACTGCAGTGATTCCGGGACGTTTGATAACGTGCTGGAGTTTCTGTTGATGAACGGCCGAACGCTTCAAGAAGCAATCATGATGATGGTGCCAGAAGCTTGGCAGAAGCACGACACGATGTCGGAAGACAAGCGGGCTTTTTACGAGTATTTTTCGTGTTTAATGGAGCCTTGGGATGGCCCAGCGTCGGTTGCTTTCACTGATGGCCACTACATCGGAGCGACGCTTGATCGCAACGGATTACGTCCCAGTCGCTACTACATCACTCATGATGACCGTGTCATCATGGCGAGTGAAGTTGGGGTTTTGCCTGTCGATCCAGCGATTGTGAAAGAGAAAGGGCGATTGCAACCTGGGAAAATGTTCCTCGTTGATTTTGAAGAGGGGCGTCTCATACCGGACGAGGAACTCAAGAGTGATTTCGCCCGCAAAATGCCTTACGGGGATTGGTTGCGTCAGCAAAGAATTCGCCTGGCCGATTTGGATCCTGCGGAGGATTCACATGGGTTCAATAGTGAGACCTTACTTGCCCGAATGCAGGCTTTTGGTTTCACGAGTGAGACAATGAATTTCATGCTCAGGCCATTGGTCGAACAGTTGCGTGATCCGGTTGGATCAATGGGTAACGATAGTGCCATTGCCTGTTTGAGCGATAAACCTCGGATGATTTACGATTACTTCAAGCAGCTATTCGCTCAGGTCACGAATCCTGCGATCGATTCGATTCGTGAAGAAGTGATCATGTCGCTTGAATGCTACATTGGTCCTGAGGCCAACTTGCTTGATGCTGCTCCCGAGCACTGTCATCGCCTATTAATCGAGCATCCGATTCTTACCAACGAAGAGATTGCTTCGTTGAAGAAAATTGATCATCAGGGTTGGACAAGCCGCGTGATCGATATCACCTATGATCGCCGTGAGGGTAAGGATGGACTGAAGGCAGCCCTTGATCGAATATCATCTGAAGCGGAGCTAGCAGCGGACGAGGGAATTCAGTTGGTGGTTCTCTCAGACCGGGCAATCAGTCACGATCGGATTCCAGTCAGTGCACTTCTTGCAGTTGGAGCGGTGCATCATCATCTCGTCAAACAGGCAAAACGAACTCGAATAGGGCTTTTGGTTGAAACCGGTGAAGCTCGAGAGGTACATCATCATTGTTTGTTGATTGGTTATGGCGCAGATGGAATCAATCCGTATCTGGCCTTTGAGTCATTGTGGCAAGCGAGTCGCGATGGCCTGATGAATGATGGGATGGATGACGACAAAATTGTCGCTGCATACCGAAAGGGTGTCGCCAAAGGCATGCTGAAAGTGATGGCCAAGATGGGAATCAGCACGCTCCAGAGTTACAAAGGCGCTCAGATTTTCGAAGCCCTGGGACTTCGGGATGAGATTGTGGATAAATGCTTCGTCGGAACGGCCAGCCGTATTCAGGGAGTCTCTTTCGATATCGTTGCTGAAGAAGCGTTGCGGCGACATCAGCTTGGGTATCCAGAGAATGAAGACAGACGATTGCCACAACTTCCAAACCTCGGTGAGTATCATTGGCGAGCTGAAGGAGAGAAGCACGCTTGGTCCCCACAATCCATTTCGAGTTTGCAGTTGGCAGCGAGAGGCAATGACGAGGCTGCTTACTGGCAGTTTTCCGATACGATCAATGCGGACAGTCGAAATCGTTGCACTCTCCGTGGACTTCTCGAGTTCGATGAAGCAAAAGCTCAGCCAATTTCAATTGAGGACGTCGAGCCTGCGAGAGAAATTGTTAAACGGTTCTGCACTGGGGCAATGAGTTTCGGGAGTATCAGCGCTGAGTCGCACGAGGCACTGGCTATCGCGATGAATCGTCTCGGAGGAAAGAGTAACACCGGTGAAGGTGGTGAGGATCCAATTCGCTTTGAGACACTTGCAAATGGTGATTCGAAACGCTCTGCCATCAAACAAGTTGCTTCGGGCCGTTTTGGCGTGACCATCGAGTATCTAACTAACGCTGATGAGATTCAGATCAAGGTTTCTCAGGGTGCAAAACCAGGAGAAGGTGGTGAGCTCCCGGGTAAGAAAGTCGACAACAATATTGCCCGTATTCGGTATAGCACGCCAGGTGTCGGTCTCATTAGTCCACCACCCCATCACGATATTTACTCGATTGAGGATCTGGCTCAACTGATCCATGATTTGAAAAATGCCAATCGACAGGCACGCATCAGCGTAAAGCTTGTTAGTGAAGTCGGCGTGGGAGTGATTGCATCGGGTGTTGCCAAGGCACACGCTGATCACATTTTGATTTCCGGCGATACCGGTGGGACCGGTGCTTCGCCCTTAACGAGTATCAAGCACGCGGGTCTGCCTTGGGAGTTAGGAATTGCTGAAACTCATCAAGTGCTCGTGCTCAATGATCTGCGTAGCCGTGTCGTGCTGCAAACAGATGGTGGGTTGAAGACAGGTCGGGACGTGGTCATTGCTGCACTGCTTGGTGCTGAAGAGTTTGGCTTTTCAACCGCACCATTGATTACGATGGGTTGTATCATGATGCGAAAGTGCCATCTCAATACTTGCCCGGTTGGAATCGCGACCCAAGATCCTGATTTGAGGAAGAAATTTAGTGGCAAGCCCGAGCATGTTGTGAACTACTTGTTCATGGTTGCAGAGGAAGCTCGAAAGATTATGGCGCAATTAGGCTTCCGAAGCATCGATGACATGGTTGGGCGATGTGATGTACTGAAGACCGATAAGGCGATTCAGCACTGGAAGTCAGACGGACTGGATCTCACATCGGTTTTGATGCCGGCGAATAAACCACATGAGGATGTTGGCGTGATTTGCTCGCAGGCACAAGATCATGGTCTCGAGAAGTCACTTGATATGACCACGATTCTTCAGCAAGCGCAGCCTGCATTGGAGTCTGGTAGTCAGGTAGTGATTGATTCACCTGTGATTAATATCAATCGGACGGTTGGAACCATCCTCAGCAATGAGGTTGCCAAACGCTACGGTCAGGCAGGGCTTCCCAAGGATACAATTCAAATCAACCTGCATGGATCAGCCGGTCAAAGCCTCGGAGCATTTTTGTCACACGGGATCACCATTCGTTTGGAAGGTGATGCAAATGACTATGTTGGCAAGGGACTCAGCGGAGGAACGGTAGTGATCTACCCGCCAAAGCAGAGTTCGTTCGTTGCGGAGCAGAACATTCTGATCGGCAATGTTTGCTTATATGGTGCTACTGGAGGTGAGGCGTATTTCCGCGGAAGAGCTGCAGAACGATTCTGTGTTCGAAATAGTGGCGCCAAGACAGTGGTTGAAGGTGTCGGTGATCATGGTTGCGAGTACATGACCGGTGGACGTGTTGTGGTGCTTGGGCCAACGGGGCGTAACTTCGCTGCCGGTATGTCAGGTGGAATCGCCTATGTTTGGGATCAGCGAGGTGACTTCAATCTTAATTGCAACCTTGCATTGGTGGAGCTGGAGTCCATTGTTTCAGACGAGGAAGAGAGCGAAGTTCGTCACCTGATTGAACAGCATCAGCAGTTCACTGGAAGTGAGGTGGCTGCAGCAGCATTGAGCGATTGGGAAACCTTCAAGACGCAGTGCATCAAGGTCATGCCGATTGATTACAAACGGGTCCTAAAGGAGTTGGCTTCAACGGCGCAGGCAGCTGAGAAGTAATCATCCTGCAGTCGTTAGGTGTGTTTCTTTACGTATCGATGATGCGTGGCTTTATCAAAAAATTATCAAAACCTCAAACAAACAAAACATAGCCATGGGAAAGCCAACCGGATTTAAAGAGTTTGAAAGAAAAAAAGTGGAGTGGCGGTTGCCTGTCGTTCGTATCAACGATTACGACGAAATCTACACGGAACCAAAAGAACAACACCTTCGTCAACAAGGTGCGAGGTGTATGGATTGTGGTGTTCCGTTTTGTCAGTCCGTGAGTGGATGCCCGATCGATAACCTTATCCCCGAGTGGAATGACCTTGTCTACAACAATCGGTGGAAGGAAGCGATTGAGCGTTTGCACAAGACAAATAATTTCCCTGAGTTCACGGGGCGAACATGTCCAGCTCCTTGTGAAGGATCTTGTGTACTCGGAATCACAAATCCACCGGTGACGATCAAGAATATCGAGAACGCAATTGTTGATCGAGCGTGGGCGGAGGGTTGGATTCAACCGAAGGCCCCATCAAGTCGCACAGGAAAGAAAGTGACAATTGTTGGAAGTGGACCTTCCGGTTTGGCAGCAGCTGATCAATTGAATCAAGCAGGGCATGATGTAACCGTCTATGAGCGAGCCGACCGCATCGGTGGACTTCTGCAATACGGCATTCCTAACATGAAACTTTCGAAAGAGGCTGTTCAACGCCGTGTCGATAAAATGACCAAGGAGGGCATTGAATTTGTTACCAATGCCAATGTTGGTCAGGATGTCGATCCGAAGCAACTAAAGCAAGAGAGTGACGCGATCTTGTTAGCATGTGGAGCCACCAAACCGAGAGATCTTCCGATCGAAAACCGCGATGCGAATGGAATTCACTTCGCTATGGATTTTCTGACAGCAAACACGAAGCAAATGGTGCATGGTGAATCCATCGGTGATCAGTTCATTAGTGCTGAGGGAAAAGATGTGATTGTCATTGGCGGTGGTGACACGGGAACTGATTGCATTGCAACCAGCTTGCGTCACGGTTGCCGCAGCCTCGTAAATTTTGAGCTCCTTCCTAAACCTCCCGAAGAACGTGCTTCGGATAACCCATGGCCCGAATGGCCGAGAATCTTCCGCGTCGATTACGGGCACGAGGAAAGTTCGGCGAAGTATGGGAAAGACCCAAGGGAATTCCAGATTCTCAGCAAAGGTTTTCTCGTGGATGACTCAGGTAACGTCCGAGGAATCAAGACCGTCACTGTTGAGTGGACCCGAAAAGATGACGGCGGTTGGGGGATGAGCGAAGTTGCAGGTTCGGAGAAAGAGTGGCCTGCACAGTTAATCCTTTTGTCGATGGGTTTTCTGGGGCCAGAGCACTACTTAGCGGATGCCATTGGAATCGAGACCGATGAAAGGAGCAATTTCAAAGCTGAGCATGGTCGTTTTGCTACGAGCCTCGAGGGTGTTTTTGCCGCTGGTGATTGTCGCAGAGGCCAAAGTTTGGTGGTCTGGGCGATCAATGAAGGTCGAGGTGCAGCCAGAGCGATTGATACCTATCTGCAAGGCTCAAGTGATTTACCGGCTCCGGGGATCACTCAGGGATCCAGTTTAGAGGTTGCAGCGGTTTGAGATCATCTCGGCTTTCATGAGGCGAGAGGATGGTTCTCGCGGGTGCCTCTCGGGATTCTGGCGTAGCAAATTGAGACATGTAACGCATTTTTATTCTCGATTAGTGCTTTTTTCTAAGCTGACATTGACTCGGTTTGCCTCCCCTTTCTAGTGTGCCCTTAGATATCTGGGATGTACTGGTTTGACGAGGTTTTGAGTCAAATTGTTCTCCATGAACGCTGCCGAAGGCATCCAGAAAAGCGAATGCGGAGTTCCACGGAAGGTTGGCAAGATGAAGAGACAAGCCGTTAATACGGATTTCACGCTCGTTCTATCACTCGTTGCGGCCAGTTGTTTAACAACGGGCTGCAGTAGTATGTCGAAGTATAGCTTTTTTAGCTGGGGTAATGAGCCAAGCCCTGAGGCACTTGCATCGGCCGGGCCTCAAGTCACTTACCCTGCACCGCCCAGTGCCAATTCAACTCCGAAGAGCATTGCTTCGGTTGCCGGTGGCACATCCGAGGCAGATGTTGACATACCTGACTTGGATTTCGATGAAGGTCAGATCACGACCCAGCAATTTGCGGCCTCGGAGCAATTACCCGATTATGCGAACCCTGGAGCCAATATGGCCGCAGCTCAGGCGAACGGCTACAGCACACCCAAGGTGAATCCGATTGGCAGTGTCGCATCCACTCGCTCGGAAGCCGTTAATGACTTGAGCAACTCAACATTTGGCGAGCCTGCTTTTACTCCAAAAACCGCATCGGTATCAGATGCAACCTTTGGAGCCACTGCGAGTTTACCCGGGACGGGGCAAACTAGTAATCGATCCACATCCTCTTTGAATCACGGCTTTGCTCCACCGGCAAACTCCAACACCAGTGCACCGTTGGATTCAGGGATCATTGCCAATGGATTTGCTTTACCAACTGATTCGCCATCTCTTGCAAATCTGAAACCCTCTGAAGAGAAGACTGGTACCGTTACTGATCAAGCGGAGATTGGCGGTTCTTTATCATCGCCAGAGTACTCGACCGCTGATGCTTCCAGCGTTTATTCCACGACTATCAGTGATCGAGTCTTGCCTTCCGAAGAGGAGTTGAATTCCAAGCAGGGAGAACCTGGATACTCTCCCGGAAGCACTTCTTCAGGATTGTCTTATCCCACTACAGGTGGTTCAGCTCCTACGACAAGTGGAACTTATTTTCGATAGGTCTCATTAAAGATTGGCTTGGAATTCAAAGCTGCTTTGCATACACCGAACATCTGAGGCAGCAGTTTATTCGTAAACAGAAGTTTACAATTCCATCGCCACTGAATTCTAGCTTTTTGTTGAAATGCAGCTGCGCTTGCTAAGGTTCCCAGCAGATTTTCTCCGCATCGAAAATGGGCCCTTCAACGCACGTTCTCTTATAATCCCAGTCCTCTGGGCCATCTTGTTTTATCTGTGCTACGCATGAGAAACAGATACCAATTCCACATGCCATTGGTGTTTCCATTGAAACTTGGCAATCAACGCCGGCCTCGGTGCAGATCTCTGCTACTTTCTCCATCATGATTTCGGGTCCGCATGTCACGACGCGCACACTTTCAGGGTTGGAGATTCCCTTTAGATGTTCTTTCAGGGCATCTGGAACGAGCTGTTGTTTGCCTTCAGATCCATCATCGGTGCACAGTTCCACCTCAAAGCCTGCATTTCTAAAATCACTAACACCGGCTAGTAAGCTTTTTCTTCTCGCACCATAAATCAGTGTCGCTTTCGAACTCCATCCGTTGGAGCGATTTGGCGAACCAAACCTTTGGATGCCAATCGCCTCGCGCCCCAAAAGTAACATTGGTGTTTGTCCAATTCCGCCAACAGCCATGATCAATTGATCGCAGGGTCGATTGGCGAAACCATTTCCGAGCGGACCCCACAATGTCACATTCGTGGTGAGGGGTGCGGATGCCAGAGCGGTCGTCATGGTCCCCTTCCTCAGGTACACCAAGTCAATCCATTGGGGTTTTCCGTTTTCATCATCAATGATGTCATAGATTGCTAAAGCTCGACCGATCAAGGGAGCGTCAGTGCCGCTTAATCGAATCATGACGAATTGTCCCGGAACCGCTTTTTCTGCGATCTCTGGTGCAGCTACCCTCAGGAGGTAGGTGTCTTCAGCTATTTTTTCATTTCGAACCAGTGGTGATTCGATCTGCTCCATCGAATCTGCATAGTGGTCTGCATGTAATTTAGACATCACGAATTACGTCGTTTCTTGGGGCCGCGTTTCGATGAGGAATTGTTTTTTTGACTTGCTCGACTGCTTCTTTTTTTGGACGTCCGAGCATTCGAAGTTGAACGCTTCTTGGATGCTCTCTTTGCAGAAGAGCGTTTCTTGCTGGAACGCCGCGATGTCTTACCTGAGGTGTTCGAATCTTCATCACCGCCAATGACAGTTCCTTTGGTGTTTGATTCGGTAACACCGGGTAGAAATGTCGATCGCGTCCCTCGGGCGTTGGTTGGCCGCACTGAGGGTCGCTTTTTGGGCGTATTCGAACTGCGCTGCTTAATCCCGCGTCCCTTTACTTGTGATTTCTTACCGGCTCGCTTCTTGGCTCCTCGAGGTCGCTTGTTTGAATTATCGGTTGATTCTTCCTCAGCAAGTTCTATTGCGTGCCATAGTTTGTCGACTTCCTTTGCCGTCAAAATGCGATAAGCGCCATGAGGAAGATCTCCAAGTTTTAAGGGGCCAACAGCAATTCGGCGTAGTGTTTGAACCTTATGTCCTAAGCGGGCCAGAATACGACGTATCTCTCGATTCTTACCCTCACGGAGGATGATCTCCATTTCGGTGGCGCGGCTACGCGTTTTTACCAGCTTTGCGCCTTCAACTTTTACAAAACCCTCCGCAATGTAGATGCCTTGACGCATCTTTTTCATCGACTCTGCGTCCACCTTACCCGCAACCGTAACACGATAGACTTTACGAACACCGAACTTGGGATGCGTTAGTTTTTGCGATAACTCGCCGTCGTTCGTTAGTAATAGTAGGCCCTCACTCGATCGATCAAGTCGGCCTACGGGAAAAACCCGTTCACTAGGCGGTACAAGGTCAATTACACGTGGGCGACCTTGGGGGTCTCGGTTCGTTGTGACAAAGCCAACAGGTTTATTCACTGCGTAGTAAACCCGCTTTTGCGCCCGGAGAAGGTTCCCGTCAACTTTTACTTTTTGTGTTTTTGGATCAACCGTGGAGCCCAGTTGGGTCACCAAGGTTCCATCCACCTCCACGCGGCCCATTTCAATCAAGTCTTCACATTGACGACGGCTGCCGAAACCTGCAGAGGCAAGTAAACGTTGTAAACGAATTGGTGGTCCGTTATCTGCACTGCGGCGTGCGCGAATTCGAGATTGTTTCGAAGCAGTCTTACGGGGCATGGTCGTCTCAGTGGTACCGGAAAGGAGTGGTCAGGGTACCAAAAACCCCGCTGGGTATTCTAGGGTCTGCCTTTCCAACACGGATGCTTTTGCCAATGGTTTCCCTCCACTTCCATCTGTTTCGCCGGATGACTGCGAAAACCGCCTGAGTTAGCGTCTCTGGATCCAGTGATCCATCCATGTCCCCAACATAGCAATTGAATGATGTCCTGCAGGGAGGCAAGCTGCGGAGTCTAACTGCTGGGCTGCTTCAAGCTACCCTAGATTATCCTTCGCTTTTGCGCTTTCAGCGTCTTAACCAAGGCATCTGATCTGGCGCAATGCGATTCCGCACTGGTTCAGGGAGAGGTTGTTGATAGCTGGGGGGTCGAGAACCCGCGTCGTAAGGTGCAATATCATTTTGAGGAAACGGGTCATGGATCACTGCATTTGCTTGCTGCTGGTTTAGCGGTCCGGCGGGAGGTAGCAATTGCGTACCACGACATCCCGAGAGGGCAACGATGGATAGGGTCAAGAGTGATGCCAGCGATTTTGTTCTTCGATAATGCATAGTGGGCCGTTTCCCGAAAAAGGCTGTCTTAGCCGAAGACTATCGGTTACACAGGTGTCCTGCCAAGAGAGATTGGCATCTGCATCCGAACCACGCCAAGAGGAGGTAGGCTGGCGATGGATCTCATCGCCCAATGAACGGCATCTAAATCATGCTCTTTTGATGCAATTTACGCCAATTCTTGTCTGTTACGGGACGCTTGCCTCAGCTTCCTTGGTACATACCCAGGACGATGGTTTCAGGGTCGGTGATCACCTCCGCACGGTTCATCGACGCGGGCAGAAGAACGGATTGTCCCGTCAATAGTCTGTAATTGGTGTCGTCACAGATTAACGTGGCAGAGCCTTTGGGAACTGTCAGAATATGAAATTGACCATCTCCCGCTACAAAAGCAGATCCAGTGTTGAGCAGATTCAACACAAATTTTTCGCATCGAACCATTTCCTGCCATCTGGCGTGGTTCGGTAGTGGCTTCCGAGGTTCGACCGGGCCGAATGTGTAGTCAGTAACTTCGAGGCTTTCTTGAATATGCAATTCGCGTGCGTTGCCTTGTTGGTCAGTACGATTCCAATCGTAAAGCCGGAAGGTTGTGTTGCTTGATTGTTGTATTTCCGCAACGACCAATCCCGCGCCGAGAGCGTGAACCGTTCCTGCAGGTATAAAGACAATGTCTCCTTGATCCGGATGAAAAGTGTGTAACACGCGCTCCGTTTCTCCTGATGCTATTGCTTGCTGCAGCTCAGCACGATCAACTCCTTCCTTCAAACCTGCATAGATCAAGCTATCTGGATCGCTTTCGACGATGTACCACGCCTCGGTTTTACCCAGATCAGGAGGTGTCATCCTCTGTCCATATTCATCGTCTGGATGTACCTGCACCGAGAGGACACGATTGCAGTCAAGGTATTTCAGCAGCAGTGGAAATGCATTTTGGTCTCCTCCGCGCCCGAAGACGGCCTGTTTTTCTTCAAGCAGCAATTGTCGGAGAGATTTACCGGCAAATGTGCCATTTTCGATCATGCTTTGATGATCCCCGTGATCGACGATCTCCCAACTCTCCGCATAATCATTTCCCTGCCCAAGCGATTTGTTTAGTTGTGTTGCGAGACGTCGCCCACCCCAGATCGTTTGTTTGAGAATGGGCGTGAAGCGTAGTGGATAGGCTTGCATGGGGTCGGTCTTCATAGGAGAGCAGTCGAGCAAAACGGTCCTCAGGAACCCATTTTACAATATCAAATATTCAATCCGCTGCGAACTTGTCGAGTCCGTGTACACTGTAGAAGCGATTGATCCTGAGAATGTTACAGTTGACCGTATTGGTAATTTCAATCCTGATGAACAAATAATCCAATACCCAGCGAACACAAATCCAGATTCATTGGTTTTTTGTTGTAAAACATGGTTGATCTCAAGTGCGAATGTTCTTGTTTTCCGATCGATTCCAAGGTCGTGGGCTCTTCGAATTGCCCCGGCAGAGGGTAAAATTGTCGGAGCAATGAGCAAGGAATCACATTGTGTGAATTCAAATCCATTCAAGATGTTTTTGAGGGTGACCTGTGGACCGACTGGCCCAGCCAAAAGATGATTTGTTTGAAAACTCGACGATGACCTTTCGGGAGCATCTGGATGAGCTTCGGCATAGTTTGGTTCGGGCGGTGTTATGGCTTGCCGCTGGCTTGGTGATTGGCCTGTTCTTTGCTGATCGGGTGGTGTTGTTTGTGCAGACCCCACTTCAGACTGCAATCCGAGACTACATGGCGGATCGTGATTTGTATCGACTGGGGTATGAACCCACCGACCCCTCAAATGCCGATTTAAAAAAGTTCTTGGCAACGAATTCCCTGATCTGGGAAATTGTCTATGACATTCCGGATCAGTACCAAACTTTGACGATGGACTCTTTGGTGCCAGGTCGTCAACCAAAGACTTCATCTGCCGCAAGCGAAAAAAATAATTCAGAAGATGAGAAACCGGATGATGAGCCTACGTCGTCGGAAGCAAAACCATCGGAAGAAGGTGCCGAGTCGGTTGATACTGCTTCGGATAGCGACTCAGCAGTTGATTCTGTTCTTGAAGTTGGTAGTGGTGCCATTGAGCCGATTGAAATGGCGAAACTGTTGCAGTCCTTGCCGGATCCAAGTTCGCTGAAGCCCAAAGTTCAATTGCGTCAAAATAAGACGGGTTTAAGTTCACTCAAGATGGAAGAGCCGTTCATGATCTGGGTAAAGGCCGGATTGATTGTCGGCGCCGTGCTTGCATCTCCGATGATCTTTTATCATCTCTGGAGCTTTGTGGCATCTGGACTACACTCGCATGAACGACGTTACGTTTACATCTATCTACCCCTTAGTGTGATCCTTTTTGCGGCAGGAGTTATTCTGGCGTTTTTCGTCGTTCTTAATTACGTGCTCACGTTCTTACTCGCGTTCAACGGTAGTTTAGATGTCGCGATCGAACCTCGTCTAACTTATTACGTCAACTTTGTTCTCTTGCTTCCTCTAGGATTTGGTATCGCCTTTCAATTGCCTCTGGTGATGCTTTTCCTTCAACGAATTGGTTTATTCGAAACAGAGGCTTATGTCTCGAGTTGGCGATTAGCGGTGCTCGTGATTTTTCTCGTTTCGATGATCCTAACCCCTGCTGACGTGACGAGCATGTTTGCAATGGCTGTTCCTCTAGTTTTTCTTTATGGCCTTGGGATCATGATGTGCAAGTTCATACCGCGAGGTCGGGGTCTCGGCAGCGGCGCCTACGATCCTGCCTAATGGGGCAATCGATTTTGAACAATTTGTTTTCGGCGTATCGTTCCCTTGATCGTCAGCTCATTCTTTTGCAGCGAAGAGGAAAAATACTTGATTGCGTATTTTTCTGAGGGGTAAGTATTTCGCATGATTTGGTTGATCGCATCTTGCAGAACGTTAGTTTTTTGAGATTCCCTTAGGTGATCAAAAGTCAGATCCAGCCATATTTCCAATTGAGACCTCAAGATTAGCATGGAGTGTTTTACTCCACCGATTGCATTGATTTTTCGTTCAATGGTCTGCGGATGAATCTTGTATCCGTTATCTAGCACAACTACATCGTCGGCGCGTCCAAGAATCCTCAGCTGATTTGATGCAGTGTCAATTTCGACATGATCACCAGTTGCCAGCCAGCCCTGCGGATCAATTCTTTTTCCCGTTGCTACGGGATCGTTCCAATAACCCATCATCAAATGCTCCCCGCGAACGTAAAGCTGCTGATCAATAATTTTATACTCCCAGCCTTCTACGAACTGACCAACGACACCGACGGTAGCATTCTCAGGGGATGCACTGCATATAACCGGTGATGTTTCAGTCAATCCATATCCTTGGATCACCGTAACTCCACGTTCTTGTTGCCACTGATTAAAGTCCTCATGCGATAACCCTGCTCCCCCACATCCTAGAAGTCTCAATTGGTCTATACCGTCTATCTTCTTATTCTCAAGTAACCTTTTTGCCAAACGCGGTACGACGTTCATCAGTGTGGGTTTAACAATAGGCGCCATTTTAATGATGCCCTTGTGACCTGAGGCAACAGCCAACATGCACCCGCTGATCAACCACGTTCCGAGATCACAAGTTCTTGCATATCCATGACAAAGCGGCAACACACAGAGTCGTCGATCATTGGAGTTCTGTGGTACCGCCTTCAGCTTTGCCAGAGCATTGAGCAAAAGATTTTTTCGAGATAAAGTCACTCCCTTTGGTTCACCAGTGGTTCCGCTTGTCCAGAGAACGAGTGCAGCATGCTCAAGAGGGATGGCGCTTCTTGTGGTTTCGTTTGAGGGACCCTTCTCGGCCGAGCTGGTTGTAATTAACTGTTTCTCAAAATCTGGTAGCTGAACCCACAGCCCTTTTATCTGGCTCCAGTGTGTTTCAATTACCGTTTCGTCGAGGCGAGGATCAAAAGGAAATTCAACAAGTCCGAGATTCATGCATGCGAGTGTGAGGATTATGTTTCCATAGGAGTTGTCACTGAGGTATCCAACATGTCTCGGCTTGTCAGTTTCCATTCGGAACATGGACTCGATCAAAATTGACGCAGTGCTGACAGCATCTGCGAGTTCATTCCACGAAAGCTTGATCTGATGATCATCCTCGGTGAGCGCTATCAGCGCCGTCGTTTCTTTCTTATCAACAGCGTGTTGATAGAGATAGTCGATCAGGTCAAGCTGTTTATCGTCGGGGATCACGGAGGACCTCATTTATTTCGCCTGATCGAATAAAAATGCCCCTCTGCATGTTGGAAAACGCAGAGGGGCATCGATTGTCATTCCGCACCTCGGGTCGGTGAGGTACTGTTTTATCGCGATGTTAACCAATTTGTTGTCGGAGTTTCGCTCCATTGCCAGCTTGTCCGAATGCGGTCATTCTTGCAACACAAACTTCCTTCATCGCGGCACGAGCAGGTTTGAGATACGCGCGTGGATCAAAAGCGGATGGGTCCTCGGTTAAAACCTTTCGGATAGCACCAGTGATTGCCATTCGACAATCAGTATCAACATTGATTTTCCGAACGCCACTCTTGATACCACGTTGAATTTCTTCAACAGGTACACCGTAGGTCTGCTTCATTTGACCACCGTACTGGTTAATGATGTCTTGCAGATCCTGAGGTACGCTGCTGCTGCCGTGCATCACCAGGTGGGTGTTGGGTAATTTTGCGTGAATCTCCTCAATACGCGACATCGCGAGGACTTCACCGGTTGGCTTGCTGGTGAATTTGTAAGCACCGTGGCTGGTTCCAATCGCAACTGCGAGTGCATCACAACCAGTCTCTTCCACAAAACGAGCAGCTTCGTCCGGATCGGTCAGCAGTTGGTCTCGAGAAAGTTCTCCAACCGCACCGTGCCCGTCTTCCTGCTCGCCTTCGCCGGATTCCAATGATCCCAGACAACCAAGTTCACCTTCAACGCTTACGCCCTGTGCATGTGCCATTTTGACGACTTCGGCAGTCACCTTCACGTTGTAATCATAGTCTGCCGGAGTTTGCCCATCTTCCATGAGCGAGCCATCCATCATGACGCTGGTGAAGCCGTTATCGATTGCAGATTGGCAGGTATCGGGACTATTGCCGTGATCTTGGTGCATCACGATCGGAATGTGGGGATACAATTCCGTCGCTGCAAGCATGAGGTGTCTGAGGTAAGCGTCCTGCGAGTATGCACGTGCACCACGGGACGCTTGAATGATCACGGGAGAGTCTGTTGCTTCAGCCGCTTCCATGATCGACTGAATTTGTTCCATATTGTTAACGTTGAACGCGGCAACTCCGTAATCATTTTCGGCAGCATGATCGAGGACAACGCGGAGAGGAACCAATGGCATGACAAAACTCGTGCGATAGAGGGTTGATTTGATAGAGAATGGTTACGATTTGAGAGCGATTATCCCTGTCAAACCGTTGCTCGCAAGGGTATGCCCTCACAGCTGACTCGCATTGGGGATATCAGATTAGGGTGATTTTCGGGTTAGAAGGCCTGCTCACGCCGATACTCGCGGGTTTTACGGTATTACAAGGGCCTCGGGTGATTGAAACCCAGATCCATCAGAGATCTTTCTGGTGATTCTGCTCAGTTTTCTGAAGTTGCTCGACAATCGCATCGACATCATAGACACAGCCTCCCCATGTACCCCCCCCTGCCTGCTGCAAAGCGGCCCATAAACGCGTGTCATCTGGCATGCTCGGATCCACTCCAAGATGTGGGTGTGCCTCCCGTTGGTTCAGGATTTCTTCAGCGTTCTCGTTTCCAAGCTGATCTGAGATCAAATTCACTGAACCCACAAGCTGGTGTCGATCAATTTCGATTTCGATCACATCACCATCTCGAACCTTCGCAATGGGGCCACCCGCTAAAGCTTCCGGGCCTACGTGACCAATGCAGGCACCGGTGCTAACTCCCGAGAACCTCGCATCGGTAATCAATGCAACCTCTTTTCCAAAGGACAGATACTTGAGAGCCGAAGTGATTTGGTAGGTCTCTTCCATGCCGCAGCCAAGAGGACCTCTGCCGATTAAGACAATGACATCGCCTGCCTGAATGGGCGTTTCTGTTTGCCCTTTGATCGCCGCAATGGCAGAAGTTTCGGATGTAAAAACTCGGGCGGGACCTCGTTTTCGATAGATACCGTCATCGTCAATGACTTCCGGATCAATGGCTGTAGATTTAATCACTGATCCCTCGGGACAGAGATTGCCCTGTGGAAAGCAAACCGTGCTCGTCAATCCTCGTCGTGCTGCTTCATCCGGTTTTAGAATCACATCGTCCGGATTCACACCATCAACTCGTTGCAGGTGCTCCCGACATACTTCCCGACGATCGGATTCGTGCCAGATGTCCAGTATCTCATTCCAACTTAGCCCTGCAACGGTTTTTGCTTCGCTTCTAAGTAAGCCGAGTTCCCGTAAGTGCCAGGCAACTTCAGGAACACCACCTGCGAGAAAAAGTTGTACCGTTGGATGTCCTATCGGTCCGTTTGGCAGGCAGTCAACAAAACGTGGCACCAAGCGGTTGATCTCTCGGAAGGTAGCTGCGGTTGGTCGTTTCAATTGAGCTGCGGCCGCTACGGCTGGGATGTGCAGTAGTAGGTTGGTGCTACCGCCAACGGCTGCATGGATTAACATCGCGTTGTAAAGGGAATCTTCCGTAAGGTAGTCTCGTAAGGTATCGCCTCGCTCTTCCATTTGGATCGAGGCCGCTGCCGAGTCGCGAGCTAATTTTGTCCAGATAGGTTGTCCACTCGGAGCAAGAGCAGCGTGGGGTACAGTCATTCCCAACGCCTCCGCAACGACCTGGCTTGTTGCTGCGGTGCCGAGAAATTGACAACCACCTCCGGGTGTACCGCATGCACGACATCCCTCCAGTGAAGCTTCCTCGAGGCTCATCTCGCCCCGGCTATATCTCGCGCCGATCGTTTGAACCTTACCTGCATCTTCACCAACGGTCGGCGGAAGTGTGACTCCTCCGGGGACCAAGACATTGGCGAGCTCTCCGCAGCCCGCCAGAGCCATCATCATCGCGGGTAGACCTTTATCGCACGTCGCAATACCGATAACACCCTTACGTCGAGGCAGGGATCGAATAAGACGCCGCATTACGATCGCCGCATCGTTTCGGTACGGCAGGGAGTCGAACATTCCTTTTGTTCCCTGACTCCGGCCATCACACGGATCACTCACGAATGCGGCAAATGGGACACCGGATTGCGTTGTTACCTGTTCTGCTGCAGCTTGGACCAAAAGTCCAACTTCCCAGTGTCCAGTGTGATATCCAAGAGCTACGGGACTGCCATCAGGATTTCGTACACCGCCTTGTGTACTTAGTATCAGGTATTGATCACCAAGGGCTCGTCTTGGGTCAAGTCCCATTCCAACACTCTGGGTCAATCCAAATAGATCTCCACTACTCCAGTTGCGAAGTATCTCATCGCTCAGCGGCAGTTTTCCTTTTGGACCCTCAGCGTGAGTTGCGAGTGTTTCGGGTTTCGGAGCATCAAAAAAAGATCTCATTCGATTTACCGGTGTAACGGGTTGGAGATCGAGGTGATTGGTCGTGAGTGGGTAAGAAGACTTGCCAGCTTTTGATCAAAGGATACTGCTTGTCATGGTGCCAGTCGATCATTCGAACGAGGACACCATTCAAATCACATTGTATTGTCACATTTTCTTTGGTCTTTGCTGGATCGTCAGGGTTGACGCTGGCACTCAGTGTATGCTGCAGCTGGATTGAATGAGTCGAGAAGACTGCAGTTGATTCCGAATTGGTAGAAGCTGCTGATCAGCGACGACGGCGAACTTTACGATGCATCGGGTTCAGTTTTCGTCTGGCTGGAGTTTCCTCTTTCTCTTCGGTTTTTAGCGACGGAGGAGGCGCAACCGCTTCAAAACCATCGATGGAATCACGTTTAAGCTCTTTGTTGATGCGTCGTTCGATGTTAGTAAGAAATTCACCTTCACCGGGAACGATGAATGTGAACGCAATTCCATCCCGACCCATCCTGCCAGTCCGGCCAACTCGATGAACATAGTCATCGCAATCTTGCGGAACGTCATAATTGATGATGTGAGAGATTGTACTAATGTCGATCCCTCTTCCCACAACATCAGTTGCAACGAGAATTTTTAGTTTTCCATCACGAAGTTTTTGCAGGACGCGATCGCGTTCACGTTGTGGCATATCCCCGTGCATGCTGCCACAATCTGAATGGTGATGGCTAAGTTGACGAAATAGTCGATCCGTTCCTCGCTTCGTCCGACAGAAGATGATTGCTTGTTCAGGCTGTTCTCTTTTCAGCACATGATCAAGTAGGTCAGATTTTCGATCTTGGGCAACCGTAAAGTAATGCTGCTCAATGGTCTCAACTGCCATGTCATTCTTGCTGCAATCAATCACTACAGGCTCTGTCATGTAGGATTCAGCGAGGCGACGAACGCCATTGGGTAGGGTGGCAGATAGTAGAAGAGTTTGTCGGTCCTTTGGGCATTTCCGAAGGATTCGTTCAATCTGAGGTCGAAACCCAATATCAAGCATTCGGTCGGCTTCGTCCATCACAACACACCATATGCTGCTTGTGCGAAGAGATCGGCGTTGCAGATGGTCGTGGATTCGACCCGGAGTGCCAACAACGATCTGAACCCCATTCTCAAGTTGGCGAAGTTGTTTATTCAGATTTTTTCCGCCTGAGAGAACCGCGATCTCTGTTTCAACTCCGACTGCGAGCCTCTCGGTTTCTCGAGCAACCTGATCAGCAAGTTCTCGGGTAGGAACGACGATAATCGCTTGAGGGTCTCTGCACTCATCGAGGGAATCGAGTTGCTCGAGGATTGGAATTGCAAAGGACGCCGTTTTACCCGTTCCGGTTCTTGCCTGACCAATAACATCCTCCCCGTCGAGGGCCAGAGGAATGAGTTGACCTTGAATCGGCGAAGGTTCAGAAAAACCGGCTCGGCGAAGCGCTCGCCGCATCACAGGCGATAGGTCTAATTCGTCGAAGGATTCAATTGTTTCAGATTTGCTGTCTTGGTTCATGCCAGCAGTGTAACTTGCTCTCAGCAAATTCACCATGTCGTCGAACGCAAGTTGATCGCCAAAACACGCGATTTATTCACACATCAATTCTCTGAGCCGGCGGACAGTAGATCTCTGTTGAAAAAGATGTATTTCTGAAACTTCCAGGGATGCCTCGGTAGGTGTACCTGTTGTCTTATTTTGCCATTTTGGCTCCACGATTTGCCGCAAATCGTTTCACAAGTTCATCCGTTACAACGCCGCCGAGGATGACGGCCCCAATCACGGCGTATTCAATATTGGTCGGTATTGCGTCGACTAATGTGATCGTGTTCTTCAATACTTGCATGACGGCGGCACCAATGACAACTCCAATAATGGTGCCTTGGCCACCACGCAGGCTACATCCCCCGAGCACGGCACCGGCAATCGCATAAAGCTCATAGAAATTACCGAAGTCCACCGGTTGAGCACTACCGACATCCAATACGAACAACATACCGCCGAGACCACTGAGAAGGCCGCAGATTACATATGCCAGAATCGTGATCCGGTCTGTATTAACACCACTGAATCGCGTTGCGGTCTCGTTGCGACCCAACGCCAGCATGTAACGACCGTAAATCGTAAAGTTCAGTAAAATGATTGCGACGATCGTTACGCCCATCAGGATTAAGCAAGGGTTCGGGATGCCAAAATCAGTGCCGGGAATGGAGAGCTCCCCCTGTGAGAGTGTTCGGAGAGATGAGAAATCGCCACGGAATCCCTGTGTCTGATCTTGGACGATGCCTCGAGTCAGTCCCCGATAAAAAAGTAAGCCACAGAGAGTTACCACAAAGGGTTGAAGTTTCACTTTTGTGATTAAGAATCCATGCGTGAATCCGATCAGAAGAGAGATAGCCGTAACCATGGTCAGTGCCATCGGCACTGACATCTCACATTCAACTAACATCCATGGCAGAAGGCAGCCAATTAGGCATACCACTGAGCCAATTGAAAGATCGATTCCAGCAGTGATGATGACAAAAGCAGCGCCGATGGACAGGATCCCAAACAAAGCGCTGCGACGAATGAGGTTTTCAATGTTAAACGATTTTAGAAAGCTATCACTTAGTAGCGCGGTGGCGATACAAATGACAATGAGAAGACCAAAGATGCCTAGGATTTTTTTCATCAGTTGTTTTCCTCTTCGATCAAAACCGACCTTTGTCCACCTGTTGCAAGGTGCATGATTGCTTCTTCTGATGCGTTGGCTCTGTCCAATTCACCGGTAATCTGACCCTCATGCATCACAAGGACTCGATCGGACATGCTCAGAACCTCTTCCATTTCGCTTGATACAAATAGGATGGCAACGCCCCCCAAGGCAAGTTCTTCCATCAGTCGATAGATTTCTTGTTTTGCCCCAATATCGACGCCTCGAGTCGGTTCATCGAGTAAGAGAATACTCGGGTTCATGGAGAGCCACTTTCCAATTACCACTTTCTGTTGATTGCCACCCGACAAATACTTCACGGGCTGTAAATCACTGGTGGTTTTAATTCGCATCTCTTCCGTCATTCTCTGCGCATCCAACTTTTCTCGCGCGGCATTCGCGAAAAACTTTTGGATGCGATGTTGGTCCAAGCCAGGAAGTCCAATGTTATTTCGGGACCCCGTTTCCAGAATCAGTCCTTCACCTTTCCGGTCCTCCGGTACCATCGCCATACCTTTGTTGATTGCCGTGCGGCAGTCGTGATTCACTAATTCGTCGTTAGAGACGGTGATCGACCCAGATAAAGCGGAGTCAACGCCAAAGATCGCTCGGAGTAGCTCGGTACGACCTGCACCAACGAGTCCAGCAATGCCCACCATCTCGCCAGCTCTGACTTCTAGATTGACTGCATGCTGAGGCCAGGCTCGAGTCCGCAATCCTCGGATTCTGAGCAAGTTTTCGCCTGGTTCACGGATCTCACGTGAGTAAAACTGTGAGATATCTCGGCCAACCATGGCTTCCACCATGGCGTTGTGAGTAATTTCGTTTTTTTCGAGCCCACCTGCATTCGCACCATCTCTGAGAATGGTGACTCGATCAGCGATTCTTTTTATTTCGAACAGACGATGCGAAATGTAGATGATGGTGACGCCTTGTGATTTCAGTTTGGCAATCACTTTGAACAACTCCTCGGTCTCGAGTTGCGATAGGCTGCTAGTCGGTTCGTCCATGATGAGAACGCGCGCATTGACCGAGAGAGCTTTGGCGATCTCAATCATCTGCTGAACACCGATGGTGAGTGTTTCAACAAGGGTGCGAGGGTGGATTTTAAGTCCAACCATCTGTAGATACTTTGTTGCTTCCGAGTGGATCCTCTTGGTGTCTATCAAACCATACTTTGTGGGTTCTCTCCCCAGAAAAATGTTGGATCCAACATCCAAGTTGTCAGCCAAGTTTAATTCTTGGTGGATCAGAGCAATTCCTTGCTGCAACGCTTGCTCTACGCCATTGAAAAGGGCTTCGGATCCATCGATTAGAATCTGCCCTTCATCCTGCGGTTGCACACCAGCGAGGATTTTCATCAGAGTACTCTTTCCTGCCCCGTTTTCACCAATGACGGCATGGACTTCACCTCGCCGTACCTCGAGGTTGATGTCGCGCAGAGCCTTTACACCCGAAAAACTCTTTGTGAGTCCACGAGCTTGAAGAAACGGAACCGGCTTGGAATCGGTCATTGCCGTCCTACTCTTCTCCGAGGTTTTTCTTGAGCTCAGCCCAGAATTCCTCGACGTTGTCACTTCGGATTTGACTCGCCTCGATGTTTAGGAAGCCATTTTCTGGAACCCCTAAATCACTGAGCGACTCTCCTCGTGCCAAGCCTGCGAGCAAACGTACTGATTGACGGCCATATTCGTAGGGATTCTGAACCACAGTACCGTGAACATTTCCATCAATGATGCCTTGGAGGGTTTCATCTGCTTCGTCAAAAGCAATGACTTTTACTTCTCCAAGCTTATCAGCCTGTTTTAGCGCCTCAAGCATCAACGGTGGGTTGTAGGCGAAAAGTCCAACCATGCCACCAAGATCTGGATGTCGCGACAATGCGTCCTCTGCATTTGCCTTCCCTTGAGCTCGGTCAAATTGATCAGTGTATGTTCCAACAATGTGCCAAGGCCCTTCTTTGATTTCCGCATCAGGGGGATCAAACCGAGCTGGGTCTTCCGAGCGGCCGAGGATCCCATCAATGACTCCCTGTCGACGTCGCTTCGCATTGTCCTGCTCTAGTCGTCCGATAAAGATTGCGAGCTTACCACCGTCTGGCATCGCTTCCTTGACGAGTTCTCCGCACATTCGACCCGCAAGGTAGTTATCCATTCCGATGTAGCAGAGTCGATCTGAATCCGGAGCATCACTATCGTGGGTGATGAGTTTTGTATATTTGGCTGCTTGGTTCAATAATTCAGTTTGGTTGACTGGGTCGATGGGGCTGACTGCAATTCCATCAATGCCTTTGGTGATTAAATCTTCGATCATTCTTTTTTGGTCACTGATGCCTTCTGCTGGCATGAGGACTTGTGTTTCTGCATCAAAGTCCTGCCCCCCCTGTTTGACACCCGATTCAGCGATTACCCAAAAAGATGCAACACCATTGGTGACATAGGCGACCTTCGGCTTTTCCTCGGTCGATTTGCCGATATCCGGATCTGAGGGTTTGTCACCGGAATTACATCCTATGGCAAGCACAATCAGCGAGGCAAAAACGTTCAAACAGGTAGTGCGAATCATGGGAATCCGTTTGATATGGGAGAGGTGAGTTGGTCTTGCGTACTGTTTATTGGTAGGTGATTTGTTGTAATTGGACGAAACAACGGTCGTCGATCTCCAACACAAAAATGCACTGGCGGTGCGTGTCAATGAAATCGGTATTCCTGCAAATCTGGTGGCGAGTGATGAACGCCGCAGATTGGTGAGGAATCAATCTACTTTGCTATGAATACCAACAGCATTTCTCGCTCCTCGGCATAGCAAGTTATACGGAGGCCCGAGGCCAATCGCAAGGATTTGGTACAGTGGATCACCGCAGCGTTGGCGGTGGGTGCATCAGTTTAACGCATATGAGCGAGGTCATTAGTCGCTTGTTAGAGCCTTTTGGTTCTGAGATCAAGCAATCGCAACCCTTTAGTGAATGGGAAACCGATTTCATTGCAAGTTGCAACATGCTCTTGGTGAAGGGATAAAAAAACCTCTCGCAATGGTATGCGAGAGGTTTTTTAAAATCATTATTGAGCTGACAAGGCTCAGGGAGATAGAACCTTATTGCCCCGCTGCATTCCTTCCTGCTGAGCCTCAAAGATGGGGGATCGGTCATTCGGCAGTCTGCGTGAGTCAATCGTTGTCTCAGGCGGAAAGTCTTCTCCTCGTACAGCCGATCCCAACGGCGTAGTAACAGTATCATCGATCGTTTTGAGGTAAGCCTCGAGCTTCCAGGCAGGGATGACGGTCAGGCCTAGTTCGGCGGCCCGTGCTTTCACGTTGCCCATGATCGCAATCACCTGTGCATTCTGATCATTCGATGCATCGGGATCTTGGCCCACTACCATGAAGCGGATGGTTGGATCCAGCTTACCGGTAACTGCGCCGGTCGACGAGATTTCCGCAGCGACTTCGGCTCCCGCCGCAAGGATTTGGCCTTTGATCGCTGAGTTGTCGTTTCGTCCATCTCCATCGATGTCGATATCGCCAGCCAAAGCAATTTTCACGACTCGCCCCGGGGCCCAAAAAGGTGAAAAGATTTTATCACCGGGAATGATTGGGCTGGAAATGTCAGGTCGTGCTACGACTCGTCCCTGAGCTAAGTGGGGTCCTTGCACCTGACTGACTTGTATCGTTGCTTTGACTTTTGCGTCTTGAAGCCGCGTTTCATCTCCGTCGATCACACCAAACGTGACTCCGGGACGTAGGGCATCAGCAGATCCGAGGTTGATCGTGACGACGTTGCCACCCGCGACAACGTAACGAATTTCTCCTTGAGTCGTTTCGAATTTGTCTGCTCGCAGCTGATTCAACTGAAGCTTCTGAGTATCAATCGTGCCCTGCATTTGCTTATTCTTGCCAACGAGTTGATTCGCTTGCTCGCGAGCTGTCTGGCGGAATGCGTCAAAGTCTTGAGATATCGTGGTTAGTTTGTCGCGATTTGTCTCGTTGTCTTCTTGCATCCTCGCTCGATCTTCATCGAATTTTTGAGAGAGCGCGTCCTTATCTCGGTTCGCCTTATCTCGCTGCTGTTCCGCTTGTTGTTGAGAGTCTCGTGCGTTTTTAACTTCCGCGGCGGCATCAGTACGGATCTTGGTGGCTTCTACTCGGGCCATGCCGTATTGATCATTCCTCGTGCGGATTGCGGTGACCAAGTATTCAGGTAAGGCAGGGTAGTTGCGGTTTTGGACGTCGATTTCGGGCCCAAAGTACGACATATCTTCAGCAAAACGTTGCTCAATTGCTTGCATGTCGGGATCTTCGTTGAGATCGTCACGCATGGTGTTAAATTCCTCTTCGGAAAATCCGCCGATGCCGAGCATTTGTTTGAGGATATTGAGCTTGTTTTCTTTTTCCGTCACATCGTTCTGAACTTGGCTAAGCCTCGAAGCTGCTGCAGTAGCGTCGGCACTCGACGTATTGGCCGATCGCCAAAGGAAAAAGTTCAGCGCTAGGGATAGCACAAGGAAAATAAGGCAGGCAATTAAGCTGCCGCGGATGACGGAGTCGTCGCGAGCCACCATAGTTGTTCAGTGCGGTTGCGGGGGCGGATGTCGGAGGTAGAAAAGTTGTCTTCTGATAAATCTTTTACCAGAACTACCTCATTGTAATATTCACACTAGGTTATCATTCTACTTTGCACTGTGCAGATTTCCCCACCGACTCGGGAGATTCTTTGGACTTTTGCTGCTGCTTGCCAACAGATGTGGTCCGTTTACTACCGAGTACAGTAGTGCGAATCAACGATTTCGTGACGCGGTGCAACGAAGCAGCGCGTGGGTCCGCAAAGTGCAAGGCCGCCTGAAATTTGCTGTCGAGAGCCCTAAATACGCGGGATTCGACGACACAAAATTAAGGCATCCTTGAGAGATTTCGTCCGATTGAGTTCGGAACCTTCGATGAAAACGTTGGTTATTACGAAATAGCAGGTGAGTCTGACAAATAAATACCCCTGAAAGGGGGTTGATGCCGCTGGCGGATTAAATCCCAGCGGTTTCGGGCCCTGATAGTTCGATTAGTTTGAAACGTATCCCCACCCCTCGCCAAACAGATGCCTAGAAACATGCGACCACGCAATTCCCACCAAAAACGCTCAAACGTTCAGTCTCGCACCGGTTTCACCTTGCTGGAACTTCTCCTCGTTTTGGCCATTCTCGTCGTCATTGGCGGGATTGCTTTGCCAAACTTCCTCGGCGCAGGGCAGGAGGCCAAGGCCAACGCAACCCGAGTTCAATTAAATTCACTAAAGCAGAGTATCGACTTGTTCCAGGTAAGAATGAATAAGCTTCCTGAGACGTTAGAGGAACTACGGGACGGACCAAGCGATTCAGCAGGAAAAGCTAAGTGGGTGGCACCCATCATCACCGAGATTCCCACTGACGCTTGGGAGAACCCACTGACTTACTCGAAAAATGGTAACACTTACGAATTGAGAAGCGCTGGCATCGATGGCCAAGTCAACACCGATGATGATGTCCTTCTTGAAGGCGTCTAGTTGGTAGTCACTACCAAAGAAGTCGTTGAGTAGCGGAACCGACCTCACTGTTCCGCTTGGATGTCCAACCAAGCGCGGCAGGAACGACAAAGGCACTGCCAGTTTTTGTCTCTGGCTGGTTAGTTAGGTTTTGATTGGAGTGATTCGGCCGATTTAGGAAATCTAGAATCGGACTGGATCGAGCAGAGGACATTACGAACTGATGCAGCAACTCGTCGACACGGGGATCGAACGCCGTGATTGCCTAGTTCCTGCTTGATGCAGATCACCGCAATCGAGCCAAATTATGCATCGCCAAGCGTCGGAGTTGAGCGACAAATTGAAAATGCTCTGCGTTCCACGGACGCCATTAAGATCACGCTCTGTGCGGTGGTTTTAGTTGTTGTCCGTTCAGCATTTATTTGTCGCGGAACGGGTCGGTTGCACTCTTAAGAGTCGCGATCAGGCTACCATCGCTCGAAACATAGGCATCAGGTGTGGATCGAGCTTGGACTACCAGCGGTGGTGGGTGACAAGCTCGTCATCACTGTTTTTGATCCATCCACCTACCAAAATTCATCAATCACGTTCGATCGAAGACCAAGGTTTCCTTGTTGTGAAAAAACGCACTGCCTTCACCCTGCTCGAGCTTTTGCTAACGCTGGCGGTGCTTGCTGCATTGACCGCAGTTGCAATTCCCCAGATTGGCTTGCTGGCAGGTGATCGCAGACTCGTTCGAGGTGGAGATTTGCTGCGAGTGGAGATCACGAGACTGAGAGTAGATGCTATGAGGCAGGGTCGCGTATTAATGCTCGAGGGAATGCTTCAAGGGAATTCATTTCGCTCCAAACCGTTTTATTCCGCAAGTGATGCCACAGAGGCATACGATCAGACCGGTTCACAATCAGGACTTCTGACGGGAGCTGCGGAGGGCGTGGTTGCAATGGTTGAGCAAGATTCGGATGCGGAAGAGCTAATTGAGCTTCCCGAAGACATCATGGTTGAGAATGTCGGAGTCGTTTCAGCGGCTCGCGCAATGGAAATTGAGCAGGTAACGGACTCCGCTCGCACCGATGAGTGGAGTCGACCGATTCTCTTCTACCCGGACGGGTCAACCAGTACAGCCGTTGTGACACTCTACAATCCAGAACTTGGTCGAGTCGTCGTTCGGGTTCGAGGCATTACTGGCGATGTTACTGTCAGTGAGGTGCTTTCGCTGTGAACAAGAAAATCAAATACCGAGATGGTTTTTCATTGCTCGAAATCCTTCTGGCTCTGGCGATCCTGGGCGGCGGTTTGGCGGTATTGAGTCGTATTGTCGATACAGGAATGATCGCTGCAAGGGAGTCAAGGGACTTGTCCGCGGCAAGAATGCTTTGTCAGACCAAGATGGCCGAGATCCTTCTCGAAACTCAGACAGGAATGTCGCCGCAGTCAGTTCCCTCCGCTGAGTTCGAGACATTATTTGATTCCGAATCAAGCTCCGTTTTTCAATACAGCGTGGAGGTGTTACCCGCTCCTTTGGACGGACTTTTGTCAATTGGAGTCACGGTACAGTCACTGGATAACGATCTCGGTGAGGCTCGAACGAGCTACTCACTGACGCGATGGGTGATTGATCCGATGCTGGGTCTCGAAGAGGCGGAAGCTGAGGCAGAAGCTCTCGCGGCAGAACAAGCTGCGATGTCGGAGGGTGGCCAATGATTGGATCGATCAGGTACATCAATTGGACAAGGGTTCAGCAAGAGCGAGAGAGCAGTGTTTATTCAATCTCTCGGTCTCAACAATGCTATCGATCCCAACAATCGTTGGACGGTCGAAGTGATTGGGTACGGAAACTTGTGCTACGAGGGAAATCCTCGAATCAAAGGCTTGCATTCACTCTGTTGGAGTTAGTGCTCGCACTCTCAATGTCTGTCGTGCTGATGGTATTGATTGGTGGTGCACTACAGTTTTACGCACGCGATATGAATGTGCGTGACATGGATATTCGCCAAACTTTGTTGGCTGCCTCAATCATGCAGATGATTGAGGATGATTTGCGAGCGACGTTGCATCCGCAGCCTGTGGATACAGCAGCCTTGGAGGAGCTCTTGGCGGCAACTTCCGGCGCCGAGTCGGATGACGCAGCTGAGGCCGCGGCAGGACAAGATCTTAGCTCGGTTGGCATTGATTCGATTGTGGAGGACGAAACGCTCACAAGTGAGTTGCCGGTCGAGATGGATTTGTCGAGTGGTGTTTCGATCCTGACCACTCCCGGGTTGGTCGGCAACCAGAATCAAATCCAGATTGATGTGAGTCGGCTTCCTCGATTAGAGGAGTACGTTGCGTTGATGGATCAGAATACAGCCGACATCGACGATATACCGAGTGATATCAAGACCGTCGCTTACTTCATTCAGGCAGCGGAGGCGATTGGCGGCGTTCAGGATTCTCTTTCCGATGCCGGTGTTGAATTGGGGTTAGAGGCAACCACGAATGGCGGCGGTTTGATCCGTCGATCCCTTGACCGAGCCGCGACCGTCGAGGCGGCAAATACGGGTAGCCTTTCTCTGTTAAATCAAACGGGTGACATTCTCGCACCTGAAGTGGTTGCGATGGAGTTCTCGTACTGGGATGGGATTACTTGGCAACTTGAGTGGAGTAGCGATCAATATGAGGAATTGCCATTGGCAATCCAGGTGACTTTGGCTTTGAGATCGGACAACGCAGCGGCTCCAGAATCTGGAATGGCCACTGTCTCAACGAATCCTCCAAGAATCTTCACCCACATTGTGCGGTTACCACTTGCAAAACCGATTGAGCAAACCGCAGAGGATGAGCTATCGGAGACTGGTCTATGAATTTGATTCGGCTTAACCAATCTTCAACGAAGAGATCGTTTCAGCGTCGATTACAGCGAACAGATCGTGGTGGTTTTTTTTTGGTGCTGGTGTTGATTGTGATTGTCGTCGCGACAATGGCAGTTTATTCCTTCACTGATTTAATGGTTGCCTATGACGATGCTGCGTACCTCTCCGGTGATTTGGTTCAAGCTCGCGTAACGGTTGAGTCCGCGACTGAGGCACTTCGTCTGACTCTGGCGCAACCCGCTGACAATCTAAATGACCTTGGCGGTGTCTTTAATAACCCACAACTTTTTCAAGCGGTTACTGTCTCGGCCGATTTGGAACAAGAAAACCTCTCGAATTACAGTGTGATCGCACCGGGCTTGAGTCCAACGATCGGATATGCCGGTATTCGTTTTGGCTTGCAAGATGAGTCGGCAAAATTAAACGTCAACACCCTGACCGTGTTGGAAGAAAACTCTACTTTATTTGAAGCTGGCCTTGCTCTCGTAGGTCAGAGTTCGGAGGAGGGTTCTGATGTCGTCGCATTGGGAATTGCCGAATCTCTTTTGATGGCACTACCTGGAATGACGGAGGATACCGTTGATGCCATCTTGGATTGGCTCGATGAGGACGATGAGGCACGCGAATTTGGCGCGGAAGCAGAGTACTACAATCAATTACCAACTCCCTATTCTCCAGCAAATGGACCCTTGCAGACTGTGGAAGAATTGCTGCTGGTTCGCGGCGTCACACCCAACCTCTTATTTGGTGCAGATGTGAACCGTAATGGAGTCATTGATGCAGATGAGCAGCAACGATTTGGGGTAACAGCTGACACTCCTGGTGCTTTCGGTTGGGCCTCCTACCTGACTGTTCACGGGGCCGAGGCAAACCGTAGGTCCGATGGCAGTCCACGAGTGAACGTGAATCAGGATGACCTTGAAATACTGTATGAAGAGTTGACCGATGCTTTGGGGGACGACTTGTTCGCGAGTTATATCGCTGCCTACCGAATTAACGGCCAGTCTGATTCGGTTGCGGCCGCGCTCACCGCAATGAGCGGTGAAAATAATGGTTCGGCTGCCAATAATGCTGATGCAGAAGACGGTGGAGTCTGGACAGCTGATCTGATCAGCGAGATTGATCTAACAGGGGGTGGCGGTACGTCTCTGACTCAGGTGCTGGATTTGATCGGCTCAAGTGTTACCGTTGGCCAAGGTGATCGGGCGAAGAAATATTCTGCACCCTTCGGTGTCGATCCGATTTCGCTATCCGCAACCCTTCCGATTCTAATGGACGCATTGTCGACACAATCCGCAGAAGTGATGCCGGGTCGACTGAATTTGAACGAATGTCCCGCGGAATTATTGTATGGAATACCCCTCCTGTCGGCGGAGGTTGTTGAAAGTCTGCTCGAAGCTCGCGATGCGGGTTCCGATGATCCAAACCGACAATTCGAAACCTGGCCATTGGTTGAGGGTTTAGTAACGTTGGAGCAGATGAGACTGCTTCTGCCCCTCTGGACGGGTGGTGGCGATGTCTACAGTGCACAGATTATCGGTTATTTCGAAGCTTCGGGCGTTTCACATCGAGCCGATGTGGTGATCGACGCAACGACGATTAATCCAAAGGTGATTGCATGGCGGGATTTAACTCACCTAGGTAGGGGATTTGATCTGTCGGTCCTTGGACTTCGATCATCGATCTCCCAAGTTGAGTAATTACGATAGTGAGAAAAGAGGCGGAAGCGTTGGACCGAAATCAAGGCTTGTTCGTCATTGATGGTGGGGATACCGAATCTTGCTGTCTTATCGACCTGAAAACTGAGTAACCGACCATCACAGATCCGACGTGAAATTGATCAAAAATTGAGACGGAGACATGGTAAAAAAATTAGCAATTGACTGGGATGATCACGAATTGCGGTACGTCGTTGCACAATGCAGCGGACGATCCGTCAAAGTGACCGATGCAAAAGTGATCACCACCAATGATCGATCTCCGCTTGAATTGCTTGAAGAGGAATTCGGCGGCAGCGATTTTGCTGAAACCGAGACACTTGTCGCAATCGGTCGAGGAAAAGCTGAACTCCGTGAGTTGCAATTACCACCAGTGCCGGATGAAGAACTTCCCGAAATGGTTCGATTCCAAGCTCTTCGCAGTTTTGCAACCGTTGGTGAAAATGCAGCTGTCGACTATCTGGTTACTAAACAGCTCGACACGGGGGTGGAAGTTATCGCTGCGGCGGTCGTTCCGCAACACCTTGATTCAATTCGACAGAGTGTGGCAAAGGCGAATCTTCGCCTAACGCGAATTGGTTTGCGTCCTCTTTCAGCAGCCGCCCTATATTTGACTCGCCAAGTCAATGATGGAAGCGGCGAGGTCGTCCTGATTGACCTCCTATCAGATAACGCTGAAATTGTTATTGCTCGAGATGGCAACGTTGTATTTGTTCGAACCGTGCGCATGCCGGCCTCTGAGGCGGCACGGGGTAAGGCGTTGGCCGGTGAGTTGAAGCGAAGTCTGTTAGCTTGTGGAGTGACCAGTGAACTTCAGCGGGTTGTGCTTTGGGGTGCAGCTGAGATGCCACCCGGTGAACGCGGCTTGCTTGAGGAAGCAGCAGGTTGTGAGATCCAAATAATCAATCCATTTGAGATGGTTGATACAAATCGACGAGTTGATTTGCCGCAGCAGGTTGGTCGACTCGCACCGTTGGTCGGTTTGCTGCTCTCGGATGAGGCGGCGCCCGAGCGACTCATTGATTTCTTGAATCCTCGTAAGCCTGAAGTCAAGACAGTCAGTCCCTACCGCAAGTTGCTGATTACAGGTCTACCGATTGCGGCTTGCCTGCTGCTTGCATTCGTGATTTATCAACGAATTGCATTTTTGGATGATAGTATTGCAAAACTTCAGGAGAGTAATGCATCAATGCAAAGTGAGGTCAAGCTGGCCGATGAAAGCATTGCAAAAACGGAGACGGTTGACACCTTTCTCGACGGAGACGTTAACTGGCTAAATGAGATACGTCGAATGGCATTAGAGATGCCACCGTCGGACCAAATGATCATACGTGGTGTTTCTGCAAGTGCTAACTCAAGAAGCGGTGGCGGGTTCTTGAAAATCGAAGGAGGCGCGATCAATCCAGCAGTGATTGACGAATTTGAAAAAGCTCTTCGTGACGAGGATCATCAGGTAAACGGTACTGGTGCCAGCGAACAGAAAACGCAAGATGCTTACCGCTGGGAATTCAACGAATCTATTTTCGTCACCGGTGATTCGATACGTGATCAGAGATATAGCAGCATTAATGAATTACTTCTCTCCGCAGACACACCGGTCCTCGATGAAGAAAGTGCGGAAAAGGCGGTTTCTGAGGAAGCAAATGAGGGCATTGCTGAAGGGGGTGATGACGACACGAATCGCACCACTCAAGAGGCGATTAATGAGCCGGATTCAAACGAGGAGTCTGGTGAACCTGCCGATGCGCCCAAGCAATCAGTTGAGGACTCAGCAGGAGAGGTTCAGAACAACGATGAAGGCACTGTAGAACCATCCACTGAATCGAACTCATCGAAACAGGGTGGCGGGCCCGCTGAGGAAGAAGGGCAAGAGGATAAAGAGTCCGGTGGCGAACCAGAGAATTCAGACGAGGAGCCTGATGGCGAACCAGAGAATTCTGACGAAGAGCCCGGTGTGGAGGGCGAGAGTGAGGAAGCAGACGCAAGCAAAGGCCTTGAAGTCGCAAGTGCAAATAACGAGGAGGTTCAGCGATGAACGAAAGAGAACGTTTCTTATCGATATTAGTCGCTGGCCTGCTTGTCGCTACCGGAGTGTGGTGGGGAACTGGAAAGTACAACTCTGCTGTAAAGTCTCGTCAGACTCAGATTGAACAGCTTGAAGCGACACAGATGCAACTCAAAGAGAAGAGGCTTCAGGGCGAGTTCGCTAATCGCCAAATGGGCGAGTACATGTTGCGTTCGTTGCCGGGTGATCCTGAGCAAGCCAAGTCCAAGTACCAGCAATGGCTACTGGATCTTGTCCAAGCGAGTGGACTTTCGGAAGCACTCGTTGATGCCAACAGTTCGCGAAGTATTGGTGGTCTGTATCAGTTGTTGGACTTCCGAGTGCGAGGAAACTCTGATGTTCCTGGCGTACTGGAGTTGATGCATGCCTTTTACTCAAAAGATTATCTCCACCGAATACGTGATCTTTCCTTAAGGAAGAATCGACAGGGTGGATTTCAGATTGAAATGTCGATCGATGCTATCGCATTGCTGGGTGCACCAAATGATTTGCCGTCCAGAGATGATCCTTCCTGGAGGGTTGATGGTGATTTTGCTTCTTATCTCGATCCCATTATGAATCGCAATCTCTATGAGCCGCCCAATCAGGCACCTCGCTTCGGTGGGCGTTCGGAGGTTGAGGCAATCGTGGGTCGGGATACCCCAACTCCGCTTGCTTTCAAAGACCCCGATGGCCACGGGATTCGATACGAGCTCGTTGATGGACCTTACGAATTTGTTTCTCTTGACTCACGAAGTGGGACACTGAGGATTCGCAGTGATGAAATCACTGAATTCGACGTCACCGTTCGGGCTACGGACGATGGGTACCCCAACCGATCTGCTGATCAACGCCTCGTCGTTAAGGTACTCGATCCTCCACCTCCACCTCCACCTCCTGAGCCTCCTGTTGGTTTTGATGACGCTTCTCAAACAGTTTTGACGGCGTTGGTTCAGGGTCGCAACGAGTGGACTGCATGGCTACACGTTCGGACGAAAGATGAGACCATTAAGTTAAAGATTGGGGAAGAATTTGAGATCGGCACGATTAAGGGGACAGTGAAGTCGGTTAATTCCCGGAGCGCGATTTTGGAAGTGGCCGGAACTGAATTAGAATTGCAGCCCGCCGGTAATCTACTTGAAGCTGCACAGTCGATTTCCACCAACACACCACCTTCGCCTTGAATGAGTCGCTGCAAATTGCCTCCTCGATCGAATGTCAAAACTTATCCGTTCGGTTTGGCAATGGCGTCGAGGCCTTGAACAATGTTTCACTTAGGATTCCTTCGGGCGAAATTTTATCGCTCGTTGGTCCGAGTGGGTGCGGAAAAACAACGTTGCTCAGGGTCCTCGCAGGATTGAACTCTCCTTCATCGGGTGAAGTTATTGCTGATCCGCCGATTCGAGGCGATCTTGGGCAAATTGCTTTTGTCTTTCAGCAGCCGACCTTGCTGCCATGGCGGACCGCTCTGAAAAATGTGCTGTTGCCATTGGAGTTACTTCGAAGTTCATCACCCGAGCATGCAAAGAGCCGCAAGGAAAGCGTTGAGATCGCTAAGCAGATCATGAGTGATGTCGGTCTCGCCGATGCACTGCATCGTTATCCACGGCAATTATCCGGGGGGATGAGGATGCGGGTTTCAATTGCGAGGGCTTTGGTCACACAACCCCGTGTTCTCCTTCTGGATGAGCCGTTTGCGGCTCTTGATGAGATCTTGCGGATCCAACTCGGCGAGATGCTACTAGGATTGTGGGAGCAGCAAAGGTTCACTGCGGTGATGGTTACCCACAATATCTCAGAGGCCATTTTGCTTTCGCATCGGATCGCATTAATTCGGGAGGGTAAAAGCGAAGCAGTGATTGATAATGCTCTTCCTTGGCCACGCAGTGAAGCGGTGAGGACAGACAGCCAGTTCGGTGACTTGTATCGCCGGATCAGCTGCTCTTTGCGAGAGACTTCCGATAAGGAGTAACGGAGAAGGTGCACGTGTTTTCGAATCGAAAAGAAGTTTTCTTAAGTGTCACACTGGTGGTTCTTGTCGCCTTGCTCGCTCTATTGGTTTGGGAAAGCGTGGTGTGGTATTTCGATTTGCCAAAAGCACTTTTGCCGACACCACGTCAATGTTTCCAAGCGGGATTTGAAAACCAAGAGACCTTAATTAAAGCGATTCTCTCAACAGGAATTGCTTCCGTTGCGGGCTTGGCATCAGCCGTGGTGATCGGATCTTTCTTGGCAATGCTTTTTAGCCAATCTCGAAAACTACGACTCGCACTTTTTCCCTACGTCATCCTGTTGCAAACCGTTCCTATTGTTGCAATCGCTCCGCTCCTGATTATCTGGAGCGGTTACACCTTCCGAACAGTCGTAATCGTCACCGTTATTGTGTGTCTATTTCCTATTGTTAATGGTGTGACGACGGGTTTGCTTTCGATTGATCGAGATGCTTCTGATTTGTTCCGCCTTTATCGTTCAAGCCGATGGAGGACACTCTCTTCCTTGCAAATGCCTACTGCGGTGGGTCATCTTGTTTTGGGTACCAAGACGAGCGCGGCGCTCGCTGTTATTGGCGCTATTGTGGCAGAGTTTTTTGTCGGTAATGGGACAAGCTATGACGGCTTGGGAACGTTGATGACAGGATGGCAAGCATTGGCAAAAACCGACGCATTGATTGCGGCACTATTTTGTTCTGCTCTACTGGGGTTAGCGCTTTTCGGTTGTGTTCAGTTGATTTCAATGACTTTCTTGCGCCGCTGGGTGCAATCATCCTGATTGATATTTGACGTTGTGTTGTTCTCGAAACCATATGACTACGCGTATCCTGCTGTGAAATTAGCCAATTGCAGTTCTCGAGGCTTTGATAAAAGACTGTTTTAGGGTGGTTTGCCCGGCAGATTACTTTTTTTCAGAGCAAAATCAGGTTTTGGTGCTTGCGATTGAGGTATCTCAAATTGCAAACTAAGAGTGACCTGACCAACGAATCTGTGACTCCTAGCCTGGAAAAAAAATGTTACGGTTACCGAGCCTATGTCTTTCTATCATTGCGGCTTCGTTTCTTTACTTGACGGGATGCAGTCCATCGTCTGAAACGTCTCAGGTCAGCAATGCGGATTCTGCAGCTGTATTAGATGCTTCCAAGAGTTCAATTGCAGTTCAACTCAATTGGTATCCTGAGGCAGAACACGGCGGCGTCTACCAAGCCAAGGCTGAAGGTATCTACCAACGGTCAGGTTTGAGTGTCGAGATTAGGCCTGGGGGGCGAGCAACTCCTGTCGCTCCTGAGCTGCAGTTGGAACGCGTTCAGTTTGCCTTTGCCAATGCGGATGACGTGATTATCTATCGTAGACAGGGAGTGGATGTGGTTGCTGTTGCAGCCGCGATGCAGAACAGTCCACGTTGTATTCTGGTCCAAGAAGCGAGCGGTGCAAAGAATTTTGATGACTTGGCGGGCATGACGCTTCAGCGACAGGCTGGTCGGCCGTTCCTTGACTTTATGCGAGGTGAAGGAATTCTTGATCAGGTTAAAGAGGTGCCCTACCACGGTAGTGTCTCGTCTTTGGTTGCTGACAAGACGATCGCTATACAAGCCTATTGCTTTGCTGAGCCGTTGCTTGCAGAGCAACAGGGAGTTGGAGTTCGCAGGCTCATGGTAAGTGAACTCGGTTGGAATCCATATGCGAGCGTTTTGGTGACGACCGGGAAAATTATTCGTGAACAGCCTGATTTAGTTCGAAAGTTTGTTCATGCCACTTGCGAGGGATGGAGGGGATACCTCACGGATCCAACACTTGGTAACACTGCAATTTTGGAAGCGAATGAGCACGGAATGACTGCCGAGGCACTTGAGTATGGCGTAAAAGAGCTCACGCCTTTGGTTCTCCCCGATGGATTCAATTTGGAACAAGTCGGACAGATGACCATGGAACGCTGGGAGAGTCTGGTAGATCAGATGGATGCTATCTCTCCCGATGAAGCAGGCAAGGTTGCTGCTGCTGATTGTTTTAACCTCAGTTTTCTACCGAGTGCTGGAGTTGACCAGACTCAAGGTTCTGGTGAAGTGGTTGCCGAGTAATTTTGTTGGTCACACAAAACGATTCACGGTCAGACGCACAAAATATTCTGGTAATACAAAGCTCTGTGGTGGATTGCTGCTGAAACGGTTTATGCAACTTTCAGAGCAGAGTTGGGTACGATGTGTTGACCCAAGCTCATGATTTCCAATTCCCTCAATGTCTTGATGACAGAAGTCATTAGAGGGCGTTCAGCAGGGTCAATGGCGACCATTGATTCGATCAGCGTTGCAATCGGATCGAGTACAGCTGGGCTGACGGAAGAGGTTGCAGTCAGCCAACTCCATAGGACTCTCCCAAGAGAGAAAACGTCCATTGCGGGGATCGCTGCTAAATCACCGGATAGCCATTCTGGAGCCGCAAAGCCCCGATCAATTCTATCGTGATTAGCGGTCACGGTATGGATTGGTTGAGCTAACCCCAAATCAATAAGCGTTGCGTGCCCGTTCGAGCTTAGAAGGATGTGGTGAGGCGACACGTTGCCATGAATCCACCCTGCCTGGTGAAGCGAGTTCAGGGCTTCGCTGATTTGTCGAGTGATCCAGATCGCAATAGGTAAAGGTGTCGCTTCGCCTCTCTGAAGCTGATCTTGCATTCTCTTGCCATCGAGACGTGGCATGACAAGGTATGGTGTATTTGCAGTCGCTGAGCTGTCCAGAGTCACCATGAGGTTCGGGTGTCTCACCAAGCTGCTCACCTCGGACACACGCGAGACATGCTGTTTTGATTGCCAGAGTTTGGAAGCGTTTGGGAAAGTCTTAATGACGTAGTCCCAACGGGGGCTATCGATTGCATCCGCGGGCTGACCCATCATGAGAATGCATTGATTGCTTCGGTAAAGCGTATGTCCCAGACGCCAGATTCCTAGAATTGAAGGAACGGATTTATCAAATCCGTCTGAACCACTCACTTCCCCGTTGGGTCGATCTTGAGAATGGAGGGCGGTGTCAGCATGGACATCGGGCACGGTGCATTCCTTTGCTAGCATTTTTAGAGCGTTTCCTAAGAAACGGCCATCAGAAAGTGCATCGACCATCGCGTGTGGCTGATATCGACGATTTCGTGATAGACGGCTTTTTTGCCGTAGTTTGCCTATCTTGGTGTCGGATTGGGTAACGGTTATCAAGTGACTGACGTATTTAGCGTGTATTAGCCTCCAAATCTTTGAAAGGGCTTCATTTTTGAATGATCTAAGTCCTGCTAGTTGAAATTAGGGGTGCGCGATAGGTGGTGTCGCGGTGAATCAAAGTAGAGGTACCTGAATGTTGGACCTGTGGTTGCTGTGATCCGAGGGTATAAGGAAGCGTTTGCAGATGAGCTCAGGGTATGACCTACTGTCATTGTGATGTCGGTTGCCGTTTTGGGCTCGATACTGGCGTTTTTAGTTCACAAAAAATCAGTTCCCCAAGAAATCTTGTGAGAAATCGTTTTGTTGCTGTACTGCCGCGCGCGACAATGCCAGTCGGCTGGGTTGCCCATGTTCCGATCAATGTCTTCCATCATTTCATGGTTAGGTTAACGAATCTTCGTGTGGGATTTTTGTCGTGTTAAATCCGAATCAAGTGATCACTGATGTGCCTGCAATCTCGGTACACAACCTTCGGAAACGTTTTGGCAAAAATGTCGCCCTTGACGGTGTTCATTTTGTTTTGAGGCAGGGTGAGCGGTTGGGATTGCTAGGGCCTAACGGGGCTGGCAAGACCACCTTGGTTCGATGCCTCGCGAGGCGTATTCGAGCGGATGAGGGGACGATTGAAGTGCTCGGAGAACCGATCACGCATCGAGGTGGCTCAGCAAGGCTTGGCATCGTGCCTCAGGAATTGGCCATTTATGAGGATTTAACTGCCCACCAAAATCTTTTGTTTTTTGGTCGTTTTCACGGTCTCAAAGGACGCCTCTTGAGGGAGCGGGTGGAGTGGGCTCTTGAATGGACGGGTTTGGCCGATCGAGCTCAACAGTTGATACGAGGTTTTTCTGGAGGCATGAAGCGACGGATCAACCTTGCTTGTGGGGTGATGCACTCTCCTAAGATCCTGTTGTTGGATGAGCCCACCGTTGGTGTGGATCCCCAAAGTCGCGAGCGGATCTACACAATGGTTGACTCGTTGAGTGAAGGGGGGTGTTCGATCCTGTTAACCACTCATCATCTTGAGGAAGCAGAAGGTCAATGCGAAAGATTAGTGATCATGGATCGAGGACGGGTTATCGCTGATGGCACGATTGACGAGTTGATCGATCAGTCTGTTGGTCCTTTAAGGTGGGTTAGATTGCGACTTGCGAATCCCTCAGGACAAAAAAAGCACCATCAGTGGGATACGGATTTCAGTGATCTACAAGCACATACAGTTTCCATTGCTGGGGATGAGCAAGTGGTCTCTGCGAGAATGGATAATGTTGCGAAGAATCTACCTCGCTTGTTGCATCAAATGCGTGAGCAAGGCGCCATAATCAAAGATGTTGAAGTACAAAGTCCCTCGTTGCATGATGTCTTTCTTGATTTGACAGGGGAGCAACTCAGAGATGTTTAGGTATTTGCTGAGAGTTCGAAGACAGATTTTGGAGGTATCACGATGATTTGGAATACCTTCAAGCTATCGGTGTGTCAGTTGATGAACCGTCCATGGGAGATGGCACTGACCTTCGTTTTGCCGATTATTTTCTTCAGTATTTTCGCATTGATTTTTGGTAAAGGGATTCAGAGTAACAGCAAGCGGAGGATTTCGTTCAGTGCGATTGACGAAGTCGGAGATCGATTCAGTCAAAACTTGATCACTGCTTTGGAAAGTCAGGAGGAATTTGAACTTGTTGATCTGTCGGAATACAAAAACCAGAAAAAGTACGCCGTGAGTCTGGTTCAACGTGGAGATATTAAAGCTTGTTTGGTTTTGAGCGATTCGAGTTCACAAGACTCAGGTATATCCAATGAACCGCAATCATGGTCCGTGAAGGTTTTAGCCGATACCTCTGACCAGCTTTCGGTTAGTTATCTGGAATCAGCGATTCAGCAATACATGATGCATCGCTACTTGCATCCACCTGCGGACTCCTCGCTTTTGCCGAGCAATCATGAGGAGGTTTTAACCTCATCGAATGACGGCAATAACTCACCGAGCGATCCGGGCGTGCATCAGGCCGAAGGTGGTGAGGTTTTACTTTCACCTGCTATGAATGAGTCTGCTGCCGGTAGTCGTAATCAAACGTCGAGTATTCAAAATTTGGAGAATAATCTGTCTGACAATGGTGTCAATTATGATTCGAACGGGTTTCTAGATGATGAAATACAGATTGAGATAGTGAATGTCTTGGCGGATGGGAAATCCAATCCTGTCGTTAGCATGTACGCGGCCGGAATCGCAGTGATGTTCCTTTTGTTTAATGCAACTTCCTCAAGCGGTGTCTTAATTGAGGAACGAGAAAATCAGACCTTGGATCGATTGCTGTCGTCTGAGTTAACCATGGATCACTTACTGTTGGGTAAGTGGTTTTACATGGCATTTGTTGGGACTTTGCAGGTTGCAGTCATGTTCTTGTGGGCCAGCCAAGTTTTTTTCGTGGAACTCATGACGCATCTAGATGGATTCCTGATGATGACGATAAGCACATCGTTGGCCGTTTCAGGTTTTGGTTTGTTTATGGCAACACTATGCCATAGCCGAAGTCAGCTTAATGGAGTGTCAACAGTGTTAGTCTTAACAATGAGTGCTCTCGGCGGTTCGATGGTACCGCGTTACCTTATGAGTGATTCGCTACAAAAAATTGGTTTGTTTACTTTCAATGCCTGGGCGATTGATGGATATGACAAGATTTTTTGGCGAGAATTGCCCGTCAATGCATTAGCTCCGCAATTGGCAGTTCTGACCCTTAGCGGAGTTGTTTTTTTATCCCTGGCTCGGTTGCTCGCCGTTAGATGGGAAACTAGATAACAATTTCTGTCTACCATTTCACACTTGTGCGAGTACTGAGTGCTAAACTTATTGCTTGCGTTTTGTTGAATGGATTACGCTATTTGCATGCGACCTTAAGACCTGAGCCGATTGAGGGTCGCAGGTGTCTGATTGCTTTTGCTGGTTTTTGATTGCACGCAAGAGAGAGATAAGAGATAGAGTTTCTGATCTAGAAGTGATCAGTGCTACTGTTTTGGTTGATCAATTCTTTGTTTTAACAACGAGAGAGAGTGTTTCATGGATTCTTGGCCAATTGGTGTGTTTGCTTCTGTCGATGCAGGACTTGGAGTTGCTTGGGATGTGATTTCCGAACTGAAATTGCCAACCATTCAGCTTCATGCACCGCATGCAGGTAAACGCAATCGTGATGCTGCAGATTCGTTTAGGTCGCAGCTCGATTCCATGGAAGTTCAATGCACCGCGGTTTTTGGTGGTTTTGATGGAGAGAGTTACGCTGATATACCAACGGTGGTAAAAACGGTGGGTTTAGTTCCTGAAGCCACTCGCGATTCAAGGTTGAAGGAGATGCTTGAGATCGCCGATTTTACGAAATGGCTGGGTTGTGACACCGTTGCTTTACATCTTGGCTTTATACCTCATGATCCCGCAGCTGATGGATACAGCGACATTGTGCAGGTGACACAGCAATTGTGTGATCACTGCGGCGGCCAAGATCAGTTTTTGCACCTCGAGACGGGACAAGAGACAGCAGAGGGATTGCTGGAATTCATCCAGCAGGTTGGTCGTGATAATCTGAAGATTAACTTTGACCCGGCAAACATGATTCTCTACGGAACCGGTGAACCAATTGAAGCCTTGAAGCAAGTCGGACATCACGTCAGAAGCGTACACTGTAAAGATGGAACTTGGAGTGATCAGCCAGGAGAAACTTGGGGTGCAGAGGTTCCGTTAGGAAAAGGTGATGTTGGTATGGAGGCGTACCTTCAAACCCTCAAAGAGATTGGTTATGACGGTCCGTTGACCATCGAGCGCGAAATCCCCCAAGATCCGGAGAGACAGCGAGCCGAAATAGGTCAAGCGATTGAGCTGCTGGCTGATTTGCGATCCAAGTTGCTTGCTTAGTCGTCGATGAAGTTGATAACACGTTTTAAATGACAAGCGAACGTGTCTTTGTGGTCATCGCAGCAGAAAAGAGTTCGAGAAAGAAGACTCACGCCGCATCCAGCTAGTCCATTGAGAACCATTGGGTGGGTTGTAAAATGAGAGGTCGTTTCTTCACGACATCACTCTCCTGAACGCTTCTCGCTTCTATCGTAGCGAAGTAATCTTTATCCCCAGCACCTGGCTCAGCATGCCCAGCACCCAGCTCAGCATGCCCAGCACCTGACTCAGCATGCCCAGCACCTGACTCGGCAGATTGGTTTTCCACCTGGTCTAGAAGTGTGACCGGTTGGATGGGATATCGATTTTGGCGTACCGGAGCTTTCTTCTGTTCAGGCTCGATTTGATGTGGCTGGCTGTTTAGTACTGAGTGTCCGTCGGATGATGAAATTGGGTTTCGATGAGACTCAGGATCTGGAAGTGGGTTGTATTTCAATCCGCAATCATTGCAACCATTTTCTAGCATGCCACCGGCTGTGGTTCCCGGAAGCGTTAAAAGTTGATCGGCGGAGATTTGGCCGGGATCCAACCACAATCCTTCTGGTGTCAGTTCCATGGTGCCCATGTCGAGGTCCAAACTTCGGCGTATCACCTCATAGCTGACGAAAATGTCGAGCAAACCGTTTTGTGCGCTGAGCAATGCATCGAGAGCGTCAATCGCATCTCGAGCTGCCGTTGGTCCGCGGCTTCCACCTCGGACGTCACTAAGGATGCGAATATCTGTATTCAATTCAATTTGGTCGGCAGCGATCGTTACTGCTTGGCGACCCAGTTCAAAGCGGAGCCGATTCGCTTGTAGCTGACGAACTTCTGATCGCAAAAGCTGCCAAATATTGTCTTCGTAAATGTAGTAACGACGCTTTGTTTGCTCGTATCGAATTAATTCACGACGATAGCGATTCCGTTCTAGAAGCCTTGTAACAGGGGCGTCCCACTGTAAACCAAAATTCAGAGATCCACTTTTCGACAGTGCACTGTTGACATCCGTATTTCCAACGCCACCGCTTACCACTATGTCCAAGAAGCTTTCCAAGTCATTGGCAACGACTTCAATTTGACGCCAGGAATCGACAAGGGCGGCACGTGCGTTGGCCCAGTCTCTTCGATTTCGTTTAGCGATTTCAAATGCTACCTCTGGCGTTAAATCAATCTCGGGAAGAAGTACGCTCTCTGCACGAGCCCTCGCTTGGATCAATTGCAGTAAAAGCACATCATCACCAAGTTCCGCCACGAAATCCTGTGAGCCCAAAATGATTTCGTCACGTAGTTGTTGAGCCAAATCGGTTGGCGTCATTTTAGGACCCTTTTCTTGCAGATCACCGAACTGTTGCTGCAATTCAAGGATGCGGACTTGATATCCCTCTAACCTAGCTTCAAGCTCTGCATACTCACCGAGTAGTTCATCCGCTAAGCCACCAAGACGAGTTACTTCGAAAATTGATTCATCAATCTCTGTGAGATTCAACAAACCGCAGATGCTTTGTTTCTCAGTCTTGTAGATTTCGGAGAGCTTTTTAGCTTGCGTCTCACGTTTTGGCAGCGAGTTTTGGAGATCGTCTATATCTTTTGATATCACCGGTAAGTCATTTTCAATGATGCCTTTGGTAAAATCCTCGAGCGGCTTGATTTCGTTTTCCAGTTGTGTCAGCGACTTGGAGAGGTCTTCAGACCAAGAGATGGTTGCTACAGGCAAGCCGGTAACCTCGTCGTTTACGATTTCGGCTTTTATCAGAATCGATTCGTTGATCTTACCAACACTCGACCGAAGAGCGCTGAGTTGCTCGAGCCGGTTAAGGAGTGTTCGATCGATTAACTCGAAGCGACTGAGAATAGGGTCATCAAGCTTTACACAGATGTAGGGTGGAAGTCCCAGCGATTGCAAGAACCGATCAATCGATCTCTGATAATTGGCTTGCTGACTTACCAAACTGCTCTGACCTCGTAACAACGCGGCGCGAGTCTGTGCAACCAAGAGGCGTTGACGAACAACTTGCTCGGGAGTGTCCGGAATCGTTGCTAATTGCTCAATGAGTTGTTCTTCTAATAGCAGTAGGTTTTCAGCCTGCCTGGCAATGTTTTCTTCCGTATTCCGAATCCTTAATTGATTTTGTAGAAGTCCAAGGTAGCCGCCGGCACCTCCGCTGAGGCCACCTGGGCTGCCAATTCCGTTAATTGAATTTTGGGCGATCGTGGAGGTGGGGGTACCAACAGTAATGTTGAAATAAAATGATCGACGGAATCGCTCAAACCCTCGAATACTTGCTAGCAGTGATCGTTCGGATTGTGTCAATCCCTCCATCACTTTGTCCCTGCCTGCGCCTCGAAGCAGTGGTTGAACCAAAGAAAAATCGAGCAGTGACGATGAGGTTCTGACACTCGAGCTACCTGTGAGATCCCAAACAATACTGTTTGCCATATTTACAACGAGATCTGCTCCATTCACAAATCCGCGACGCATGGACATATTTCGGTCGCCAAGACCGATGCTCGAGGGACCGCCGCGTTGTGTGGATACGGCCGTATCTGCTCCCCCGAAGAATTGTGTTTCAAATTCAAACCGTTGCGCGACAACATCAAGTGCGGCGAAATAAAGGGACTCGATTTGTTCTTGATATTGAGTTGAATGAAGTATGGCGATTTGAACTGCATTCTGTTGGTTGAGAACAAGCACCCCGTCTTCATCTAACGGTAAGTACTTCCACCAATCCGGATTCTCCGCGGTATTGGTAATGCCAGCGGCTTCCCAAAGAGGGTACCCACGACGTTCATCAACACATTGCATGTATTGGTAGGAGGCGGGATCGTCGAGAGGCATTGGTTGGAAATCGAGATCGAATGGATTGAACATTCGACTGCGGCGGTCAATGTCGGCGCGTATGGCTACATTGGGGGGGCGAGCTACATGCGTCGCTTTCTCATCTAATATTGCATTGACCTCAAGGTCAGCCTGTTTTCGGTAGTATTGCCGATGGCACCCCACCATGGAGGTGGTCGCTAAGGTGATCGCGATTAACGCGATTTTCGACAAGTATTTGGAGCGGTGGGGCAATTTCATAACGTTCTTCACTGGCAAAAACCCAGATGTGGCATGCGTCAGGGAGATGGAATGACCAAAAAGCCGGCCCAGACTCCATCAGATTCGGTGTTTTCTGTCGCCAGAAACAGTCACACAGGTCCTAACGATGTTCGTTAATACTCTCGACGTTCCAATTGTGACGATTAGGGTGATTGTGCTGCGAAGATGATTTGGATTGAGAAAAGCAGCGGTTAGACTGGTGTCAGGTCGCCCAGGTTGCTATACGAGACCTTAAGCGGACCCGTTTTGGGCGATTTGCACGGTAAGATCCAGAAATCCTTGACGTTCTAAATTGCCCAACTTACTATTCGGATGGGCGTTTTATTGCGTTATTCATTCATGCCAACGTGATCACGTCTCTTTTTGGGCGTTTCATCACGGCTAATTTGCTCCTGTCTGACGACAAAACCATTTTCAAACTTTCGGTACTTGAATTACGACCATGATGTATTTAGTCCTCGCTGCGTTGTTGGGCGTTCTACTGATCGGCTTTTTCATCGTCGTATGGAAGGCATCTCCCAATTGGCGTTGGTACAACATCGTTGCTGTTTGCATCACGATGATCCTCGCAGTGGTTTTTCTCTTTCCCACCGCTGGTGTTCTTCAAAGCCGGGCGGCTTGGCATAAGATCAAGGAAGAATTGGAAATTCAGTTGGCCAACCTTGAAAATGAAAAACAATCCATCAAGTACGGCGATCCAGAGGATCCAACGTTCAGCGTGGGTGTCATTGACTTGGGCATCCAACTTTCGAAGGTTGGCATCGAAGCTGGGCGTCGATGGCCTAACCTGAAAATGTTGCAGATGAATAACAATCAGGTAGTCCTTGGCAAAGCTCCTGACAATGCAGGTGGTGTTGCAGGAGTCCCGGGGAATCCAGCCCCAGCTCCCGCTGCTGCTAATGGTGATCCGTTAATTCCTGTTGGAATGGTCGTGTACGGATTTGGTGAGGTTCCAGATCAATCACAACAGCTTCTACCAACCGTTTATTTTGGTGAGTATCGCGTAACAGCCAGCACACCTGATTCAGCGACGCTTTCACCAACAAGCTCGTTGGAGTTATCGCAGCGGTTCGCTTTACAGAACCTTGGGCAGCCATCTTGGACGCTTTATGAATTGCTTCCGCTAGATTCTCACGAACCATTCATCGCTGCAGGTTCAAAGGGGGATGAAGAATTCATACTCGGTAGAGTGGATGATCAGCTTGTTGGTCGACTGTTCGATACGGCAACGGCTCTTATTCGTAACCCACAGGCAACAAGCAATGAACCACTGCAGACGAGTCAGGAGTCGAAGCAAAGCTACCTAGATGACGGACGCCGAGCAACCGATGATGATCCTCCGATGAGCCGATGGTGGAGGGTTGAATTCATTCAAAGGCATGAGATCCAGGTGGACAGTCCTGAACAGCGTGGGGCTTTGAATGGCGGCTTTTTTGATTTAAATGGTCGTGCAGTGGACAGCCGTCTTCAGCGCCCGGATGATGATGCCGTCGTGTTCCAAAAAGGTGATCGAGTTCTATTGAAAGAAGAGGCTGCAAACAAGCTTGTTAATGACGGTGTAGCTGAATTGCGAGACCGTTATTATCTCCGCCCTCTGAATGATTATCGATACATTCTTCGAAGAGTTCGTTTGCGGCTTGATGAGCTAGCGAATCGAAAAACCGTGATGGAATATGAAGAGAAGGTTCTGAAGGAAGCAATCGAAAAAACGGAAGGAATGATCGTAGAGAACCAATCGATTCGGGAAAAACTTGAGCAGGACAAGACGCAATTCATTATCGAGAAAGAAGCGATTGATGAATATGCGACAAAAATGCGATCAGAACTCGAACAAATGAGAACAGAGATGGCGCAATTGCACCAGCATAATCTGCTCCTAGAAAAAGAGATTGCTGAGAAGCATCAGGCAATTGAGCGACGTCTCGATGGTCTCTCACTCGTTGAGTAGCCGGTGGCTCCGATTCCACTCATGCGGGTAACAACGGAGCACGTCATCGGTCTTCTGAAACCGACTTTGAGTGTGCTCTAAAAGAACGCGGTCTCAAAGCACTGCTCTTTAAAACTTCAATTCGTCTACTGATCAATCGTCTTGAAGTGGCTCTCTCTGAGGTGCACCAAAAATCTGGAGCATGCCAGACGTTGATTTTGTGAGAAAACCAACGTAGGTTTTTAATTGAAGCATATTGGTTCAACTGTTTTTTCGTAATGCGATAACTTTGTTCAATCACGATTAGCTGGTCATGGAGCTATGGTGAACGTGATTTTTTTGCATTATTTTGATCTGGTAAACTATGCTTCGGGAATACGATCTTGCGCGTCTATCGTGTTGGGCGTAAAGGTTGAAAGGTGTGTTAGGATCCAAGTCACCCATGGGTTTTTAAGTGATTTTCGGGAATGCTAATGACTGATCAGAATAAGAGCGGGCGTTGGGTCGAAATTGAATTCGATTGTTTGCCATTGCGATCCGTTACCCGTTTAGACGTGCCGTTGGATGCTTCGCCTTTTTTTGAGCAGTTTGTTCTTCGGGTCAAGCAGGCTATCGACAAGCATGGCAGCCACAATGCGTATTACCTACATCGAGGTAAATGTCAGTTTCATCTGACGAACGCATTAGAAAAAGGTCGCTTGATTTTTGATTTTGAAGGAACCGTCTTAACCAATCAGGAAGATCAAGAAACTCGCTCACTGGATCTATCTGTCGAGTTAAAGGAGGAGACTTGTCCTTGGTTGACGGAACCTGTCGTCGTTTTTTTTGCGGAGTGTGTGCGCCAAGCAATTGTCGTCGAATTTGATCGTTACATAGAAGCTGGCGATCTGCAAAAGACCCAACAGAGGATCGAGGCAATGCAAGCTAAATGCGACGAGGATGATGGCTTTGTTGGAATGTATTTGTGATCGATGTAGATCACATTTTGATTGCATCAGTCAACTTGTGGTGTGTTTTCAAGACGATGGGTAGTTCTGCTGTTAAGACTGTGAGGCATTCAACACTGCTACGTAACTAAGTAAATCATTCTTATCTCTGCAGTACTGAAGAAGCTGGGAATAGCCGTCTTGATCGGATATTGAGTTTGTCTTTTCAGCGATTTCCAAGAGCAATGGAACAATTCTCTGTGACGGCACCTCTGCTGGTACCATGGTGATTGCCGTCTCAATCGCCTGCTGGTGTTGACCCGTTCGATCAAGGAGATCGACATAGGTTTCAATCGCGCCAGTGCCGTGTTCGCTTGCATTGACTGTTCTCGCTTTCCGCTGAAAGACGGTCAAACCCGCTTCGATATTATCGCCAAGTAGGATCGAGTAGAAAGCGGCATACGCAGGATAGAAATCAACGAAAGGTTCATCGCCAGGATACTGGAATTGGTGATTCAACCGTCGACCATACTGAGTAAGTTCCCATGCTTTTCTTATTTGTCCGGGTTCCTCTAATACGGAGGCGATTTTCACTGTGGAAGCTAGATGAGTCGTATCGAGGTGGTATCCTCCATCGGCGAGAATCCAACGACGGCTCTCAATCATGTCATAAAGACTTTCTGATGGATCGGCGGGGGCTTCTCGATTCGCAATATCTGCTCGGACCATTTCACAAAGTTCCGAGTAAAAGTGGTCCAGTAAGCAAGATGCTGCAGCTGCTCGATCCTGTTTGCTTCGTCCTGCAATGGTCTGATCATATAGTGTGATACTGTTGCAGGTCCCTTGATGGTTGAGAATAGCTTGAAATCCTCGAGCCACATCAACACCTTCATGAAGAAGCACCTGAATCATATCGTCATAGTTGTCATCATTGATTTCAACGGTCGCAAGCAGCTCTTTCGCATTCTGGATATCACCTGTCGGGCGTAAATACATCCAGCCTTCCCCGATTTTCCCTAATTGGATAAGCATCGATCCTGTTTCTCGGCATGCATCAAGCAGCCCTTTTTCCAGTTGCCGTTCGACATCCTCGGCTCGACGAATCTCATTTTCCTGACCAATTAGCGGGAGTTCGAGTTGTACCCGAGTGCGCATTTTTAAAGCTTCAAACAACTCCATCGGTTGTTGGTTCATTCTAAAATGAGAGATGATGTTTTCGAGCATCTCTCCTGTGTCTTGATTTTGCTCAGCGAGAAGCTCAAAAATGTCTTTCTTTTGATCAGTCATGATGTAATCGCGTGGTAGATCTAACTAAAACTGGCGGTGATAGAACTTTCAATGGTTGCGATCCGTAACGCATCAACTATCGAGGTTGCGGGTCTTGGTCGACCAAATTTTGTTTTTAGCGTCGCGAATCTGACGGCGTTGACCGATTTATCAGGTAAACCCATCAAAACGTGTATCTATTGCCGCTGGATTTCTTGGGTGGTGTGGAACTATCTACAAGCAATTGCTCTTTAATCAGAGGGTGAGCAAGAGTGTGATTAGATCGAACACCTCAATATTATGCCATACACCGCGGGAATATCGCAGGGGAAGGATGGTGGCCGTAACGGTTTATGCAGATTCGCGTTCTCCATCTTGGCCACGATATTTGTGTGATGAATAAGATTTAACTTTTTATTTCATTTGTTACTCAGTCACGATTGTTCAGCCTGATCAGCGTACGTGCGCAATTGGGTGATCAACGTACGCAGTTCTGAGGCGGCTTGGGGTAAAATCGAATCACAATGGTCAAGGATGTCAGCCATTGGACCTAGCAAATCGTCGCACTCCCTTGATATTTTTAGGGACCATTGTCTGGAATGCTGAAGTTTCGTTGTGCAGGATCGCAAACGTTTCTCAGCATTACGAACTCGCTTTCGCTCTTCACTTGCTGCTGGCCGATTGTCGATTCGAGTCGTCGCGGTTTTCGCTGCAAGCTGATCTTTTGCTTCATTCAGATTCTGCTCAGCTAATTGAATTTGCCTTCGCCAGTAGCTCGGGTAGTCATGATTAAAGGCTTCTTCGGTTCGGACAACGGAAGCTCGCAGCTCTTCCGTGATCGTTCGGATTTCATCTGCAAACTTTGAGAGACCTTGATGTAATAGCTCAAGGGCTTCAATGTTGGTTACATTGCTAGAATTCATTTATCTACCAAGATAAGCGTCGATCTGCTCTGCTTTGCGAAGAAGGTATGGGACGTGATCTTCGGTTGACTGAATGAGCTTGGATAATTGTTGCATTTGGGTCGCAAAATCGCTTGCAAACTTCCGCTGCTGCTCGTCTCTCCATGTTTGTTCCAACTGGCTAAGCTGCGAGGCTAATACTGACGAGTGTTGCTTCATTTCTTCAGAAAAACGAAGCAGATGACTTGCGAATTGTCTGAGGTGTTCTGGGTCAACAACGGCTTGGTTCATGAGGTGCTCCGGTGCTGTATCGTTAGTTCAAAACGCAATGTGTCTCGTTACTCAGAGCACATCAATGGCCAAAATATGGGCTTTCTTGATTCTTCATTTGCTATGCGAGCTTTCTTGGTGCTCTGCTTCCGCGTATTTAAGCTGTTGTTGATATAAATCGTGAGTCATTGGGACGCCAATGCGTTCCGCGCAGGCACAAAGCAGTTTAAGTGCAGCAATTCTAAGCTCGCTTGGTGCCGGAATGGCACGGCGGAGGGCAACGGCACGCAATGCCGACATCGCATTCTGATTGTTGCCAATTTCTAGATGGCAACGACCTTGAAGGAAGAAAGCGCTCGCAGAATACTGGTCATTTATAAGCAGTGGTTCTACTGAGTGGATTGCCTCTTCATACCTGCTGGCGTCGAGCATTGCTTCACCGAGGGCCAAACGAAGGTCATTGAGTGAGGGGTCACGTTCAATTCTTGCCTCACATACGTCAATTCGACGACAAGCCCAGTCATTTTCGCAGCGTTCAAGTTCTCGATGGATTTCAGGGGTGTCTATCTTCTTTGCCAACTCTAGCACCTCTTTGTATTGCTGAAGAGATCTTGCGAGTATGGCTTCTTCGAGCTCCCAATGGACTTGTGGATTGTCAGGGAAGACTTGGATTGCGTGTTGTAGTATTCGTTTTGAATCGGCTGGGCGATTTTCATCTCGATAAAGCTGAGCTAACTCAAGATATGAATCGAGGTCCGTAGGGCTCGCTTTTAGATGGTGTTCAAGGAATTGACGCCGCTCAATATTCGCATTCCGGTTTTCTGACGCGATCGAGTCTTGATGTTTGGGATCTTTAGATACCGGGTTTACCGAATCGTCTACTTTTGAATCAGAGCATTGTGAGATGTCATTCGCTTGCTTGCTCTTGCCTGTCTCCTGCCAGTGATGTTCATAGAGGATACTTTTCTGTTCTTGCGATACTTCTTTTGTCATTTTTGTTCCTCTTTCGCTGAGCGACACGCGAGGGTTTCAAAGATTCGTCTCACTGGCTGGTTGATCTTTGATTGCTTTGTCTGATGTTGGTAGTTCGAACACTCCAGTCTGATCTGACTCGTCTTGCTTAATCGAATTTTGTAAGTTCAAAAAGATCAAAGCTTGCACATTTTAAGTCGCAAAAAGTTTGATTTGCAATTTTCCCGTTTAAAAATGGTTCAGCGGTTTTGTGTTAATGCAGTGAGGTACAGGTGTTTGACGTTTTCTTTTGTAAGGCTAATTGGGTTGAAATTACCTGTCCACTGCTCTAAAGCATCAGCTGTTAAATCTTCAATGGTATCTTCCTGAACACCAAGTTCTGATAACGATAATGAGAGTCTCGATTTTCCAAGCCATTCCATCAAGAGATTCGCTAACGCTTCCCCCGCTTGACTATTTTTGACAGCTGGTTGGATCTCGCGGATTAATCTCGTGTATTGCTCCTGGCACTGCTGAGCATTAAATCGAATCACGCTTGGCAACATAACCCCGACCGCTTGGCCGTGCGTGATTCCATACCGGGCGGTCAGTGGGTTAGCCGTTGCATGAGCAGCTCCAAGCATTGAGTTTTCAATTGCCAGCCCAGCAAAGTATGCACCGAGTTGCATCATGCCTCTTGCTTCAACGTCCGACGGGTTGTCGATTACTCTTTCAAAACTTTCCCCGAGCATTCCAAATGCACGTTGGCTGTAGGTTTTTGAAAGTGCATTGCTACGAGTGCTCACTGAAGTTTCTATTGCGTGCGAGATTGCATCGATGCCAGTTAGAACGGTTACCTTAAAGGGTTGTGTCAAAGTTAGGAGTGGATCGAGTAAAGCGATTTTAGCTGCGGCTTTAGGGTCACCGCATGCCATTTTGACATGACTCTCCGCGTCACTGATCAACGCATAAGATTGGGCTTCACTCCCCGTACCCGCAGTGGTGGGAATCGCAATCATTGGCAGCAGAGGGGCCGTAGCCTTACCCGTTCCATGGTAATCGTGAATTTTGCCACCACATGAGTACACGAAGTTAATGCCTTTACAGCAATCCATGCTGCTACCGCCACCGAGACCGATTAATAAGTCGGGCTGGCTTGCGGCTGCTTTACGAACACCCTGTTCAATCATTGCGGATGTCGGGTTTTCACCGAAATCATGGAAGCTGGTACAGCGAATACCTGCATCACTCAAGGATCTTTCTGCTTTCGCATGGTGGCCGGCGTCAAGGATTCCCTGATCGCTAACGATAAGAGCAGACTGACTTTGCAGAGATTTCGCTAATTGTCCCAACGAATCGATTTGGCCTTCGCCAAAAATAATTCGCGTTTGGGTGTGAGAGTCAAAGGGTTGCATGAAGGTGAGGTAAGCTCGTCGCCGCCGAGATAAAAGAGTATGGAAGGGGTTTTAACTGAATCGAGGTATTCAATTCAAAGCATTACATGCGATCGCTTTTTTTAACCAGTGTTGTGTCTTTATTGACACAGGTTAAAGAACGCAGTTCACAAAAAGCTGCCATAACGAATGATTTTCCGGCCTGAGATTCGAGCAATATTTTGACCAGATGTTGCTCATGAAGATATTGTTGAATGTCAGATTATCATGGCTTTAAGCCAACAAGGTTGAGGTCATCATTCATTTGCTTTTGAAGAGTTGTAAGCTCTTTGAAAAGTTTTTCGACGATTGGTCGATTAGCCGGATCCCCTGATAGGTCCGTCATCTCGAGCGGGTCCGCTACAAGGTTGTAAAGTCGAATTGCTGGAGCTTCGGGGTACACGATGAGTTTGTGAGTCCGAGAACGAATGCTCCTCTGTTTTTGCAAATAACAACCATAGATCGATTCGTATGGACTCTCTTCTCCCTCGAGCAATGGAAGTAAGCTGTTAAATTCAACATGCTCTGGTTTCTTGACACCGGCAAGTTGCAGGGTGGTTGGCATTACATCTTGGAGGTAGATCGGCTCGGAGATTAGCTGTGTCTCTACTCCCGGCCCGTTAACAATAAAAGGCACTCGGACACTGTGGTCGTACAAGTTCTGTTTACCGAGCAATCCATGTTGACCAACTGCTAGACCATGGTCCGCGGTGAAAAAAATCCATGTGTTTTCAGCTTTTCCTGACTCTTCTAAGGCGTTTAGGATCCGTCCAATCTGAGCATCCATGTGTGTGATCAATGCGAAGTATTCACTGCGATGTACTTGCACCGCGCGACTAGTTCGAGGAAAGGGTGCAAGTCGTTCATCACGTAAGGATTTTCCACAGCCCATCGCGTCTGCGAACGGATAGAGTGGCTGGAAATTCGCAGGGATTTCAATTCGGTCCGCGGGATATCGATCAACGAATGATTGCGGTGCTTGACGCGGGTCATGAGGAGCGTTGAAAGCCAAGTACATGAAAAATGGCGCATTGTCCTTCTGAGCTTCTGTCAGAAAATCCTCAGCATGATTTGCAACCACTTCGCTCCAATGTGTTCCACCTTCCCAGAATCCACCAAATTTTGGATCAGAGGGTGACCATGGATCTGAACCATCCGGTAGCGGGCGGTTGTATCCAAGTTCGACCGCTTTAGGCATTCCAGGGCGAATGTCTCTTGCTACATCAAAAGATTTTTCAGCACTGGCGCGACAATGCCATTTGCCGGTCATGTAGGTACGGTAGCCAGCTTTCTTTAGGTATTCACTCCACCATCGCCCTTCCGTTCGCTCTTTTTCACTTTTCCCATGAATCGCATTCGCGTTCCACACGAATCTACCTGAGTTCAACATCGTACGGCTGGCGATGCAGACTGCGCCGCTCCAGGATCCCATGTTGTAGGCATGCGTGAATGTAGTGCCACGCTTAGCAAGTCTATCGAGATTGGGAGTTTCAATTTCTGATGCACCTAAGGCATTGATTGTGCTGAAGCACTGATCATCTGCAAAGATGAACAGAATGTTAGGCTTTGATGAATCAGCATCAGCAGCAGGCAATCGGCTGTTCAATAGCACAAGTGTGATAATAGGAAGCACGAACGTGACTCTTCTGATCACTGAATGATTTTGGGGCGTAGGCATCTGTCTTTTTTCTGGAGGGTGTTCTTCGTTCGGACCTGTCTGATTTTAGCTGACATTACGCTTGGAGTTGACGAGGTAGATACAGATCTACTTGAGAATCTTCAAAGATTCGATATTTAACACCATGCCGCCATAGTTCAAAGTAGGCTGCGAGCGGATCCTCCAAGCCTGTCGCGTTGCGGTAGAACGGCCACATCAGGTAATCACGAAGCATTGAATCGCATGCGATGAAATAGTAGGCCGGTCGTAGGGCAGAGGCTTCGATTCCGCAATCGATCGTCTCAGTAAGTTTGCTACACTCACGAAGTGTCTTCAGAAGCGGTGATTGTTCGGATTCTATCTTCGGGTGCTTCGGGGGAATCCCCTCCAGGACACGAACTCGAATATTCGATGCTAGTTTCGACTGAAGGTCTTCCCTGCCGCATTGTACCGTCATGGATCGGAGGCCCTCGAGCCAGTCATGCCCCAGTTTCTCCGCTAGAACGGGGCTAATTGGCGGTGACCGACGAATGACGAAATAAGCATCCTTTCCACCATCTGGACGGCGGTCATCTCCCGCTGCGAAATACAGCTTTTCAAGTCGGTCATTGATATCTTCTTTTTCGGGAGTGTCAATGAAAAGCGATTCAATTGCATTTCCGTCAGGTCGAAAGCATTGGAAAAAGCCTATCAAAGATTCTGGTGTAAGCGAGTCTTCATTTTCCATACCCGTCATTTGATGACAGCGATGAAGGAATTCGTCTTGGTTCATTGTTCGTCTCTGGCGATGGTCATGATTGATGATTGGTGGGAGTATGGCAGTGCGTTTTTACAAGCCGACTTTTGGCTCTATTTGAAACATGGATAACCGGTATCACATCCAACAAATCGAAATGTTCGATGCGGCTGGGGAAAATCAAAAACAATCGGTCGAAACTCCGTGGATGAAGGTTGGAGATGCATTTCCCCGCTATTTAGCCTCGGAGGATGCCATCATGGGTAGTGTCCTGCTATTTGCAGTGGAGCCGAAAACTGAGGAGTTTGACGGCGAATACTCTTGAGCCCTTAAGATTATCTACTCCTGGTAAGCCCACCTTCAATTTATGAAATTTACAATTGACCAACAGATGTAAACAGTCGTTACTAACTTGCCCGAATGATTTAAAATGTCATGGGGTTGTACGTTTCGCGTCGATCAAGCAAAAATATCACAGGCTTGGCGGGGCTTAACTATCTCTTTTTTTCAACTTTTCGACTGATTTAGACAGCGATGCGCCATTGTGCGAATTGATTCGCTTCAGTGGTTGGCCACCATAAGCAAGGTTCTGGCAGTTTTGAATGTCGTCTTATTTCATTGTCACTTTGATCGTGGTGGAGTGACTCAGGTTGTATTGAATCAGATCAACAGCCTGCTTCCCGACGCTCGAGTTAACAGAATTATTCTGGTTTCAGGTCCGCGAATATCAGGTTTGCCAAAAAATCTTCATGAGAAAGTAAGTCAATTTACCCTTGAAGGCTTAGATTACGACTCGGGGATAGTTGATAAGTCCGACACTGCGGAGCAAGTTTTATCGCTGAGCGATCAGTTGTTGAAGCTGTTTACCACTCAAGGTCTTAGCCCTGACGACACCGTCTTGCACTGGCACAATCATTCGCTCGGGAAGAATACAGCATTACCGGGGGTCATTCAGTTCTTGGCAAAGTCTGGTTGGCGAACCTTGTTGCAGATACATGATTTTGCGGAGGACTATCGGCCGAGGAATTATCGTGCGATCGTTCGTGCGATTGATGCGAATGATCGGGCAAGTGTGGACGCTTACTTGTATCCAATCGCTGAGCAGATTCGTTACTGCACCCTGACGCGTCTAGATGCTAAGGTGCTTGTTGATCTTGGTGTCCCTGAAGAGCGAGTGGATGTGTTGCCGAACAATGTGGACACTCACGTCATGCCTCAAGGTTTCGAGGGGTGCGAGCAAGAGGACAGATTGAAGATCGTTCGGAAAGTCTTTCGATTGCCAGAGCAATCGCGTTGGTGTGTTTATCCTGTGCGAGGAATACGACGGAAGAATCTCGGCGAGTTTCTGCTGCTGAGTGAGCTTAATTGCGAAGATCGGTTTAGCGCCGTTACTCTACGACCGACGACTTCGAGCGAAGCGGCGTCATATGATCGTTGGAGGTCACTGGCAAAGGAGATCGCACCACGCGCGATCTTTGATGCTGGACACAGAGAAAACCTGTCATTTGAGGATAATTTGCTGGCCAGTGATTATGTGATTTCGACAAGTGCTGCTGAAGGATTTGGTATGGCTTTTTTAGAGCCTTGGTTAATGGGAAAAGGTGTGGTCGCTCGTCGACTCGAGAATGTCATTCCTGATTTAGAAATGAGTGGCGTGAATTTCCCCAACTTATATCGCAAGATCTTAATTCCTGGGAATCGTGATTGGATCATGTCCTGCAGGTTAGAGTGGGAACGAGCATTTGAGGACGCATGGGATGGATTACCCAAGTCAATGAAGCCTGCAGGGATGGAAAAACAGGGCTCGACCAATGCTCTATTTGGAAGCGATTCGGGGATCGATTTCGCCTTGCTTTCAACGGCTAGGCAAATTGAGGTGCTGCATCGATTTCGAAGCGATTCTGGATTTCAGGCCGATGTGCGGTCAGCGTCGAGTCGCTTGATAGAGTCTCTTTCTCAGCCGGAGGAAACGAGCACGATTATTGGTAACTCGGAGCGTATCAGAAAAACCTACGACGGTGGATCAATGCGTCAACGATTACTGCGATGTTATATCGGTTTGCTGCATTCTGGCGTCGAGTCTGAGATATCAACCACAAGGCATGCAGGCGAGGCATTGGGAGAGGTCTTGCAGAGACAGCCATTTTACCCCTGTCGAATCGAGGAGGGATTCAATTGAAGGCGTTAACGTGGCTAGAGCCGATTTTGATCAACCGGTCACCTTTGGAACCGTTACCAACGCATGTGACGCCTGAACTCAAGAAGCTTCGCGATGTGCGAGCGGTCGTATTTGATGTGTACGGCACCTTGATTGTGAGTGGTAGCGGCGATGTTGGTTCTGTCGATGAGACCGACCGATCCGTTGTCATGCGTCGCGCACTGGCTGAAGCGGGAGTGCAGGATTTCGTTTTAAATGAGATCTCATGGAATGGCTTGAGATGTGTGATTTCGCGAATGAATCAAGTGAGATCAAATGAGCATTGCGTGAGTCCTGAAGTTGACATCATCGCCGCGTGGCGTGACTTGCTCGACTCCAATGGATGGTCTGTCTCAGATCAAGCCATTTCTGACGTGGTACGTCTCGCGACGCGCTTTGAATCAATGGCAAATCCGACCTGGCCAATGCCAGGCGCTGCTGATCTGATTCAGCAACTGCATTCTCGAGAGATTTGTTTGGGGATTGTTAGCAATGCTCAGGTTTTTACGACACTTCTCGTCGATGATCTGACGATTCCGAAAAAAAATAATGAACCGGTTTTTCATCATGATTTGTGTTTTTTTTCTAACCGATTTCGACATTCTAAGCCTGGACCTAGAATGTTTGATGCGTTGGCTCAATCACTGCAAAGACGTAATATTCTGCCCCAAGAGGCGATTTATGTCGGTAATGACATGCTCAATGACGTTTGGGCGGCAAAGCAAATAGGTATGCGAACGGCTTGGTATGCAGGGGATCGACGCAGTGCGCGCCGACGTGAAGAGGACTCAAGGTGTGGTGAACTTTCTGCAGATCTTATTCTGACATCTCTCCCACAGCTGTTAGAGTGTCTTACACTCGAATAGCTGATCGCCAGTCTCTCAAGTGGATTCAATTCGTCAGATAGGTTTTCCGTGATATGGTGATTGCTGTTGGAGCAACTGTGAGAATCTGAGTGATGATCAAAGAGTCTTCGGCAAAATCGTTGTAGTGATGATCTGTTTTAGTTAGGTAATGATTGCGCAATGGGCGTCAAAATTGGATTTGTAGGAACTCGGTTTTCTGGAACCGATGGGGTTTCTTTAGAGAGTGCGAAATGGGCACAGGTTCTCTGGGATCACCGTCACGTGAGTCATTGGTATTCTGGACTCGGTGATCGAGATGATGCGACCTCGATGGTGGTCCCTCATGCCTATTTTGGTCACCCAGATATTTCTTGGATTAATCGCCACGCTTTCGGCACTCGAACACGCACCCCTGATGTTACTCAGAGAATTTACGCACTGGCAGATTACCT
>CAXQOB010000071.1:0-39375 GCA_964225475.1 Candidatus Nitrosopumilus sp. | reverse complement strand
TAACAAAATTTTTAGATCACACCGACACGGTTCGCGTCGGTCTTGTGGAGTCCGACGAAATATTTCCGCTGAAGATGACGGAAAATGTCCGCACACTCGGTGATTTACTGTCTGCGGAAGATCCCATCGCCACGGTTTCATCGCTGGAAAAGGATTCCCCTGTCGCGATCGACGATGCGCTTCATTGGCTTGCCCCCATCGATCAGCAAGAGGTTTGGGCCGCGGGTGTCACCTACAAACGCAGCCAAACTGCCAGAATGGAAGAATCCGAGGCGGCAGCATCCTGCTATGACCGAGTTTATCAGGCAGATCGCCCGGAAATTTTCTTCAAAGCGACTCCGCACCGCGTTGGCGGTCATCGTGAACCCTTACGAATCCGAAAAGATGCCACTTGGAATGTTCCAGAACCGGAAGTCACTCTCGTTCTCTCGCCAACAATGAAAATCGTTGGCTTGACCGTTGGAAATGACATGAGCTCCCGAGATATCGAGGGTGAGAATCCACTCTATCTCCCACAAGCCAAGTGTTACGACCAGTGTGCTGGCCTCGGCCCTGTTATCCGACTCTACTCTCAACTACCGTCGGTGGCCGAAATCGAAATTGAATTAAAAATAGAACGCTCGGGAAGGATTGTCTTTGATCAGCAAACCTCAGCAGCCCAAATGGCAAGGTCCTTTGAGGATTTGGTGCATTGGCTGGGACGTGATAACCACTTCCCCCACGGAGCTTTCTTGATGACTGGGACAGGCATTGTCCCAACCAACGACTTTACTCTGTTACCCGATGATATCGTACATATCTCGATCTCTGATATTGGGACATTATCAAACCCAATCATTCAAGGATAGAAGAAGGAATGTTCACGGACTTTCCATCACACTCAGTTTCCGTGGTCGTAATCTGACGAATCAATAAGATCCTCGTCAGTTCTAAATATGAGTATTCTTTGAGCCGTATTTTAGACGGCTCAGCAGTAACTCTACTTATCACAACCCAGAGCCATCCCTCGAAGGATTGCAAAGATGACAAACGAAACAAAGACGCCTCGACCAGTTCTCATTAACGGCCAATGGCGACAAGCCAATCATCAGACCACGTTCCAAGCAACCGACCCCAATCATCACGAGGTGATCGCTGAGATTTTTCCGGTCAGTGAATGGAGTGATTGCGAGGAGGCTCTTGATGCAGCAAGTGAAGCTGCCAGAGAAATACGATCTCTTTCATCTGAAACAATTGCCGATTTCCTAGATTCATTCGCCGATAAAATTGAGCAGTCAAGCGATGCATTAGTTGATACTGCATTCCGAGAGACTGGCTTGGCGAAAAATCCTCGACTTGCGGACGTAGAACTGCCAAGAACGAGCAATCAACTCCGCGCGGCTGCAACAGCATGTCGGAGCGGGTCATGGGCATTGCCCACCATTGATCGCAAGGCCGGAATTCGCTCCTGCTATGAATCACTTGGTCCCGTCTGTGTTTTCGGTCCAAATAATTTCCCATTCGCCTTCGGAAGTGTTTCCGGTGGTGATTTCGCATCTGCCATTGCGTCGGGAAATCCTGTGATCGGCAAAGCGAACAGCTCACATCCCGAAACCACTCGCCTATTCGCTGAACTTGCTTTACTAGCGGCGAATGAGACAGGAATGCCGAAAGCAACCGTGCAGCTTCTCTATAGAACTAGCCATGCAGATGGTGAAAAACTAGTTAGCGATCCACGATTGGGCGCGACCGGTTATACGGGAAGTCGGCATGCCGGACTCGCCTTGAAAGCTGCCGCGGATCGCTCTGGGAACCCAATCTACCTCGAGCTCTCAAGCGTGAATCCTGTAGTAATCACGCCCGGCGCGTTGGCAGAGCGAGGTGAGGATATCGCTAATGAATTCATCACCAGCGTTCTAATGGGTACAGGGCAATTCTGTACAAACCCAGGACTTGTGCTTCTCATCAAGGATGATCGGTCAGAAGAGTTTGTGCAAACCGTTCGTGAACGCTTTGAAAACACACCAGCAGGCACATTACTCTCACCATCAGTCGCGAACAATTTGGCCAAGAGCGTTAAGGAATTAACGGATTTCGGTGCGGATCTATTGGTGGGTGGCGGCGAACCCGAGGAAAGTCGATGTGCTTATGCCAACACACTATTGAGAACGTGCGGTAAATCTTTCCTCGACAACCCTGAAGGATATCAAACGGAGGCATTCGGAAATGCTTCACTCATCGTGGTCGCCGAGGATATTGAAGAACTCTGTGAAGTCATTCAACGATTGGAGGGCAATTTGACCGGTTGCATCTACAGCCACACCGATGGATCGGAAGAGCTGGCTTACGAGCAAATTGCAACCGAACTTTCGACAAAGGTGGGCCGCTTGCTGAATGACAAAATGCCAACAGGTGTGGCTGTGAGCCCCGCAATGAATCATGGTGGACCCTACCCAGCAACCGGGCACCCCGGCTTTACTGCTGTTGGTGTTCCAGGATCCCTTCTTCGCTTTGCTAAGCTAACCTCTTATGACAACGTACGAGCTTCGCGATTACCCGATCTACTGAAAGATGAAAATCCGAAATCAGCTTGGAGATCTGTGGATGGTTCATGGACACAGGATTCAATCGAGTCGTAGATCAATCTTGTAGTCAAAAGAAGAAATGGTGCCCAATCAGTGGCAAGTCAAGTTTTCTACGTTGCAGTGAGACAATCATCTGTTGCGAAACTGACGGGCCCCTGAAGTTGGGACTGCATCGGCGAAGAGTAGGGTAGGGCGGGGTAATCCCAGCTATCGAATCCAGCGGGACTCAACCACAATATCCTCTTGGTTCATAACGGACCAGTTGAAATACGACACGACGTCATCCACATGATTAACCTTCTCGCCGGCGGGAAGCAGCCCTGCGGATTCTGCAGCCCAGGAAATGATCTCACTCGGCTTCACTCCCCGCTCGCGCAGTGTTGAAAGTCGAGTGTCACCATGGCGTTTTGCGAGCCGCCGCCCATCGTCACCAAGCACCAAGGGGACGTGTGCGTAGGTTGGTGGAGGCAGCTGCAAAAAATCGAATAGCTGTAACTGCCGAAAAGTACTTGCTATCAAGTCATTACCTCGAACAACCTGAGTGATCCTCATCGCACCATCATCGACGACAACGGCAAGTTGATACGACGGATCCCCACTTTTCTGTGTGACTGGAAAATCACCCAACGTTTCACTGGGACGAGTCACCTGCCGACCAAGCACAGAATCTTCGAACTCGAAGACACCAGGTGACGAGCGGAATCGCCAACAATAGGTCCCTGCATCAGGAATGGATTCACCGTTACTCCAATCAGAGCAACTACCTGGGTAGACCGAAGGTTCATGATCGAAATGAGGTGCAGACCCTGCTGATTCAATATCTTTACGAGTACAAGTACAGGGGTAGACGCGATCTGCATGAATGAGACGAGCTAATATTTCTTGGTAGAGGGCTACTCGCTCGGTCTGTTGATAGGGCGCCGCACGCCCACCAATGTCAGGTCCCTCATCCCAAGTTAATCCCAACCATCGCAAATCTTGGAGTGCTTGCTCAACTGCCCAAGGCTTTACCCTCGGCGAATCGACATCTTCAATTCGAAAAACAAGGGGAAGCCCCTGATGTTTTGCCGCCCAATAAGCAAGTAGATAGGTACGTGCATTACCTAAATGCTGCGCGCCGGTGGGAGAAGGTGCAAATCGGCCGGCCATGCTTAGACTCTAACTTGCATTTTTAAAATTCGGCGTTTCCGGGTGTTCGCGGAAACGGAATGACATCGCGGATATTCGCCATTCCAGTCGCGTATTGCACCGCTCGCTCAAGACCCAAACCAAACCCGGCATGCGGAACCGATCCGTAGCGGCGAAGGTCAACATACCACCAATACTCGGATTCATCCAATCCTGTCTGCTCCATGCGATTCTGCAGAACCTCCAACCGTTCCTCACGCTGACTCCCTCCAATGATCTCGCCAACACCAGGAACCAAGACATCCATTGCTGCAACCGTCTTCCCGTCATCGCTGAGCCGCATGTAGAAGGGTTTTATCGAAGATGGATAATCGGTCAGAATCACCGGGCCATCGACGTATTTTTCGGTCAGGTATCTCTCATGCTCAGCTTGCAAATCAGTGCCCCATGAAATGGGATACTCAAATGTCTCATTGCACGTGGTGAGAACCTCGATCGCTTTGGTGTAACTTAGATGTGTGAACGGTTTCTCGATCACGGACTGAAGTTGCTGAATCTTTCCTTTTTCGATTCGTTGATCGAAAAACTCCATATCCTCCGAACAATACTGCAAACAGTCTGAAAACATTCGCTTCAAAAACCGCTCAGCTAACTGCATGTTATCGTTGAGATCAAAAAAGGCAGCCTCTGGCTCAACCATCCAGAACTCTGCGAGGTGCCGACTGGTATTGCTGTTTTCCGCTCGAAACGTAGGCCCGAAGGTATACACGCGCCCCAAGGCCGTTGCGTAGGTCTCTGCCTCCAATTGTCCGCTGACTGTTAAAAACGCTGGTTTTTCAAAAAAGTCAAAATCGTAGTTCACTTTCCCACCACGAGCCGCCAAGCCTTCAAGATCGATGGTCGTGACACGAAACATCTCGCCCGCACCCTCGCAGTCACTTGCTGTAATGACCGGAGTATTGCAGTAGTAGAAACCTTCCTCGTGATAAAACTGATGGATGGACTGGCTGATCTGATGCCGCACCCGCGTGACCGCGCCAAAGGTATTCGTGCGAGGTCGAAGGTGCGCCCACTCACGAAGTTTCTCAAATGAGTGCCGCTTCTTCTGCAGGGGATAGGTCTCTGGATCCGCCCAACCAACGACACGAACCACGTTAGCATGTAATTCCGTAGCCTGACCCTTAGCCGGTGATTCCTGCAAATCACCAATCACAACGACACTGCAGCCTGCTGTAAGACGCTGCACATCAGCGGCATAATTATCGAGCTCGGCTGGAACCACCACCTGCAAGTTCCCGAAACAGCTTCCGTCATTAATCTCAAGAAAACTGAAACCGCCCTTACTATCACGACGGGTTCGCACCCACCCTCTCACTTCACGATCGCGTCCAATCGATTCTGGCTTTCTAGCTTCTCTAATTGAAATCCACGGGCTCATCATGAAGTGGCCTGCTTTTGTTTAACAAGGAACGAATAGATACCGACTGCTAACATGATTGCGAGGGCGGCAAGTGCCGCGGTGCCGATTGGGAATTTCCCCCAAGTTCTGCCATACAATCCCCAAGCAGATCCAAAGGATGCAACCCCCGTTCCGAACACCATCAACGTGTTCCAGACAATCCGTCGGCTTCCCGTGGGCATCGCGTCGCCGAGAACCGAACGCGAGTTCATCAGTAGCAGAAACGAGACATAAGCGATCGGAAGCATTGCGCCGCCGATGACGGATGTGGGAACGGCCAATGCGGGAGCAGCTGCTTTCCATACAAATGGACCTAATACACCGACGGCAGGAATAAAGCTACCCACGCGATGCATCGTGCCCTCAGCAGGAACGTTCAATAGCTCGCAGAATGCAAACCCATTAATCAGCATCAGAATGATGATGGTTGATATAGCCATGCCTAAAACACCAATCCCAAACACCTTCTGGGCAAGAAAGCTTCCAACCAACGGCTCAAGGGTACCAGCGAGTTTTTGATTGTCTCGCTCAACAAGCATCGCTGCAATGTTCTTATCTGCCTCGGGTAAAGAAGCACGAAGAACCTCCAGTTGCTCAGGATCAACCTTCTTGAGCTTCTTGAGGTCGAGACTCTCATCCTCAGCAAGAAGACGATCGTCAACATATGCGTAAAAAGCTTTCACCTCAGAAGAGCCTGGATCACCAAAATCCACTTCAGAGCGAACATCATTCACCGAACCGTGAAATTGACTCGCCGCAGCAATCACGACGCATCCTGTTGCTAGAACAAACGGAACGATCAGACCAATTGAAAGATCAAAGATGGCTAATCCGCGTTGTTTAATGCCCCAGCCTTTTCGAAGCATCGAGTACGGAAGAAGGAAGGTCATGTTAATGCCAACCGCTGTTGCAAACGCCGCGATGATCTTTGATTTTTGCGTACCCGCAACCTTGTCCGTCCACCAATCACGATACTCACCGGTGTTGGCGATCTGTTCGGAAAGGGCAGAAGCCGGCTTAAATAAATAACTCAGGTCTGGAACCAATCCGCCTACGATCTCGCTCCAATTGACCGAACCCTGCATGGTCAGTGCGATCACGACTCCGAAGAAAGACAGAACAACAATCCCGACCATGCACTTGAGAATCAACTCAAAAATCCTGATTCCCTTGCTGCCGGAGTTATAAAACCATACGACAACCGATGCGATGATAAGTAAGCCGATTGCAATAAGGTATTTACCGAAACTTGTGTTCAATGCAGGGACAAGGTTCTGTTGCACTGCTCCGGTACCAAGAGCAAACTGCGGTAAGCACCACACGATGTTTGCCATCATCGTTGCAATTAACCATCCCCAAGCCAAGACAGGACTAATCTGCGTCTTGATGGTTTGAAAAGGTCGCTCGCCGGTGGATAGAGTGACGTAACTAATGGCGCTAAGCATGATCACGCCGAGAATCATCGCCAAGGGTTGCAACCACATCATCTCTGTGCCCAATAGCACGCCGAGATAGAGCGAACCAGCAAGGGATCCCCCACCTAACGTGATGGCACCCTGCAACCATCCGGGGCCAGATAAACGTGTGTAAATGGCTGCCTTACCTAAAGGACCAGCCGTCAGCGCCTCATCCAGTAAGGCTTCTTCCCGGGAAGCAGCTGATTGGTCATCATTCATTTTTGGAACCATCCAGAGAATTATTCAAAAGATTAGAGAGGATATCGGGACCGATCGTTTCAGAGATGCAATCTCGTATTGGCCCTGATCATACTTGATTCCGACACCGAGTGTTGTCCTGCTTATTGTCCCTACTGATAACTCGCGCGGAGACCAACTGGTCCTGGAGTGGGCAAGCATCTGTAATGAATTGATTGATTTGCGGTACAGACAACCCCGCATCAAAGAAGGACTCCTTGGGGTCATGGTCTGAATCAGAAATGAATTCCCTGAACCAAACCACAGCGAGGTTTTTGCAGCAAACAATCACTCCCGCTCTGCCAGATAACGTTCTGCATCTAAAGCAGCCATGCATCCAGTCCCTGCGGAGGTGATTGCCTGACGATAGTAATCATCGGCTACATCCCCGGCGGCGAACACACCTTCCACACTCGTGTTGGTTCGGAACGGCTTTGTCCACTGGATGTAACCTTTATCATTCATGGTCACAGCGTTATTGAGGAATGATGTATTGGGCGTATGCCCAATTGCAACAAACATCCCCCCCACCTCGAGATCTCGGCTGGATTCATCGACTGTACTGTCAACGCGAAGACCGGTTACGAGATTTCCATCACCTCGAACTTCACCGACCTGACTATTCCAGAGCACCGAAATATTTGGGTGATTGAGAGCTCGATCCTGCATGACTTTTGATGCTCGCATCTGATCACGACGAACAATCATGTAGATGGTGTCAGCATTCGCCAAATTGGCGAGATAGGTGGCTTCTTCAACTGCCGAATCACCACCGCCAACAACCGCCAATGGCTTGCTTCGATAGATCGGCAGTGCGCCATCGCATACTGCACATGCGCTAACACCCTTGTTCTTGTACTCCTCTTCCGAGGGCAGGCCGAGGTAATTGGCTCTTGCACCTGTTGCAATAATCACAGTGTGGGCTTGGACTGGATCGCCCGACGCAGGCTTGAGCGTGTGCACTCCACCCGAAAAATCAACACTCTCAATGTCGTCGCTGATTACCTGTGTGCCAAAATTTAAGGCCTGCTGTTTCATCAGCTCCATTAGCTCAGTACCTTGAACTGCATAATGGGGTTGACCATCTTTTTCATGACCAGCGGGAACCGGTGGGAGATTGTAGTGACGATCTTTGGCAACTGCAGATTCAACAAACGCTCGAATATTCCCCGCAGGAAAACCGGCGAAATTCTCAACTTCCGTGGTGAACGCCAACTGCCCCAACGGAATCATCTCGGGCTTATGAGTTCCCTCAAAGAGGATCGGGCTAAGATTCGCTCTGGCTGCGTAAATTGCTGCTGACCAGCCGGCAGGGCCGCTGCCGATAATAATTGTTTTCGCAATATTGTCCGACACTTTCGCCGTACTCCGTGCAAGGATGATCTATTGGTAGATTCAGCCGGCTAACTGCAGCAGTCGCCAGCAGAATCGTTAGTATAAGGTTCGCTGGATCTTTCACCACCGCTGGAAACCCAGTTCTGTTCAATGTGACGACTTCTTTTCAATGCGACGGAGGGTCATCATAATTTGGCGTCACGGATCGCACTCCCAACCAGAAAGTAACGCAGGAATCGACGCTCATGGCCACACTCGCAATCGCTCTGGGAGCAATGATTGGGTATATCGTCGCCTACCACACCTATGGTCGCTGGCTTTCGCAAAAGATTTTTGCACTGAATCCGTCTGCGTCTGTTCCCAGCGTGGAGCTCAATGACGATCGGGACTTTGTCCCCACCGAAAAATCCGTGTTATTCGGGCACCATTTCACCTCGATTGCCGGAACCGGCCCGATCGTTGGCCCCGCAATTGCCGTCATGTGGGGCTGGCTTCCTGCTCTGCTCTGGGTCTTACTAGGTTCAATACTCGTCGGCGCCGTGCATGACTTCGGTGCTCTGGTCGTTTCCATGCGAAGCCAAGGTCAAACCGTTGGCGATCTTGCAGGGCGAGTTATCAATAAGCGGGTCCGATTGCTATTTCTCTTCGTCCTCTTCATGGCGTTGACGATTGTTCTGGCCATTTTTGGGCTCGTGATTGCCTCCGTTTTCAAACAATACCCCGCGGCAATCTTTCCCTGCATGGTACAAATCCCGATCGCACTTGGGATCGGACACTGGTTACATCGACACAGTCGAAATCTGCTGATCCCATCCCTTGTGGCCTTAGCCACGATGTACCTGACCCTAATTTTTGGCAACATCGGGTACCTGGCAATGATTAATGAAACAATGGCCTCGTGGTCCGTCATCACCTGGGTATTTATTCTTCTTCTCTATTCCTATTACGCTTCGGTGTTACCGGTTTGGAAGTTATTGCAACCACGAGACTACATTAACTCACTTCAATTGATCACCGCACTCGGACTCGTCGTGACTGGCTTGTTTGTTGCAGGCATTTTTGGTGGCGTGCATCCTGACGGTGGTGAACGAATACCGTTAGAGATTAGTGCACCAGTGATTCGGGCTAATCCTCCGGGAAATGCTCCCTCCGTTATTCCTTTTCTATTCATCACCATCGCTTGCGGTGCTTGCAGTGGTTTCCATTGCCTAGTTTCCTCTGGAACCAGCAGCAAACAAATTCGGTGCGAAACAGACGCTCAATTTGTCGGCTATGGCTCAATGCTCACCGAAGGCTTCCTTGCAACATTGGTCATTTTGGCATGCGTCGCGGGTCTCGGCTTGGGAACCATGAACGCCTCGGGAGAGTGGGTCACTGGTGAATCAGCCTACTTAGCCAGATATGGATCATGGGATTCTGCATCTGGACTGGGTGCAAAAGTGGCCGCATTTGTTGACGGTTCATCTAATTTCCTTCAATCAATGGCGATACCAAAGAGTATTTCCGTCGCCATCATGGGCGTGCTTGTTGCTTCATTTGCTGCGACAACACTCGACACCGCCTGTCGTTTGCAACGTTATGTTATTCAGGAACTTGCAGGCACACTCAGCTTACGCCGATCCTCGAATTCTCGTAAGCGTTTTGCAACCAATTTCCTGTTGTGGCTACAGAAGACGCGCTTAATGCGTTTTGCATTAGCGGTTTGGTGTTTAGTATTGCGGTGGCTGCGAAATAAACACGGTGCCACTATTTTTGCAGTGACACTTGCTTTGGTGATTGCAGCATTGCCAAAGGGCACCCCAGAAGTGAGCCTTTCGCAGGCTTGGCATGGTAATCTGCCTACAGACTACGTAACTGAAAATCCTGAAATCGCTGACTTGACCTCGTCAGGGGGAGTGGTCGCAGTTGCATGGTGGCTGGAGAAATTCGCAGGAAAAGGGGGCTTACTCCTGTGGCCCTTGTTCGGTGCCACTAACCAATTACTTGCTGGTCTCGCGTTTCTTGTCATTGCATTCTACCTCTGGCGCCGAAATACCCCGGTCTGGTTCATTACACTTCCGATGATATTTATGCTCGTGATCCCAGCATGGGCAATGCTTAAAGATATCCCCCGATGGATGAACTCTAATAATCCCAACTGGTTGGTCATCACCATTGGGAGTCTCACACTTGCCTTTGAAGCGTGGATGCTGATCGAAGCCTGCGTCATGTGGCCAAAAGTCAAAGGACTGATTGAACCAAAGCAGTCAGACATGGCAACGATCAATCGCAAACAAGACTCTTGCAGTTCGGAGTAATGCTCTGACAGGTCACAACATCGCTTGCTGTTTGAAGGGTACTTCGCGAGTGGCCTTGAATCGCTCACAATGGCATGACTTTCATTTTGCACTCTCACTGATTTGATAGAAGATGCGTGTACTTTCAGGAATCCAACCAACTGGTCGACCACACTGGGGCAACTATTTCGGAGCAATCCAGCAGTACATTGATCTTCAAGAGGACAATGATGGGTTCTACTTCATCGCTGACCTTCATGCTCTGACAACGATTCGAGATGCAAAGCAATTGAAGCAGAACACAATCGATGCCGCACTTGATCTTCTCGCGCTCGGGCTCGACCCTGAGAAAGCAACGCTTTTCGTTCAATCGGATGTGCCTGAAGTCAGCGAACTAACCTGGCTCTTGATGACGGGAACGCCGATGGGACTCCTTGAACGCTGCCATGCTTACAAAGAAAAAAAAGCAAAGGGCGTTTCCGCCGATGCCGGTCTCTTTACCTACCCCGTCCTCATGGCGGCCGACATTCTGGCATACGACTCCGAGATTGTTCCTGTTGGAGAGGACCAAATTCAGCACATCGAAGTTTGCCGAGACCTAGCGGGAAGCTTCAACCATACTTTCGGGGAAACACTCGTACTTCCGAAAGCAAAAACCTTGGACCACGGCGCAAAAGTCCCAGGAACAGATGGACAGAAAATGAGTAAAAGCTATGACAACACACTGCCGCTTTTCGGTGAGCTGAAACCAATTCGCAAACAGATCATGCGTATCACCACGGACAGTCGTCCAATGGAGGATTCCAAAGATCCAGAGGAAGATCATCTCTTCCAACTCTTCCGACTTTTTGGATCAGAGCCTGAAGTCACTGAAATGGCAGAAATGTACCGAAGCGGTGGTTTCGGGTACGGCCAAGTAAAAAAAGCAATTGCAGATGCAAGCGAAAATTACTTTGCAGTAGCTCGCGAGCGCAGGACAGAACTTGAAGCAAACCTAGACTACGTTCATCAAACACTCAAGAAGGGCGCCGATCGCGCGAGACAAGTCGCGGGTGATGTCCTGTCCCGTGCTCAACAAGCGTGTGGTTTGAAGTAATTCTTAAGATAGGGATGTCGATTTTACACTCACCGCTTTGCGTCCGTTGAGTGAAAAAGCAATGAACAATCGCAAGCTGATTTCGCACAGGCACTAATCAAACGCCAATCTAAAACAATCGATTCAAACCATTGAGTGCCGCGACTCGATAAGCCTCTGCCATGGTCGGATAGTTGAATGTGGTTTCAATAAAGTACTCAATTGAGTTATTTGCAGCAGATTGGTGCATGACCGCTTGACCAATGTGAATGATCTCCGATGCATTTGCCCCAAAACAATGCACTCCGAGAACTTCGAGCGTGTCCCGATGAAAAAGAATTTTTAACATCCCAACGGTTTGGCCTGTTATTTGGGCGCGAGCAAGGCTCTTGAACTGTGCTTGCCCCACTTCATACGGCACGCAAGCTGCAGTTAATTCTCTCTCGGTTTTTCCGACTGAACTGATTTCCGGGCTGGTATAAATTCCAGTAGGAATATCGTGGATCCGAAGGTTGCCTTTGGCTTGACCCATGAGATGCATCGCAGCAGCGCGACCCTGTGTATAAGCAGCACTGGCCAACGACGGAAAACCAATCACATCACCAACTGCGTGAATGTGCTGTATCTGAGTCTGAAACTGATCATCAACATCAAGTTGGCCTCGCTCATTTGGAGATAACCCAATCTGATTCAATCCCAAATCGTCGGTGTTACCTGTTCGACCGTTTGCCCATAGAAGTGCATCGGTCTTGACTCTCTTCCCACTTTTGAGATGCAAGACCACCCCATCATCGTCACCCTCAATTCGTTCCATGACTTCGTCATGCCGAATCACAATACCTTGATCACGTAAATGATAGGAAAGAGCATCAATAATCTCGTCATCAAGGAATTCCAGAAGTTTGGATCTTGTGTTGATCAAATTGATCTTAACACCAAGATTTCTAAACATTGAAGCATACTCAACTCCAATCACTCCAGCTCCGTAGACGCTCATTGACGCCGGCATCTCGTTGAGTCCCAGGATCGTATCACTGTCATAGATTCGCGGATGATGAAAATCCACGGATTCTGGATGAAATGGCCGCGAGCCAGTTGCAATGACAAAATACTTCGAACGAATTGGGTCATCGCCATCGATCGAAACCGTATGCTCGTCCAAAAAGCGTACCTGCCCGTTATGAAGCTTCACATGATTTCGGCCGTAAAAGGATTGCCTCATGCTGACCTGCTGGCCAATAATGGCCTGTGTTCCTCGCTTCAATTGCTCAAGGGTTGGTGAAGCATTGATCCCCATTTCTCGAAAACTAGGATTCTTCAGCACATTCATGGTACTGGTAATCGCGTAACGTAAGGCTTTACTCGGAATCGTCCCCCAATGGGTACAACCGCCACCAATCTGCTGGTAACGCTCAGCAACACCTACTCGCAAGCCACCCTTTGCCGCCTGCATCGCGGCTCCTTCGCCGCCAGGACCAGTTCCGATCACAAAGAGATCGTAGTCGTACGTTGAATCGCTCATAATCCACTTACCGTGTACCTAATTATTTCCGCCTCAAGACAACTTCTGTGAGATCTTTTTTGCAATGTTGATCGCCTGCGTCCAGACCGATGTCACCTTCGCCAATATCCGTGAGAATATCGACCGAGTTGACCATTGGCTCAAACTAGCTTCTGACTCGGGCACTGACTTAGCGGTATTTCCTGAATGCATGCTAAGCGGCTATGCCTACGATAGCCGAGAATCCGCGATGCCGCACGCGTTGTCGGTCGATGACAAACTTTTTGAGACGCTCGGGGATTTTGCTGAAAAATACAATCTGCACTTCTCTCTGGGCTTCTTGGAGAAAACAGACCAAAATCTCTTCAATGCCTCAGCGCTCATTGGACCATCCGGCATCATTGGCCACTACCGCAAAATACACCTTCCCCACCTTGGTATCGACCGTTTTGTGGACAGGGGTGACTTGGGTTACCCAATTCATACCGCAGGGGCAGCTAAAATTGGTTTAGCCATTTGCTACGACAGTTCTTTTCCTGAACCAATGAGAGTTCTTGCTTTAAATGGCGCAGATATTATTGCTCTAGGTACCAATTGGCCGAATGGTGCATCTCGAACAGCGGAGGTCGTGCCACCTGCTCGAAGTATGGAAAACCATCTGTTTTTTGTTGCGGCGAATCGCGTTGGAGAGGAAAACGGGTTCGGATTCTGTGGCTGCAGCTCAATCTGTGGACCTGACGGGGTCGTTCTCGCCTCAACACGCAGTGATGAAGAAACGATCCTTTTTGCTGAGGTCAATCTTGAGCAAGCAAGAAATAAGCGCATCGAGAGGGTACCGGGGAAGCATGTCATTCATCGTTTTGACGATCGCCGTCCCGAGTTTTATTCTGACCTAGTCAACGAAGCTAGCTCACGCGATGAAGGCACTTCAGAATCCTTGTAAGCGGGACTTCCAGCTGATTTTTACAGCGATGCGCGCGAAGTATACCGATGGATCTCATTCAGTTCAATTTCGCCGACGGAAGAATCTGGTCGGAGTCAAAACCAAGTCTCACAAGAGATCATTTAGCATCCGGATTCAATGGCAATAATTCAACCTTGCGAAAATGAACTGGATGACTCTCGGACTGCAAAGAGATGGTTCCAGCGCTCAACAATAAATCACCATCCGCTCCGACGAGTGACTTCGCATGCTCATCGCGTGGATCAATCTGGGGTTTGTCGTACTCGAGCACAACCTTTCCATTGATCCAATGGCGGATCACTTCACTGCCTCGAACCTCCACCTCAACGGTCACCCATTGCTGACCATGATAAGTCTCAGAGTCAGATTTCGTGCAATGAGCTTTGATCAGTTTTTCTTCCATCACAACGTTGGTGCCCGGAGTACACAGATTAGCATTCGTGCGAGCATTTTCCCCATCTCCGCCAAGCAATTGAACTTCGATCGATGTTGGAAAATCTTGATCTTTTGCCATCGCCGATGGTTTCTCACCATGCAACATCAGCCCACTGTTCCGAAGGGCCCAACCCGGGCCACCCTTACATTGCTCCCCAACAAATCGATACTCCACGCGCAAGCGATAGTGAGAAAATGAATCCTTGTAGAAAAGATGCCCAAAGGTTTCATTGAACTCGTCATAGGCCTCGTAACCGACGGTTAGAATACCGTCCTCAACACGGAACGTATTTCCAAAGTTCTCACCCATCTCATGAAAGCGGATTTTAGGAATCCAACCATCAAGGTTCTTCCCGTTAAATAATTGGATCCATTGCTCCCCGTCAGATGATCTTTGCTTGGCTACCAATTCCTCTGCTTTCGCGGTGGAGAGGATCAACGCAGGTAACGCTGTCAGCAGAAAACTTGCAGTCAAATATTTCGCCAGATTATTGCAATAGGTCATTTTGAGACTGATCTTTAGTGTTAATTGGGTAATGGACAATGCTCCCCGCGAAATCAAGAGTTCATCCAGCGACTTGCCAGAACCATTCTCAAAGCGGTAGGAACGCATGGTATTCTACACACTCCACGATCAAAAAAAACGGATCAATGATTTCCGCCGTATTATTCAGAATTTTGGTACGATCCAGTGATTCTTCATTGAAAATAAAACACTTCGATCAATGCCTACGCAATTCAACATCGGGCTCGCAACAGATCAAGTATCGTGTCTGCTGCGCGAAATCCTAAACGAAACCATCTTCCATTATTTCGGTAACGATGCGTTAGAGAGAAAGAGCCTCAAATTCTCTTAATGACCGCACTAACCGACTTATCAGCGATACCGCAACGAGGGGTAGATTTAGATCGCTCAAAGCACAGGTGATGGTTCGGAATCAAAAGCGTCATACCAAGGATAAGTAATAGCATGTGCCACCGTTACAAAAGTAAATTGACGCCAATAATCATCTGCACAATCATTGCTCTCGTTTCTCAGATCAGCAAATCGAGCAAAGCAGAGGATGTGAAAACCAATGCACTGCAATCAGTGGATTCCAACTCGCCTCATCCCGAGGTTCTGCTCGAGGGCCTGACTCTAGAGTTAGTCGCGGAACATCCCGATCTCGCAACGCCAACAGGGATCGATATCGGCAAAGACGGCTCCATTTGGGTCGTATCAAACCACACCCACTTCCGTCCCGAAAACTACAAAGGCCCCGCTAAGGACGAGATCCTTCGGTTTTCACCCGACGGCAAACGCTCTGTTTTCTTCTCGGAGAGTGAGAACACGATGGATCTGGAATTGGGTTTTAATCGTGACGTGTACATTGCACAGCGTGATAAAATTCTCCGACTGATCGATCGTGATGGCGACCTAAAATGCGACGAAATTCAAACCATCATCCAGCTTGATACCGAAGCCACCTATCCGCATAACGGCCTCAGTGGACTGACCTGGTCACCCCAAGGTGACCTCGTTTTTTCTATTGGTGAAAACTTCGCTAACCCTTGGGAGCTGACCGGATCAGACAACAAAACCTTGTCTGGCTCAGGCGAGGGCGGAATCTTCATTTGCTCGCCCAGAGGTGAGTCGCTCCGGAGATTCGCGTTTGGATTCTGGAATCCTTTTGGTCTTTGTTTTCGCGACGGCAACCTCTTCGCAGCTGAAAACGACCCGGGATCACGACCACCCTGCCGACTACTGCATGTGGTTGACGGGGGTGATTACGGGTACCAAAGAAAATATGGGAACGCCTCACATCACCCATTTGTTTGCTGGAACGGGGAGTTGCGAGGCACGCTGCCCATGATGCATGCACTTGGTGAAGCACCATGTGGCATCACGCCCTTTGAAGCGGGGCTGGCCGTTACTTCCTGGACCGAACATCGACTCGATTATTACCCTCTTCAGAAAGCGGGAGAAACTTTTTCCACCCAACGAATCAGCATGCTACAGGGGGATCGCGATTTTCGCCCCACGTGTCTTGCAGTGGGAAATTCAAAGGACCTCTATTTTACGGATTGGGTTAAAGGGTCGTACGAGATTCATGGCAAGGGACGAATCTGGCAGTTGAAATATGATCCTACAATCACATCGAAATGGTCGAGTCAGTCACCAAGTGAACCAATTACCAATGACACTTCTACCAAGCCGCCGCAATCTGAAAGCAGGTCGATCACTCGCCTTCTTCAATTAGCGAAAAATGAAATTGACCCATTCGCGCATCACCGAATCATTTCATCGATCGCGAACCGCATCTCCGTTAACGGAGAAGATCCAACTGAGATCTTTGAAAAAGTTGATCAATCAAATGAAGAAGATCTAATAAATCTTATCCTTGCATTGAAGATGGTGAATCCCTCCGACGAGGAATTGCTGGAAAGGCTCTTGAAGCACCCATCACAAAATGTGCAATTTGAGGCTCTTCGTTGGATCGCCGCAGAAGACATCAAAGAACTGCTACCAAACGTAAATCAGTGCATGAAAGCCGAAAAAATTAACTTCCAAACATTCGAAGCGGCACTCGCAACAGTTAACACACTCAATGGAAAACCTGACTTGGGAGTCGTGAACCAAGAGATGCTACTACAAGTGCTCTCGGAGCCGTCCACCAACCTGAAAGTAAAGGTCAATGTATTAAAACTGATTGATCCAGACCCCAAAAGGTTTAGTGAAAATCAATGGCTGAAAATCAAAAACGAGGAGGAACCGATTCTTTTAAGAGAATTGGTGCGAACGATAATAACAAAGCCGAGTGAGGAGTCCTCTAAATTCCTCATCAGTGTTGCAAACGACCCGAGTATATCAGCAGCAATTCGAGCGGACGCGATCACCAGCCTTCGACCCAACGATGACCGTGCAAGATCCGCGATTTTTGAACTCGTATTGCACGAGGACCAAGAGATTCGCGATGAGGCAATTCGAGCTCTTCGCTTCACTCCAATTGATGACAATGAACGTGATCTACTTCTTCGAATCCGTACTGAGCGCCCAGAATCATCAGAGCTCATAGATGCGACTATCGATCCCGAATCAATGAAGAACAGCCGATCCACCTGGGATACGTTAGAAGACTGGAAACAACGACTCAACGCAGTGAAAGGCCCCGCCAATCTGGATAAAGGTCGTCGAATTTTTCATCATGCTGGGTTGGCCAATTGCGGTAAATGCCATCGCCACCTCGGTAGAGGAACCAACCTTGGACCTGACTTATCAGCGGTCTCAAAAGCAGCTGATCAGGATCATCTCTTGATGTCTTTGCTGAAACCGAGTGAACGGATTGACCCGCAGTACCATTCAAGATCATTACTCATGGAAGACGGTCGGACATTCACGGGAATTCTATTGCGAGACGGTGGCGGAGGCCGCGAGGTATACCGAAACCTAAACGGTGAAGAACAGGTCTTGAATACCAAAGAACTCGTTCAAAGAAAGGAGCTTGCCACTTCATTAATGCCAGAAGGATTACTCGATCAATTAACACTTCGGGAAATTCGAGACCTTCTTGCTTTCGTTTCCCACTCAACCCCTCAGAAAACGAACACTAGACCTGTGTCCCCAAGTGACATATCCCTCTGGGAAGGTGACTGGTGGTTAGATTTTCCAGATGGATACGGGGGATGGGTTCGTTTCCGAGAAGATAATCCAACCTCTGCGGAGCTGCTGTGGCGAGTTGGCTCGCCTCGACCTGTGGAAATCGAAGTGATCGATCCCTGGAATTTAAAAATAAGACGGCGTTCAAAAAAGAGCCAATCAACCTACCTCGCACAACTCGACGATGAAACCATCACCATACGCAACGCGTCGAGCAGCGCTCAAATTGCGACGGGGGGGAAGTGCCCACCAATGCCATCAAGACCTGATCTTGCATCCATCCGATTTGGAGAGCCAATTCACCTATTTAATGGAAACAATCTCGATGGCTGGCTATTACAACCAGCCAACGCGAAAAATGGGTGGCAAGCAAAAGATGGAATCCTGACAAACACCACACCTAAAACAGACTTCAGTGCGTACGGGGATTTTGGAAATCTGAAAACCAGTGAGGTTTTTGGAGATTGCCAATTACATCTAGAGTTCAGAATTGGGAAAGACTGCAATAGTGGAATTTACATTAACGGACTCTATGAAGCTCAAGTCGTTGATCGTAACAGTAAGATGCAGGGAATCAGCGGACCAGGTGCCATCTTTGGACGGCTTACCCCCAGCTCGAATGCTGGCTATGAAGGGGGCCGCTGGCAGACCTATGACATCATGCTTGTTGACCGACACGTAACCGTCCGCCTAAACAACAAAATGGTGATTGATAATCAAGCAGTTGAAGGCTGCACGGGTGGCGCGTTGTTCGGAAACGTCTCAAGAGATGGTCCGCTCTACTTACAAGGTGATCACACGAGCGTGGAATATCGCAATATTTGGATTCGAAGACGTGTCGATAAGAGTCAGTAAAGCCCCTTTGACTCATTCAAGAAATGCAAGGAAGAGAAGCATCTTATTGAATTATTGAGCATGTGGTTCTTGCCCGGACGCTTCGATCAAGAGTTTCAGCTGCGCCCTTGCCCGACTTAAACGGCTCCTGACCGTACCGATTGAGATCTGAGTGATTTCTGCAATCTCTTCGTAAGAAAACCCTTCCATTTCACGAAGAACAAGAATCGATCGGTGATCCTCCGAGAGACCTTCCAAGGCGTTACGAACTACCTCCACACGTTCTTTCTGAAGAAGTGGCTCATCGACAGAATCCTGCTCAATCACGAGTTCCGTCCCGCCGCTCTCTCGTAAAACATCTAGCGATACTTTAGCTCGATTCCTTCTTCGACGACTCAAGGCAGCGTTAAATGCAATTCGATAAATCCAGGTAAAGAATTGGCTGTTGCCCTGAAAAGTCTGCAGCTTGATGAAGGCCCTGATAAAAGCCTCTTGAACCACCTCTTCCGCTTCCTCCGGCGAACCGGTGACCTGGATCATCGATGCAAAGAGGCGATCTTGGTTCTGCTCTACGAGTGTCGTGAACGCAGCATGATCGCCCTTGACGGCAAGATCGATCAACTGACGTTCTTCACTCACGATATGCCACTCTGGGTAAAATGAAAACTGCGAAACCGCTTAAGCGATTCGAACAGCTATCTGATCATTGCCTCTATGACTTCCATGATCCGTTAATCGAGCGAGAATAATGCAACAACAATCCAATCTACCCTAAACCTCGAAAGTATCACTTAGGTGTCGTTGCAAATATGTTGCACGCTCTACATTCCTCTCTGAAGATCCAAGCAGACGGCCGTGTAACTTTTGCAAATGCGCTGGCTGCGTCTGCATGAAAAGCTTATTGATCACACCTACCGCGAGGTCATCAATCAATCCAAGATTCACGCCGAGGCGAACTTTGGAAAGATAATGCATTGTCTCCTCACTACTAATCTTCTTGGCAGTACCCAGAATCCCTAACGCTCGACTAACATCATCATGTAAGTCCTGTTGCCCCTCTTGAAGCAGGTACTGCCTGGCTTTCCGCTCGTATTCGATGATTCGAGGAACGACATCCCCTCCCACAAGTTTCACTAACTCCATTTCGGAACGACCAAGCGTGATTTGATTGCTCACTTGATAGAAATCACCGCTGTACTGCGAACCCTCACCATAGAGGCCTCGCACCGTCACATTAATTCGCTGCATACTGCGAAATACCTTTTCAATCTGCCTGGTAATCACCAGAGCAGGCAGGTGCAGCATGACACTGACTCTCAAGCCGGTTCCGACATTTGTAGGACAGGAAGTCAGGTAGCCAAAGCTGGGATGAAAAGCATACAGAATTGAGGCTTCAAGCTGATTATCGATCTCATTGACTTGCTCCCATGCAGTGAGTAGGTCAAGACCGCTGTGCATGACCTGAATTCGAAGATGGTCCTCCTCATTGACCATGACACTGAAGTGCTCATTTGGACTCACGGCCACACCGCGAGCACCGTCTGCCTCTGCGATCTCGCGACTGACAAGTTGACGTTCCACAAGGAACTGACGATCTAATTCGGGAAGCTGCTCCAGATCAAAGTAATGAACCTCACCCCAGTCAGGGAGGTTCTCCATCTTTGCTCTCACGGCTCGCTCAATACTGACGCGGTCCTCGTCGCTACAGCGTTTGATAAACGGAAAATCCGCAAGATTGCGAGCCAAGCGAATTCTGCTGCTGACAACGATATCGGATTCAGGTCCGGTACCGCGCATCCATTCGCCGCTTCGAGTGGCAAGTTCGCCGAAGTCAGTGCTGCGTTTCACGAGTCACTCTCTCCTTCCCCTTCTTGCTCCATCCGACGCAGTTCATCACGAAGTTCAGATGCTTTCTCGTAATCCTCACGTTCTACCGCCTCCTCCATCTCACGTCGCAATTGGATCATTTGCGCCTGAGAATCGGCAGCAGCTGAGCGCTGAGGTCGTTTACCAATGTGCTCAACTGCATCGTGGATGTTGGTCATTAAAGGCATCAAATCTGATGCGAAGTGAGTGTAATCGAAGGGACAACCGAGCCGGCCTGAATTTCGGAACTCAAAAAAGCTGATGCCGCACACAGGACATGCCTTTCGATCAAGCTCCTCCAAATCTTTTTTCGTTTGTCCAAGATCGAGCTGTTTCGCCAAAGCACCTGCAATTGACGCGACTGGGTTTGCTTCCTCTTTCTGAAGAAAGCCTTTGGCATGCTCCTCACAGAGGTGCAGCACTTCCGACCCTGTTGACTCCGTGATCTCGGTAATGTGGAAGGTAGCTGGCTTTTCGCAGTACTGGCATTTCATAACGCATTTCCCGGCCGGAGCCACCGTGGATGAAACCCACAAACGGATAAACGACGGAGCGTTAATCTGGTTGAAGAAAGGGGCATTTTCTTGACGTTCCGATTCTATCGCTGACCAATACGATGTCAACGTAAGGCATCAACGAAGACGATTCGAGGCAGAAAAACCCAAATCGCGTAGCGTTCAGTCCGCAAGGGATCAACGTAGTTTAACAAATACCCCCAACCAGTCGCCTATCTCAGGTCCTGTACGGTGTCCCGGGTCTCATCGAAACGTTCCATTTGGCGTCGGAGCCATCCATTGCTGATTGCAGATCGCCTTTTGATGAGTGAGCGAGGCGGGAAATCCTTCGGTTTAGGGATGGTTCCGGCAGCCGGCACTAAAAAAGGTTACTTGTGTGACGCGTCTCTCGCCGCTGCTTTAGTCTGACTGATTAGTCTCAATAGGGAGCGAAGCTCATTTGACCCGACGACTGCCAGTAAAAAAAAGCCTCTGCAAGTCCCATGGACGCACTGGCGAGTACCTTTGTGCCGTTCCAACGCTACGGTACTGTTGGAAACTTTGTAAGATGAGGAAACTCGTGCGGGTGTCCTAAAAAGATAGTTTTACCCCCTACACCCAACCTGAAAATGGATCGACACTAGGGCACATCAACGTGTCGATCCCAGACTTTTCTTACTTCGATCTGTCCACTGCAACCTTCTGACTGTCATGCAACTTCCTGACCCAAGGCATTTTAACTCCCTCGCAATGGAGCATGACTTTGTGCCGGTTTATCGGCAACTTCTCAGTGATGCCTTAACCCCAGTCACCGCATTTCAAAGGCTAGACGACGGCGGTCCCGCATGCCTTTTTGAAAGCGTTGTAGGTGGCGAGAAAGTGGGCAGGTATAGCTTTTTGGCATCATCACCGATCAGGCGATTCAGCGCAACAAGGAATCAGATTGAAATCACGGAGTTTCAGACCGGGGAATCAACAAAGCTAGAAGACGAAGATCCGCTCAACGCATTTCGATCAAATTTTCATTATCGAGTTGCCGAAATCGATGGACTCCCGCCATTCGTTGGGGGTGCGATTGGCTATGCAGGCTACGATGTGGTTCGCTATGTCGAAGACCTTCCAAACGCACCTGAGGATGATCGCCGACTACCTGACCTCGATTTTGCGTTTTATCACACATTGGTTGTTTTTGACCACGTTGCCAAAACAGTAACCATTATCAACCTTGCTGATTGCCGGGAGGTCACCAACCAAGAGGAAGCTAAAATTGCCTACAGTAAAGCGATCGACGAAATCAACTGCACACGCGGGAAATTGACGGCAGCTGAAACAAGCAATCCTAGCGATTGGAACCCAGAGCAGTGGACAAACAAAACAATTGATCAACCGCTCAAAATCACCTCTAACTTCACACAAGAGGATTTTGAGACAGCCGTAAAGGAATGCGTAGAATACATTCGCGCAGGTGACATCTTTCAGGTAGTCCCAAGCCAGAGACTGACGGTCCAAACTGATGTGGATCCCTTTGAGATCTACCGATCGCTGAGAGTAGTTAATCCAAGTCCCTTCATGTTCTTCCTTCGCACCAACGCTTGCGAACTTGTTGGATGCTCACCGGAGATCATGTGCAGAGTTGCTGAAAGGACAGTGACGGTTCGGCCGCTCGCAGGAACTCGGCCTCGCGGTAAAACAAGTAAAGAGGACAAGCAACTCGAAGCTGACCTATTAGCGGATCCGAAAGAGAGAGCAGAGCATGTGATGCTTGTTGATCTAGGTCGCAACGACATTGGACGTGTTGCAGAATTTGGGTCAATTGACTTGACGGAAATCATGGTCGTCGAACGATACAGTCATGTGATGCACATCAGTAGCGAGGTTCAAGGAACACTTCGTGATGGGATCGATGCATTCGATGCATTGAAAGCTTGCTTGCCGGCAGGGACAGTATCGGGTGCTCCAAAAGTTCGTGCCATGGAGATCATCGATGGTATCGAACCACATCGAAGAGGGCCCTATGCCGGAGCGGTTGGCTACATCGACTACCGAGGAAATATGGATACCTGTATTGCCCTAAGAACCATGGTCGTCAGCGAGGGCAATGTCCATGTTCAAGCCGGATGTGGCGTGGTGGCAGACAGCGATCCCACGGCTGAATACCAGGAAACACTCAATAAATCTCGAGCTCTAATTACGGCGATTGAACTGACGATCCAGCGAGTCAAAGAAGCCGCTGAACACCAAACACGGTGATGATGGAAATCACCCATCGACGCACCGAAACTTAAGAATCTACTTTTCTTTCAAAACGTCGGTTCCAACCACCGTTGACATTGATTGTCTGGCCGGTGATGAAGTCACTCTTTGGTGAACTGAGGAATACGATTGCCCTCGCAACATCCTCCGGCGTGCCCCACCGAGCCATCAATGACTGTGATTTGGCTCGATCAGACCAGTAGTCAGTCGTATCAGAACCCCACGCGGTTTTAACCCAACCGGGTGCCACTGTATTGACACGAATGCCCGGTGCAATCGATTGTGCAAGGTTGCTCGCGAATGCACTAACCGCAGCTTTCACCGGACCAAACATTTGGCCGGCTTCACCTTCCATCCCCTCGCTCGCTTGATCCCATCCGATAAAAACCATCGAGGACGGTAATCCGGATTCATACTCGGAGGACCATCGGTCAACCACGAGTCTCGATAACAAAATGGTACCCATCACATCGACGGCGAGAAGTCGCTCCAACTTCTCCTCAAACGCTAGGTTTGCCACCTCGCCAGTCAGCACATCAACGCCAGCATTATTGACCCACGCATGAATCGATGAGTCTCGGTGAAACGCAGAATCAACCAGAGATCGACGATCCGAATCAATCGAAAGGTCCGCTTGTGTCAGCGTCACCTCAGCGCCTTGGCTCCGAACTTGCGCTGCGGTGTCCTCCGCTCCCTTTAAATTGGAGCGATAGTGAACAAGAACGTGCCGTGCCCCCTGACGCGCCATCTCGATAGCGACGGCCCTGCCGATACCACTGGACGCCCCAGTGACAACCACATTGCTGCCGTTCATTGCTAAATTGAGCTGGCTACTTTCGGACATAACGTCAACCCAACCGCTTTCAGTGGCTTTCGTATTCTTTCAGAAAACCGACAAACTCACGTCGATGTTGTTGTTCGTCAGCGAGAAGCGCGATGCACATATCCTGAGTGACAAAATCATAACCATCACACAAACGAATGATCGTCTCATACTGAGCGATAATCGCTTCCTCTGCATCAATCACTCCCTTGATCACTTGAACGACATCAGTGGATTCAGCAGGCGGTTGCATTGATGCCTGAATGGCCTTGAAATCGAAACTCCCGGGGACTTTCCCGTCTATCGTTTTGATTCGATTGGCTAGTTGGGTCGCGTGAGTTAGCTCTTCCTGTACGTCAGCTGCGAGGGACTTTTTGATTTCCTCCGCTCTCACACCATCAAGGTTGGTGCTGTTTGCAATGAAATTCAATACCGTCTCGAGTTCCATCCAGTAGGCTCGGATCAACTCAGTGACAATTGCCTCGTTTTTGTCAGAATCATTCATGGTTCAATCTCTCTGATGTTGCGATTTTCGATTCAAAATAGCTTGTGACGGGTATAGAGCATTTGACGGTTCCGATTAGAGTAGCAGTGTGCACAATTTGGGAACAAGACCGCAAAACAGCCCCTTTGGGGTATTTGCTATCCGTCCAACGGTGCTGCAAGCCCGCAAAAGACAAACTCGCAGGGCAGAAAACGGCCCTTACGACAGAGTGTTCAGCGTGCGCCCTTGCCGGTTTCACCTGAATCCGGCTACTCTTCAGGCTGAAACCCGATTCTGAACAACAGAGAAAGGGGTGGTTTGCGTGGTCTCCAGAGTCAAATCTGGCGTAGAGGAGCGTGTCCCATCACCGGGTCACACCGCAGTGGAACCTTAACGATTAACTAGGCTACGAAACTTACAGTCAAAATTCGCCGTTGGTGAAACGACATACAACGAACCGATCGATTTCTACTCACCGAATCAGTCGGGTACAGGTCTTCAATTGATCTCGTGGAAAACCATGGGTGAGTGAACCCAAACAGGGCAAAATGTTTTCCGGGGCGAAGCATCAGCTCGAACAAGAACGACAGAAGAAACCCAAAAAGCTGCAGCACCTGTAGCAGCAACAATAACACGAAGTAGCTCTCACCAGAGCCAAGACACCAACGGTACCATCGCGTAACGAGATAAGCATGTCACAATCAAAAACCGCAGCGCAGTCCGAAGTGGATCAATTTCTAGGAGAACTGGAACAGCGAGCGGCTGATGTTGATATCGATGCAGCAGAGACCCGAGAGTGGCTGTCTTCGCTTGACTATGTTCTGAAAAGCAAAGGACCTGATCGAGTTAGGTTTTTGATTGAACAGTTGCGAGATCGAGCTGCCAGTGAAGGTATTCAATCAGCCGAAGACACGAGCACGCCTTACATCAACACCATCCCGCTTCAGGACCAACCACCCTTCCCAGGTAACAGGGAGCTGGAACGTCGCATCAAATCAATTGTTCGATGGAATGCGATGGCGATGGTGGTACGAGCCAACAAGCGCGGAGGAGGTGTCGGCGGACACATTAGCACATTCGCCTCAAGCGCCACGTTATATGAAATCGCATGCAATCACTTTTTCCGTGGTCGCGGTGAGAGCGGCTATTCCGGTGATACCATTTTTTTCCAAGGCCACGCCTCGCCCGGCATGTACAGTCGAGCTTACCTCGAAGGGCGTTTAACAGAGAACGACTTGGAAAACTTCCGTCGAGAACTTTCTCCAGGAGGCGGGCTATCTAGCTACCCGCACCCATGGTTGATGCCAGATTTTTGGGAATACCCGACCGTCTCAATGGGGCTCGGTCCGATCATGGCGATTTATCAAGCCCGCTTCAATGAATACATGCGCGATCGAGGCATGAAAGACACCGCGGGACAGCGTGTTTGGGCATTCCTTGGTGATGGTGAATGCGACGAGCCAGAAACTCTTGGAGCCATTGGCTTAGCTGCTCGTGAGAAACTCGACAATTTGATTTTTGTGATCAACTGTAACTTGCAGCGATTAGATGGCCCTGTCAGAGGCAATGGTAAGATCATCCAAGAACTGGAGTCGATCTTCCGAGGTGCCGGATGGAATGTGATCAAAGTTGTATGGGGAGATGACTGGGATCATCTGTTAGCGAAAGACACCACCGGATTGCTCGTAAAACGCATGGGAGAAGTGGTAGACGGTCAATTCCAAAAGTACACCGGCATGCCCGGGAGCTACATCCGGGAGCACTTTTTCGGGAAGTACCCAGAGCTGCTAAAGCTAGTTGAGAATTACAGCGATGAACGCCTCGAGAAGATGCGTCGAGGGGGACACGATCCTGAGAAGGTTTATGCCGCTTACAAAATGGCGACCGAACTCAAAAACGGTAAGCCAACAGTCATCCTCGCAAAGACTGTCAAAGGGTATGGCCTCGGAGAGGCAGGTGAAGGGCGTAATGTCGCTCACAACCAGAAGAAAATGAATGAGGAAGAGCTCCTTGAGTTCAGAACTCGCTTTGGTATCCCCATCAGTGATGAAGAAGTAGGGAAAGCTCCGTTTTACAAGCCACCAGAAAACAGTCAGGAAATCAAATACCTAAAGGAGAGGCGTGCAGCTCTGGGCGGATCGGTACCAAGTCGCCCCACGGCACACCCAACGATGGAAGTTCCCTCGCTTGATGAGTACCGAAAACTGATCAGCAAGTTGGAAAACAAGAACATCAGTACCACTTTTGCCGTGGTTCAAACCTTGATCGCTCTGTGCCGTGATAAAAAAATTGGCAAGCACATGGTTCCGATCGTACCGGACGAATCCCGAACATTTGGAATGGAAGGAATGTTCCGTCAATTTGGGATCTACGCTCACGCGGGCCAACTCTATGAACCAGTCGACTCCGAACAAATCACTTACTACAAGGAAGCGCAGGATGGGCAAATTCTTGAAGAGGGAATTACTGAAGCCGGCTCGATGAGCAGCTTCAATGCTGCGGGCACAGCCTACAGCCTCCATGGTATTAACATGATTCCTTTCTTCATTTACTACAGCATGTTCGGCTTTCAGCGAATTGGTGATCTTGTCTGGGCCGCAGCGGACATGCGAGCCAAGGGTTTCTTGATCGGTGCTACTGCTGGCAGGACTACGCTTAACGGCGAGGGCCTCCAACACCAAGATGGACACAGTCTTCTAAATGCGATCGCTTTCCCAACCGTGCGTTCCTACGACCCTGCTTTTGCTTATGAAACGGTCGTCATCATCATGGAAGGCCTCAAGCGGATGTACCAAGATGGGGAAGAGTGCATCTACTACCTCATGTGTGAGAATGATCCATACGACCATCCCGAAATGCCTGAGGGCTGCGAGGAAGGGATCATCAAAGGAATGTATCGCTACCGAAGCCGAGAGGTTGATAAGGCGAAAGCACGAGTCCAACTCTTTGGCAGCGGCGCTATCTTAAACTGTGTTTTGAAAGCACAAGAAATCCTCGCTGAACAATTCAATATCGCAAGTGACGCTTGGAGTGTGACGAGCTACACGCAACTCCGACGCGAGGCCGGAGCCTGTGATCGTTGGAACATGCTCCATCCGACAGAGACACCGAAGAAAAGCTACCTCGAACAGGTACTCGATGGAGCGGAGGGGCCGTTCATTGCCGCGAGTGACTATGTTCGTGCTCTAGCAGAACAACTCACCCCTTGGATCCCTGGTGATTATTTTGTCCTCGGAACAGACGGCATGGGACGAAGCGACACACGTGAATCACTCAGACGACATTTTGAAGTGGACGCTGAATCGATCACAATCGCGACATTGAGTCGTCTAGCAAAAGAGGGTGTCATCGAAACAAAAGATGTGCAGGATGCAATCAGTCAGCTGGGCTACGATGCAGAAAAGCCTGATCCATATTTTGCCTAAGAACTATCGGAGCAATCATCTTGAGATTAGCTGGTTGCTGGAAATCAATTTGACACAGGGTTGCAAACCCGCTGCATTGTCAGCTCCTTCTTTTGCAATCCTTACACAAGTGCCTTTTGAAAACGAAAACATTGAATGAGTATTGAAGTAAAACTTCCTGACCTTGGCGATGGTATCGAATCCGGTGATGTACTCGAAATCTTCGTATCAGTGGGAGATACGATTGAAAAAGGGCAAGACATCGTTGAGATGGAAACCGACAAGGCGACGGTAACCGTGCCCGCGTCGGCAGGCGGTAAAGTGGTCAAAATCTTGATCAGCGAAGGCGACACCGTTGCAATTAATGGGTGCATCCTTGAGCTCGAGGCTGACAGCACTGCCAGCGATTCGGGCGATGCCGCTGATACACCGGAACCCGCAGCGAGTGAACCGGAACCTGCAGCAAGTGAACCGGAACCCGCAGCGAGTGAACCGGAACCCGCAGCGCCAACCGAGCCTGAACCCGCACCACCGGCTACTCCCGAACCAGAAACACCTCCACCGGTGTCAGCACAACCCGCAGCAACCTCACCCACCCCAGCTCCCCAACCACCGACTCCGGCAGTGCCGACCGAGGTGCCGGAGCCCTCAGAGGGTGAAATCATCGCGGCGGGACCAGCGATACGTCGATTCGCTCGGGAAGTCGGTGTTGATTTAAGTCGTGTGCCGGGATCGGGCGATGGTGGACGCATCACTCGCGATGATGTCCTGTCCGTGGTTCGCGCAGCCAGCCAGACACCAGCCAAAGCTCCGGCTACCAAAAGCGTGACCCCAGCTTCTCAGGCTCCAACTGCAGACCCTGCGACGGAATCGGTTGCTGGAAAGCCTGAGCCAAATGGCCAAGATGAATACGGTCCGATTCGTGCCGAGCGAATAGATCGGATGAGAAAAACGATTGCAAATCAGATGCACGCCAGCTGGTCTGCTGTCCCACGCGTTACGAATTTTGACGATGCTGACATTACTGATCTCGAACATCTACGGCAGAGCAGTAAGGAGGATTACGCAGCACAAGGCCTTAAACTCACAACCATGCCATTCCTGATTAAGGCGATCGCGACAGCTCTCCGACATCATCCTGCAATCAATGCGGTGATTGATCAAGAGAATGATCAAATTATCTACAAGGATTACGTTAACGTTGGGATCGCGGTTGATACGGACCGTGGACTGGTTGTGCCCGTGATGAAGAACGCCGATACCATGGGTATTCCCGAGATCACTCGATCACTTGCTGAGATGGCGGGCAAAGTACGGAGCGGTAACTTTGCGGTAAGCGATCTCCGCGGAGGCAGCTTTACCGTAAGTAATTTGGGCGCGATCGGTGGGCAATACTCAACGCCGATTGTAAACGTGCCGGAAGTTGCCATTCTGCTCGTTGGCCGAAGCCGGAAATTGCCGGTTGTGATGCCAGATGACAGTATTCAACCGCGATTAATGATGCCATTGAGCCTCTCCTATGACCACCGCTTGGTCGACGGAGGCACAGCGGCTCGATTCTTGAATGATGTGATTGGCTTCCTTGAAGCACCGAGTCGACTACTGCTTGCCCTCTAAGTTACGGCCGGCAAACACACGCTCTCTGCTCGATTACACAAACCCTCTTTATCGCGGTTCGCGGTAAAGAGGGTTTTCTGTATCGATATGATTATTCTCTGCGGAGAATAGGCGACACGATTATCAACAGCATCAATAAGAAAGTCATGTTTGTTGAGGACGGAAGTATCTCAAGGCCGATGCGATCAACAGACGCAGCGAGACAGGGGAGGGCAGTCGATGTTTCCCAACTATTATCAGTGATTAGCCCTGCACGAAACCGGCAAGGAATCCACCACGCTCCCTTGATCGGTATTCTCACTCTCGTTCAACGCACCTTTCCCAAACAGCGAGACAAAGCATCCACTTACCCGCATCGAGTTCGCTCTGTGAGGTGTTAAACCCCGAGTGATTTTCGCAAAAAATAGGTGTCAACATTTGGGTGGGACGGATCTTTGTCAAAGCCAAATTTTTCATAAGCAGTAATTGCAGGTTGGTTATCACCCAGAACCTCAAGAGTTAATCGACACGCACCGTGCGACCTGCTCTCTAACTCCACTCGGTCTAGCATCAGACCAGCCAAACCGTTTCCACGTTGATCTTTGGTGACGATGACGTCATGAATATTGACGAGCGTTTTGAGCTGAAAGGTTGAGAAGCCAAAAAAACAAGTAATCATTCCCACAGCGCGAGCGTCTTTACTATCTGCGTAAGCAAGCACGGTGAAGCCGTTATCTATCTCCGACAGAAGTCGTGGCAACTGATCGAACTCATCACGATCACATTTCTCGATTCGGGCATATTCTCGCATTAAAGAAACAATCGCTTCAGCATCTTGCGCATTATCGTAGTCTGCGAGCTTGGTAGAATAATCCATGTTCCCTGTTCACTTATATCAATAACTTCCTCAGTCTGTCGTTTCAAACGACACACAACCAGCATAACCCAATCTGGTCTTCCATCTATCCACAACGCGTCCCGCTTCCAAAAAGATTGATGATGAATCGCTACCTGCTATCACTGTTCCTGTTGACCAACCTAATTGCCGCCGGTTTCTCCACCGAAAACTGGTCAGAATTTCGTGGTCCGAATCACTCTGGTTTAGGCACCGTTACATTACCAACCATCTGGAGCGACACAGAGAACTTAGCTTGGAAAACAAGATTACCTGGCAAGGGTTCCAGTAGTCCCATTGCCGTCGATGACACTCTCTTTGTCACTGCATACTCAGGTTATGGCACCTCAATTGAGGCACCCGGTGATCGAGAAGAACTCAAGCTCCATGTCATCTGCCTAGGAGTTTCCGATGGCAGCATTCGATGGACTCGGACGATCAAAGCTTCCGAAAACGAACAAAAAGTGACACCGAGAGTTGCGGATCATGGTTACGCGTCTCCCACCGCGTGCGCTGACCAAGAAAATGTTTATTCTTACTTCGGCCCCTCCGGTCTCGTTGCATTTGGACACGACGGCAAACTCAAATGGCGCACCTTACTCGGATCAAACACCGCCGGCTTCGGAGCGGCAGCGAGCCCAATTCTTTACGATGACTTGGTCATTATGAATGCATCGATTGAAGACAATGCGATTTACGGAATTGACAAAATTTCCGGGGAAATTCGCTGGAAAACCGAAGGGATCGAAAGAGCGTGGACCACACCAACAATTGTTCGACTCAACAATGGGAATCGTGAACTCATCATCAACCAGAAAGGAGCGATTCTGGGACTGGACCCCAAGACGGGAAAACAACTTTGGAGTTGCGATGGGATTCAGGACTATGTTGTCCCGTCGGTGATTGCCAAGGGTGAGACGCTCTACTGCAGCGGAGGACGATCGAACATGACTTTTGCTGTGAAAGCAGGCGGACGTGGAGACGTTTCTGAGACACATCTATTATGGGATGCTACTTTGGGCGCAAACGTCACGAGCCCTATTCTTATCAATGACCTACTTTTTTGGTCGCACGATAAGGCACTGGCTCTATGTGTTCGGGCCAGCGATGGCCAAGAGGTCTTTCGGAAAAGACTGCCAACACGAAGTCGAATTTACGCGTCAATCGTAAGCGATGGAAGCAAACTATTCCTTACGACTCGTGACGCAGGGGTTCTCGTTCTGGCCGCAGAATCTGACTACAAGGAATTGGCAATCAATCGGTGTGGAGGGGAAGATGAAAAGTTCAATGCGACGCCAGCAATCATCGGAAACCGATTAATACTCCGGTCGGACCAAGCGATTTACTGCATCCAAAACAAAAGCGGTAACCAGGGGATAAAACCTTAACAACCTGCACTCTCTGTATTTTGGCAATCCCATCTCTTAAAAAAGCCGGAAGATGCTATCTCTGAAGGTTCATCTCAAACCCTGTCTCGCTACAATAGCTTCGGGTCGATAACCCTCTCAAAATTTCAACAGTCACTCACGAATACTAAAGCACCACGATGTTGCCCCGATTCATCATAACCTGCCAGGTTTTCCTACTCTGTCTTATCGCTCTCAAACCTTGCAACGCGGAATTGACCCTCAAGAAAGGCGACCGTATTTGTCTGGTTGGGAATGCATTGTGTGAAAGACTTCAACACAACAATCAATGGGAATCTCTACTGTATCAGCGGTTCCCTGAGCATGATTTGGTGATTCGTAATCTAGGCTTTCCAGGGGATGAACCCTTTGAACGCATCCGCTCCGAAAACTTTGGTGATCCTGATCAGCATCTCAGCCACAGCGAAGCTTCGGTCATCCTTCTTTTTTTCGGATACAACGAGTCATTCGCGGATGAGTCGGGTCTAAATCAGTTTAAGGCAGATTTAATTCGACTCATCGAGGAAACACAGACCAAAGACTATGGAAAGGGCACTCCAAGAATTGCCTTGATCTCACCAATCGCTTTTGAAAATACCGGTGATCCAAATCTTCCCGATGGGCAAGAGCATAATCGTCGTCTAGAGATGTATACCCAAGCGATGCGAGACGCAGCTCAGGAGTGCAACATAGCATTTGCTGATGTTTTTGCTCCCACGAAAAAACTATTCCAGACAGATGACCGTCGTTACACGTTCAACGGTTGCCACCTGAACTCAGAAGGATATGGTGAATTTGGAAAAATCCTCAATGATGCGCTTTTTGGCAAAAGCGAGGCATCGAAATTGGACCAACAACTGATTCGATCAATTGATGACAAAAACTTTCACTGGTGGCACCGTTACCGAGCCGTAAATGGATATTCCATTTATGGCTCGCGAGGGAAAGCCGGAAATGATGGCACCTACAACAACACTGATGTAATGGAGCGAGAGCGTGCTATCCTCGATCAGATGACCGCAAATCGCGATCAGCGGATCTGGAATCTTGTTAAGGGCGAATCCGTTTCTCCAGAAGTGGATGATTCCAACACGCTTCCTTTTATCGAACCCAAAACAAACGTTGGGGGTCCTGATGACCCAAATGCCAAAAGAGGGAAACTAGGTTCACTCGATTACCTCTCAGCTGAAGAGCAGGTAAAACGCTTCAAACTTCACCCGGACTTTGAAATCCAGCTGGTTGCCTCAGAAGAACAGTTTCCAGAATTGGCAAATCCGGTTGCATTGAATTTCGACAACAAGGGACGGCTCTGGGTTGCGACAATGCAGTCTTATCCTCAATGGAAACCAAAAACGAAGCTGAACGATAAGATACTGATCCTCGAAGATAACAACGGCGACGGAACCGCTGATCAGTGCAAGGTTTTCATTGATGGACTTCATCAGCCGACAGGCTTTGAGATCGGTAATGGTGGGGTCTACATCGCCGAACAGCCGGACATCCTTTTCGCTGAGGATCGCGACGGGGATGATGTTGCTGAGATTCGCACACGCCCGTTATTCGGATTTGATTCGGCGGATTCACATCATGGGATTGCTGCTTTTGAGTGGGGACCAGGTGGCAATCTTTACTTCCAAGAGGGTACTTTCAAGTTTTCTCAGGTGGAAAGTCCGTATGGACTTACAAGGATGTCAGAGGCAGGGATCTGGAACTACCACCCGAAAACTCACCAACTCGCTGCCTTTTGCAACTTTGCTTTTGCAAATCCTTGGGGGCACGTTTTTGATCGCTGGGGACAAAACTTCATCGGAGATGCTTCGCCGGGAAACAGCTATTGGGCGGCTCCTTTAACTGGTCGGATTGACTACCCGCTTAAACATCCAGGAGGAAGTCAACATCGACGAATCGCGGGAACGACCGGGGGAGACCCGAACTATAAATTCCCGACGTTTTATCCGAAAAGAACCAGACCACTCGGTGGGTGTGCAATGGTTTCAAGTCGACACTTCCCACCCGAGATGCAAGGCAATTTCTTGGTCACGAATTGCATCGGAGATCGTGGCATCTTGAACCATCAGGTTACTGAACAAGGGTCTGGATTTGTTGGAACAGAAATCGAACCTTTGCTTATGTGTGACGATGGAAACTTTCGCCCAGTTGATATCCAAATCGCGCCCGATGGAACTCTCTACATTGTCGACTGGCATAACGCATTGATTGGACACCTACAACATAATTTAAGAGAGCCGAATCGCGACCGAAGTCATGGTCGAATATGGAGACTGAAACATAAAACGCGTCCAGTTCTGGAGCCTGCAAAAATCTCCGGAGAATCAATTGATAAACTTCTCGACCTTCTGAAAACTCCGGAAGACAGAACCCGCTATCGCGCCAGAAGAGAATTAGCTCAACACAACACCAACAAAGTAATCGCTGCACTTGATACCTGGCGAAAAAAACTCAATCCAGAAGAAAAAGATTACCAGCACCATCTTCTCGAATCGCTCTGGATTCATCAAACACACCACCGAGTTAACTCGCAACTACTTGGCCAGCTACTTGAATCAGAAGATCATCGAGCGAGAGCAGCGGCAACACGAGTTCTTTCATTCTGGCTCAAGGAAATACCGAATCACATGGAACTACTAGAAAAACGCATTCAAGATGAACATCCTCGTGTTCGCCTTGAAGCTGTGCGTGCGGTTAGTTTCCTCCAAGGAGATGAAGCAATCGAACTCGCACTAGGTGTTCTGGACAAGGATCTTGATGATTATTTGCAGTACACCCTAGATGAGACAATGCGTCGACTCGAGCAGTGACAGAGAGGCGTTTTGTTCGCCAGCGAATGAATACTGAGAGTGTCACAAAGAAGAAAAGACAGGTAAAACGCTGAAGCAATTCATTTCGCCTGACTTTGTTACGGTGTTCGCTGGACCGCGGTACCACTTGTGTGGGCGGAGCCCATCCACTCAGCAATAAAAATATTCCGTTATTAGGAATAATCTAGGGAACAGGCAGCCGAAACAGATTAATCCCTGTGGCAGCCGTTCAGAATTCCAAGTCATCACGTAGCGTTATTTCATGATCAATCATTACCAATTGGCAATTGCATCACTGCTTTTTTTCTGGTTTCCCGGAGGGCATTTAGGTGCACAAGAACACCAACACCATCATGGGCAAATGCAGGTTTCCAAGCCTGAAGCGCCAAAGATTTTTCTCGACAAGAGTCCGCGAGTAGTCGCGTATCAATTGAAAAGACTGGATAACCAACGTCTGCTGATGGTCGAACGCAACGATGGAGATCAAAAGTATACTCCGGTCTATGAAGCGATCCTTATTCGATCTGGCATGACCAACCAGTTCCGTCAAGAGGCGGTAACAGCGCTCTCGAAAATCCTCAACACCAAACCGATTTCGGTACTGATTGGTGGCATCGAAAAGCTTGACACAACGAAAGCTGACGAGAGAAAGACAGCAGAACAGCTGATAAAAATGCTGATCAGTCAGACAGCAACTCAGCGGGAGGGTTCCGAAACGGAATTTGAGACCGCAAAGAATTCCGCAAAAGAATTTGTAAGAATTGCAGGATTCGCAGCGTTGATAAGTTCCGGTAAGGGTGAAGAGTGCTTTGCGGAAACAGAAAAATCCTCCGAGTCGGTGATCTCGATGTTAAATGCCTTCAGGTACGACATTGACATGGACCTGAAGGATGAATTGCTGGAGGAGATCGCCGCGATAGTAGCGAACGCAAAGGAGCAAACGGTCCAAGACGCAGCAATCGAAGCGATGGCGTTTATCGAAAAGGCCCCGAGTCAGAGATGCGAGATTATCGCACCTTTTATCAAAATCCCGAAACAGAGAGACCAAGCGGTGAGGTCGTTACTGACGATACCTGTCACCAAACGCCCACTCAAGTTAAGCGGGGAAATTGCGGAGCATTTGGTGCAATACGCTGAAGATACACCTGCGAAAGATCGAACATCAGATGCGTTCATTGATGCAATGCAACTGGCTGATCAATCGATTGGAGTCCTGCAGAAGGAAATTGCAAAAGCATACCGGACGCGTTTAGATGCGGTCACCGTTCGCATGATTCGAATCCGTACGATCGAAGAAGAGATGCGTTATGACGTTCCTTACTTCGTTGTACAGGCAGGAAAACCCATCCAAATCGTGCTTGAAAACCATGATCTAATGCCTCACAACCTTGTGGTATCAAAGCCTGGAACGCTCAAAGCAGTCGCCCAAGCGGGCCTGAATGCAGGTCCAAAAGGCGGTTCCAGTGGCTTAGCCTACGTACCGGATATGGAAGAGGTCATTATCGCAACCGATTTGGTTCCCTCTGATACGCAAACAAGGCTCACCTTTGACGCTCCGATGGAACCAGGAGAATATCCTTACGTATGCACGTTCCCACAACACTGGTATCGAATGTACGGAGTGATGGTGGTTGTAGAAGATCTTGATGCTTGGCTCGAAAACCCGACCGAGCCAGCCAATCCAATCGGGAATAATCGCTCGTTTGTGCGGGCGTGGTCGGTTGAAGAACTTGAAAAAGATTTAGTGACTGGACTTAAGGGTAGAACAACTTCGATCGGGAAGCGATTATTCGAGGAAGCGTCATGCCTAGGCTGTCACCGCTTGGGAAAAGAGGGCGGTGTGATCGGTCCTGACTTGACAAAAGTTCTAGAAAAATGGAAAGGCAATCAATCTGAAATTCTGAGAGAGATTTTAGAACCCTCTCACCGTGTAGATGAAGCGTACCAGATGCAGAAAGTCCTCACCGTTGACGGCCAAACGCTTACAGGTATTCGTGTCATGGAAGACGATGAGAAAGTTTTATTAATGACGAATCCAGAGTCAAATAAACCTGTAACACTACTACAGGATGACATTGAAATAATGGCTCCGTCCGCGGTTTCGATGATGCCTAAGGCCCTATTGGATCAGTACACCAAAGATGAAATCTTTGAAATACTTGCTTTCCTGCAAGAATCACAGCAGCCCTAGTGTTGTTTGAAAAGCTGACCAATGCAGAACTGTAGTGGACCTCAACTACGGTATGCCGTCATCAAACAACTGAATTCCACTCCATTGAAAGTTGTATCAGCAGACTACTCCTCTGTTAACCATCGTACTTGAAATGGATTCATCTGAATTGGAGCACCATGGTAGATCCGCTGCTCAGCGAGTTCATCGTAATAGTTGTTTCCACCGATTAGACTGCACGGAATCGACTTTGCATCCTCGGTTAAATTATTGAGTGCTACGAGAACAGAGCCATCCGAGGCGACACGCTTAATCGCAACAAGACCGTTGATCGGCAAATGGACGATTTCCTGCGCAGCGTTTGGATGGAATGCAGTTTGTCTCCTACGCACTGTTAACAGCCTGCGGTAGCCATCGAACACTCGTCTCTGTAATCCACCAAGGCTAGAAAGAGCGTGATCCAGCTCCTGACGCTGATACTTGTGGCGATTAATTCGTCGATTCTGCCCGGATTCGCGAACTCCCTCATAGTCGTTCGGGCTGCCAACTAAGCTGTGAAAGTACACAGCTGGCACGCCCTGCATCGCGAGCATCAACGCTTGAGTTGCTAAAAAACGACGCGATTGGCTTGCTGCGCTTTGCGGTTCTCGACCCGTAACCGCGCTTAGGTAGGTTAGATTGAGCTCGTATGGTTTATCTGTACCATCAGGGGCGCGTCTAGTGTTCACCTTGCCATCCCGATCATGAACCAACTTGACGAGGTTTTCCAATCGTTGATCGGAAACGATACCCTCAAGCGGCCGCACCCCAATACCATCATGTGAGGCAGTGAAATTAAAAAAGGTTGTTTCTTTGGTCGGAGGGATCAAGTCACTGAGCCAACCATTCAGAATCGACGTATCGCCGCTATGTATGGCATCCATTAACAAAGGTGGCAAACTAAACTGATAAACCATATGCGCTTCATCCGTTCCAGATCCAAAATAACTGAGATTTTCCTCGTGCGGGACATTCGTCTCCGTTAACAAGAGGGTCCCTGGTTTAGACAAATCCAGCACGCGTCTCATAAGTTTGACTGCGGCATGAGTTTGTGGCAGATGCAAGCAGTTTGTCCCCAGCTGTTTCCACAAAAATGCAATAGCATCTAAGCGAATGATGCGCGCGCCTCTTCGAGCGTATTCGACGAGTATCTCGATCATGCGCATCATGACCTTCGGATTCGCATAATTCAAATCAACTTGGTCATCACTGAAGGTTGTCCAAATATTCTTCTCACCAGTCGGTGATGCAAATTTTGTCAGCAATGGCAAACTTCGGGGACGCACCACTCTTGATAAATCTGCCGATGGATCCATGTTGATAAAAAAATCTGAAAAGTCAGGGTTGCCAGATAAGTACTGCTGAAACCAATCGTGTTGTTGCGATGCATGATTCAAAACCAGGTCAAACATTAGATCAAACGATTCACCTAATTCTGCAATGTCGTCCCAAGAGCCAGAAGCACCATCAACCGCTAAATAATCAACAACCGAGAAACCATCATCACTAGTAAAAGGACAGAAAGGTAGAAGATGCACACATGACAGTGAGTCCTTCAATTCGTAATCAAGAAGAAACTGCCGCTGTGCCTGCAACGGGGAAATTCCCGTCGAGCGAACCTGATCGGCGTATGTAATCAGCACCACATCTTTCTCATCCCAAAGATCATCTGGTGCTCGATCAGGTTGGTCGGGAGAATTCAAAAGAGACTGAATGCCCTCGATCAATTCACGAGGCTGGCAACCATAAATTGAGTGCACCAAGTTCTTTATCTGAGAGTCCACGGTATTGCTCCGAATCCATTGAGCAATCTCTTGTGCCGTCGAACATTCCATGAAACGATCTTCAACGAACAAGCCTAAAAACAACACCACCAGCACCCTTCGTTCTGACACTATTCCAAGTGATGCGTCGGAACGTAACGTAGTGATTAAACTGATAGAGTTATATGCTTGAACTCAGAAAAGAATGACACGTGGTTCTTAGAGATTGTCCTGACCTGTAAAATTTGTCACCAAAGCACGCAACTTTCGACGAAGAACGCTGTAGCTGAAAAACGACTTGCCCAATTCGTAATTAAAGTTAACCATTTCGTTCCGGTAAACCGGATCGTCGATAATGCGTTTAACCTTAATTACGAATTGGGCAAGTCGTTTTTCAGCTACAGCGTTCTTCGTCGAAAGTTGCGTGCTTTGGTGACAAATTTTACAGGTAAGGACAATCT
>CAXQOB010000070.1:0-27379 GCA_964225475.1 Candidatus Nitrosopumilus sp. | reverse complement strand
GCCATTTACCGAAGACCGCGGTCGCATAGCCCTGAGATTTGCATAACTCTGCAAGAGTCATTTCATCAGAATTCAGACCGTGATTTTATTTCGGACCCAAAGCACCCGAAATGCCCACGCGAACATGGTAACAACCAGTTAGGAGAGCTGACCTGGAAGCGGAACATACTGCGGACGAGACGACAAAATCGGTGAACCTCCGACCCTCTTTTGCCATTCGATTCAAATGAGGAGTTTGATACCCCTTGGCCCCGAACGGATTGATATCGCCATATCCCATGTCGTCGATAAAGATCACGACCACATTTGGCGGACGCTCCGTCTCCTCAGCTGCCTCGGCAATAACCCCTGCAACCATCAAGGCGAGAGAAACCGCAACCAAACGTGTCGATTGCACTCGACGCACTCTCATTGTTTTAACCACCGAATCAATCTCCAATCAGTTTGGCGATACTCACAAAATCCCTACACAGTTTAACGGTATTATAAGCGGCGTTTACGTAGGCCCCAATCGGACAGACCGACGAATCACCAATTGACACTCAAAGTAAAACGTTCGCATTTAAGCCAACGGTGTTTTGTCAGAGACACGCCCAACTAGTTCAAAAGAGCTGTGAAGCGAAACTCGTTTAGAATAACACGGCTAACGGTATGACCCTCGGAATCCGATGGATCTCCTTCGCCGGCCGGGAATGCCGCCGATTATACCGAAAGGACACGCCACGTTATTGCATGTAGTGCATCCCAGCGGCACCTTCGCGGATTTCCTACGGTTTTCCCTACGGGCGAATAATTGTTTTGGTGGCGCCTGTGGCGAACCGCCCTCCTCCCGAAACCATCGCCCGCAAGACCAGTGGACCAGACACCTCAGGATCGAGATTAAAGGTGATCTCAGTAGACTCACCCTCTCCCACCTCAACTAATGACTCAGCGAGCAATGTCCTGTTTGGATCTCCGCTAAATTCGGCTCCGAGGGGTCGATCCACTCGCACGTTCAGCATCCCGGCAATGGGGCTAACACAAGATACCGTTACCGGTGCTAACCGGTCGTGCCCTGCCATAGTTACCATCTCCATGGTTTCACCATGAGCCATTTTCTGCGTGGGATCCCCAATTAACCCATAAAGCAGCACATGCTCACGCCGCTCCCCCGACAAATTTGTTGCGGAGGGACTAATCAAAGCAGCTAAGCCATCGATCATCACACGGATCGGCTGTTTGTCGGACGGCATCTCTTTAAGCAATGCACATTGTGTTCTCAGCCACGCCTGACCGAGCGTGTCGCAACGCTCCACATAGAATGAGTGAATCAACTCGACGGCGAGACTCGCATTGCCGTAAGGCATGGTGATCCGACTACCTGAAATCAACGCTACCGGACCGCCGGGACTAAATAGCATCGATTCACTGATTGAATCCTCAGCCGCATCCAATGCACCGGTGTAACAAGCAAGCAAGAGGGCGACGGGAGCCTTCGCAGGCGCACAAGCCAACCGTCGAATGCTCTTGCGGTCAAGCACTGGTATCCCATCACGATTCGGTGGTACGCGATCTAATTCCGTCACCTGACCATGACCAGCATAAACCCAAAACCTCGATCCTCTCGAGAACTGATCGACTACGGCGTCCGAAAACGTACCCTTTGGTGGATAAAAACGATGTCCGGGGCTACCGTAAAGAACGTGAGTGCGAACCTCCGTCGGCAGCACGCCGGTGACGATCGTACTCGCTACCGATTCAATCGCTCGGTCGGCGAACGCACCAAACCCACCAACACCGCCGACCAATTGAACCTCAGAGCGCCAGTTCACCTCTTCCACTTGATCCTCTCGTTGAAAAAGCCGAACCGTCCAATCACGTATCTGTTGGGGACCATCGGCCGGTAATCGCCCCACCGCAGCGTCCGGCATTCCATCGAGGTTCAAATCGGCATAGGGAGTATCGGTTGGAATCGTGGGCGTGGACCCCCAGGCAACCGTTACCTCCGCCGGTTGATAAAACGTCGGAACCTGCAGGTTGACATCGCACTCTTTACCTAGCGTCGGTACGTCACCAATTAAGAAGAGAAAACGACTGACATGAGTATCGCTGGCAACACTTTTGTTGAGCGATTTTGGCCCATCCTGACCTTTCAGCAGTGCCGTGAAGGCAGCGGCAACCTCAGTCTTCGTTCGCTCAGCGGTCTCTCGGGGCAGAATCAATCGCACCGCATATCCCTCACTGACGCGACGCTGCAACCAGGGTTTGATGGCCTCGGTGAATTGCGTGGGACAGACGACAACCAGCTGCTGCGCATAAAGCTCTTGCTCGGTGGCTTGTGTCAGCAGGGTACACAATAGAACCAACCAAGGCAGAAACCACCGCCGGTGTGAATCTCGGCTAATCATCATTCGCCTCCAAATCCATTCCACCCCATGTTAACCACCCCAGCCTGCAAACCACTTGACCGTTAGGAGTGTAAACTACAGGTAGCAACACCGAAATAAAAGCTGTTTTGAGGGAACTAAACCCAACACCCATGGGTTTGTGCTCTAGCTTGACCTAAGGGGTTCGAGGTAAATTTCACCCGGGTCCGGTACCAATTCCTGTTGGGTCACAATCACAGCCCATTAGCTCCCCGGACGCTCATTAAACGAGAGAAACCAACTCGCGAACGCGCATCTCCAGCCCACCCTCTGTACATCTGACCCGAATCATGACGTCTGGTGGCGAAAACGAAAAGATGAATCCGACACCAATGGAGAAAAGACGAACGATTGCAATCACGGTAGGTGATTCCGCCGGGATCGGCCCCGAAATTTCACTACGTTGTGCGGAGCAGCTCAAGAATCAAAGCAATTTGGAAATCATCCTTTATGGCTGCGAAAAGGTTCTCAATCGTGTCGCCGAGCACCTAAATCTCGCCCCGTACAGCCAGATTGAAAACGTTGGCGTTATTGACCCCGACCAGATCATCTCCGGCCAAGCCACGGCAACGACTGGGTTGGCGTCTTTTCAAGCAGTGGATCTTGCAATCCAACATGCCATGAATGGAACCGTTGATGCGATTGTCACGGGACCCATTCAGAAAGAAGCTTGGAGAGCAGCCGAAATTCCGTTCCCCGGGCACACCGAGCTTCTCGCTGCGAGAACAAACACCGAAGAATACTGCATGATGCTGACGAGTGAGACAATTTCTTGTTGTCTGGCCACAATCCATATACCCCTTGCTGACGTTCCCAAGTCTTTAACAATCGCCGGCATCGAACGGGCCATCCGACTCGCTTCGATAACACTATCGAAAAAACTGAATCGGCCGGCAGCAATCACCGTATGCGGACTCAATCCGCATGCCGGCGAAAACGGGCAATTCAGCCACGGTGAAGAGGAGAACATCATCAAGCCGGCGATCGATTTAGCATTAGCGCAGGGAATCCCTGTCACAGGACCGCTTCCACCTGATACAGCGTTCACACCATCCCAGCGGAAGAAGACCGACGCTTATGTTTGCATGTACCACGACCAAGGTTTGATCCCCCTCAAAGCACTCTCCTTTGACGACGCGATCAATGCCACCCTTGGTCTTCCCATCGTTCGAACCAGCGTCGATCACGGCACGGCACTGGATATCGCCTGGAAGGGGATCGCGAGTCATCAGAGTATGTTGTCAGCGATACACTACGCATACCAATCGACACTCTGACAAATCCAACATCAGGCCTACCACACAACTCAACACCATTAAGAAACCATCGCGGTAATCAACCAAAAGTCGACAGACACGCCATCAGCGTCACCCTGCGAAACCCTAGCTATTTCGCAATGGTAAGAAAACAAGCGAAATCAACCAGAGAATCCACATGATGGTCGATAATTCGGAAGAGCCTGCATGCCCCCCTGAGATGCAGAGCGAAGCAGATGCGACGCCGGTTGTCCCGCACCGGTTCGGCCCATCCTACGCATCTACCATCCTCGAGATCATTGTCCTGTTGCTTATTTTTTTTGCTTATGCGGGTGATGCTGCCCCAATGGTGAACGAATCGCATTATCTGGTGAAGGCAAAAAGCTATTGGAACCCTGAGTGGTGCAACAATGATCCTTTTGTCTCATCCGGCAAAGCGCACCTGACTTTTTATTACACGGTCGGTTGGTTGACCAAATTTTTCTCTCTCGATGCAACCGCTTGGATCGGACGACTCTTTGGATGGACTCTCATTGCGGGCGGACTTGTTCATCTAACAAGAAATCTATTTGGCAAGGCCTTCCTATCCGCACCACTGTCGATCCTTTGGATCGCAGCGATTCAATACGGTAATCTAGCCGGCGAGTGGGTGATCGGAGGGATCGAGGCGAAGGTGCCAGCCTACGGGTTAGTGCTTTTTGGGATCGCGGCAATGGTGAAACGCAAGTGGGACCAAAGCTGGATCTTTTTCGGACTCGCGTCAGCTTTCCATGTGCTAACCGGTGGCTGGAGCGTGGTAGCCGCTCTGTTTGTATGGATGATAACAGAACGCTCCCGGCCGGACCGTGCGGGGTTATTTCGATGGCCACTAATCTTAGGAGGGCTCATCGCTCTGACCGGCTTGATTCCAGCACTTTCCCTTCAAGCCGGAGTTGACCCGCAGGAGGGGCAAAGGGCTGCACGTATCTATACGTTCTATCGCCTACCTCACCATCTGGTCCCCTCAAGTTTTCAGGTAAGTTGGTACATGCGGCACGCGTTGTTAATCACTGCAACCATGGTGCTTGCGATCAAAACGCCGCAGACCAAGCGATTGAACCGTTTGGCATACTATGCAGGGGGCGCTTTTGGTATTGCGTGCATTGGTTTTTGCATTGGAATGACAATCGAGTTTAATCCCAATGTCACCGCAAAACTCCTTCGTTATTATTGGTTCCGGTTATCTGATGCGATGATTCCACTCATCTTTGCATCCTTGATGACCAGTCTTCTCCTCTCCAAAAACAGAAACCATCTGCGTTTTGCCCGCATTACCCTGGTCCTCGCAACGTTAGTCACATCGCAAGACGTGATCCAGCGAATACGACTGCGGGTACCACCAGCGGTCAGTAATCGCGTTCTTGGATTTGAGCCCGACGCATCCATTGAATCTCAGCAGAAAGCCCATCATGATTGGATTGAGGTCTGCAAATGGGCACGTCGGTCGTCCCCTTCGGACGAGTTGTTCATCACGCCACGACACCAGCAAACCTTCAAGTGGTACGCGGACCGGGCTGAACTTGCGAACTGGAAAGATGTCCCCCAGGACGCTAGCTCATTGATCAAATGGCATCAGACGTTTCAAGAGCTCTATCCTCAGCGATTGGGTAACAACCGTGTCACCATCCAGTATCCAACTCTCAGAAAATATCGAGAGCAATTTGGCGTGCGGTGGATGATCGTTGACCGTAGGATTGTCGGAGAGCATCTACCACTGGTACGAGTCTATCCGAGCAAAGAGGAAACCAACGACACGTACGCCGTATACGAATTACCCGTCAGTCAGGGTTCGACCAGCCAATGAGTTGAAGAGCGAATGAATCGATCCGCGGGCCCGTGTAGCGTTTCCGTGCCCAGCAAGTCGCCGGCTCATCTCAGGCTTGGGGTGCAGAACGCTTAACCCGAATCTCAATATCCTCGAGTTGACGTAGGCGCAGCTCGTCCTCTTTCTCTTCCTTGATATCTTCGAGCCTTCGCTGCATCAGTTCGTCCGTAGGATCGACCTCCTGACGCACATCCGACGGAGCTCCATCACTGTCCCGATTGTTTTCTTGTCGATCTGGATCGGTGCTCCCTGAGTTTTTCAAACGCTCCATCACGTCAGGAGTGGGCGGCTCATCCCGGTCTACCAGAGACGCAACTTTTCCGCCAGCTGGATCAAAGAGACTTCCGACACGACCAGATTCTCGGTTTGTGCGTTGCCATGCACCGCCATAAGCGGGGTAATCCATATCGTGAGTATCGAGGCCGATTCGACAACCCGCCGATGTGAAGGTCAAACAAGCGGCCAAAAACGCGCCCACGAGCGGCCGATACAACGATTTCATACTGAAACCTCGAGATGCACACAAACTACCTACAAAACGATCTTCTCACCTCTCATTTTCGACCAAGTTCCTGCACACAATGAGGTAAACTTTGCCGATTAGGCTGGTTTTGCCGACAAATGATATGCCCAACACTCAGGGACACCCTGCTCTGCGTAGAGGGAGACACCCACGCTTTGATAGCTAATCATGTGTCTTCAGCCTCCGATGACATCGTTAGCCTTCCGCATGTATTGTTTCGGGTCATCCGCCCGTGTTTCCGATACGTTTGATTGTCAGCGATACCACGAGTTTGGGCTTTGCAAACCCAGCATGACTCACCACGATGTTGACAATTGATAGGTCCATCTGCCATCACTCGCCGCGAGAGGAGCATAGCCCCATTCCCGCCTGGCCGATCAGGCACCACGCCCATTCCCGCCGCACCCCATCAACCGTTTTTTATCAATGCCACAGCAGACACAGAACGACACATCCAGGATGGATCCGCAGAACTCCGTTTCGACAGTGGCTCTGGTACCAGGCGGTCCTGTCATGGGAACCATTCGCCCACCGGGAAGTAAGAGTCTTACGAATCGCGCGTTGATCTGCGCCGCTCTTGCAAGCGGCACCTCTCGCATCACCGGTGCATTGGTGAGTGAGGACACCGAAGTCATGATTGACTCTCTGTGCAAGATCGGCACCGAGGTGAAGGTCACCGATTGTGGGCGTGTGATCACCATCGATCAGACCAAGACTCAAAAGGAACGCGGAATGCAAAACGCCCCGGTCGAGCTTTATATCGCCAATAGCGGCACCAGCATTCGCTTTCTATCGGCGGCGCTTTCCGCAATCGGAGGACACTACCGCCTTCATGGTCTCCCACGCATGCACGAACGCCCCATTGGAGATCTCGGGAAAGCGATCAACAGCGTGATCAGTGGCTCAATGCTGATGGAATCCAGCGAGGACTGTCCCCCCGTCCTCATTCACTCGGACGGTTGGAAACAGAACGAGCTTGGTGTGGCCGGATCGGTCAGCAGTCAGTATCTAAGCGGTCTGATGATGGCAGCCCCCGCCCGTGCTATCGATTCTTCCACCACGCCACAGACGGTTACGATCCAAGTGCACGGAGAACTTGTATCACAACCCTACGTTGAGATGACCGCGTCCGTAATGCGTGCGTTCGGGGCCAAGGTGGAGTTAAGCAGACCCACAGTAACGCCTGATGAAAATCTCCACGTGCAAATTGGAACCCCAGGCTATCAAGGAGTGGAGTATGAGATTGAACCAGACGCCTCTGCTGCAAGTTATTTCTGGGCCGCAGCTGCGATCACGGGTGGTTCCGTTGAGGTTCTCGGACTAACACCGAATGCAATCCAGGGCGATGTCAATTTCTGTCAGGCGCTGCGTAAAATGGGCTGCGATTTGACCATTGGCTCCAACAGCATGACGATTTCGGGGAGAGCCAAAAACGGTATCGACATCGACATGAATGAAATCAGTGATACCGTTCAGACGCTGTGCGTGGTGGCATTGTTTGCTGAAGGCCCAACCCGCATTCGCGGAGTCGCGCACAATCGATTCAAAGAGACAGATCGAATCGGGGATCTCGCCTGCGAGTTACGAAAACTTGGAGCGGACGTGCAAGAACATCATGACGGGTTGACGGTGCAAGCACCTCGGGCTGGGTTGAAAGGGACCGTGTTAGAAACCTACCAAGACCACCGCATGGCGATGAGTTTGTCACTGGCAGGATTAAACCTTCCCGGCGTTCGAATTAGCAACCCATCTTGTACTGCAAAAACTTATCCTAATTATTTCGCTGACATGGAATTGTTGCTTGGCCGACCCCATCACTGGCATCGAGGGTAGACCGCAAAGGCGAACACCCGCTGGACGGTTCAATGGGTCGCGACCAACGACCCAATGACATTCCCAGGCGGTGCTTGACCGCGTTACCCCTTCTCCTCATCGACGCTACCTACCGATAGCATCGCGGTGTGACATCAGCCGTTACTAAGCTCATTTATAATTGGGTGTAGGTGGGCGATAATCGGCCAACTGAATCGATTGGAACCACTCAATGGTTTGATTCAATCCGTCTCGCAACTTCACCGTTGGCTCCCAGCCTAATTTCTCCTTGGCGAGAGAGATATCAGGTCGTCGCCGGGTGGGATCATCAGACGGCAACGCCTCATGCACAAGCCGACTGCTGGAACCCGATAACTCAATTACCGCTTCCGCAAGTTCCAAGATTGTGAATTCGCTAGGGTTTCCGATATTAACCGGCCCCACGAAACCATCGTTTAACTCCATCATTGCGATCATTCCGTTTATGAGATCATCTCGATAACAAAACGAACGGGTTTGGCTCCCATCACCGAAAATGGTGATCGGTTCATTGAGCAATGCCTGCCTAATGAAATTGGATACAACGCGTCCGTCGAACGGATGCATCCTCGGGCCGTAGGTGTTAAATATCCTGACGATTCGCACGTCCACACCATTGCTCCGGTGGTAGTCCATAAAGAGCGTTTCTGCGACTCTTTTTCCTTCGTCATAACACGCTCGGATCCCAATTGGATTGACACTGCCACGATAAGTTTCTACCTGCGGGTGCACCTCGGGATCACCATAAACTTCGCTCGTGCTTGCCTGTAAAATCTTCGCGCCACACCGCTTTGCCATACCGAGCAGATTGATTGCCCCCATCACACTAGTTTTGATGGTTTTAATCGGATTGTATTGGTAATGGCCCGGTGCGGCGGGACAGGCGAGATTGTAGATTTGATCAACCTCTAGAAATACCGGTAACGTTACATCGTGCCGCAGCAACTCAAAGTTTGGTCGATTCAACAAATGCTCAACATTTGATTTCTGACTGGTGAAAAAGTTATCTAAACAGATAACATCATGCCCAGCTTCAACCAGTCGTTCGCACAAATGTGATCCGAGAAAACCCGCACCGCCGGTCACCAGAATGCGTTGAATCATCTCTACATCTCCGTCGCTAACGGACCGACCTGCAATCGAAGGTCTTTACCTTCGCTGAACTCGTGGTCCGAAACCTATAAACTAATACGCCACACCGTTTCCTGATAGGGAAACATAACCGAAACGGCCCCTCACAGCTTGATCACGCAGTTATCAATCAGACGAGTGCTACCCACCCTGCAGCCAACCAAAACAACAACCTCTCGATCGATCGAATCAACCGGCTCAAGAGACCGAGCGTCGACGATTCGAGCATAATCAACCGAATCGACACCCAATGATTCCGACTTTTTCTGATCGCCAATTCCACGAGGTAATAGCTGTTTCCCATTCACCAAGTGATGCAGCAGTTTACACTGGAGCTCATCGACTTTGACCGAACCGTTCCGCACATGACTCCGGACTTGCTCCAACGCCCAAGGTATCGCCAGTGCCTGCTGGCGCTCTGAGACGCTCAAATAGCGATTACGACTGCTCATCGCCAAACCATCAGGATCTCGAACGATCTCCGCAGCAAGCACCTCGATAGGTAATCGCAAATCGGTCACCATCGTATCGATCACCCTCCACTGCTGATAATCTTTCATACCAAACACCGCAGTGTCACAGGGCAGGCAATGGAAGAGCTTGAGAACAATCGTGCAAACCCCGGCAAAGTGCTCCGGTCGAAACTCTCCCTCAAGTGATTCTGCAATCCGCGGAGGCATTATGGATGTGGTGCATCCCGCCGGGTACATCGTCTCTATCTCCGGGATGAATACCGCGTCAGCACCCTCCTGCTCGAGCTGATGCAGGTCCTCATCCAGGGTACGTGGATACTGGTCGAGGTCTTCAGTGGGCGCAAATTGCGTCGGATTCACAAAAATAGTCGCGACAGTACGTCCACAGCTTCGTCGCCCTACTCTGACGAGCGATAGATGGCCCTCATGCAATGCTCCCATTGTGGGAATCAGCGCAACTTTTTCACCGGTGTGCTGTAACTCGCGAACATAACGTCGAGCGGAAGACGTTTCACGCAGCACTTCCATATTCTAAAAACCCCAATCAAGTAACGCGGTGATAGACCTAAACAGCGTCTTCAATTGGATAACGCCGCATCGAAGACATCATCCTCGACGAGAATTGGCAGAGCGGGCGAAAATGTCACGGCTACTGCAATGGCATCACTCGGTCTCGCATCAATCTCGGTAAAACTTCCGTCTGCAGCTTTAAGCATTAACTTTGCGTAGTAAGTTCCACTGTCGTAGTGGCTGATCAGTACATGATCGACTTGGGTATTGAATGCCTCAGCTACATTAACAATCAAATCATGTGTGAGCGGACGCGGTGCCTCGAAGCCTTCCCCAACACGTCGATCGATGTTCGTCGCCTCAAAGATCCCAATAAGAATAGGGAACTCGCGTTCACCGTCTACCTCGCGCAAATAAATCACCTGGTTTTCGGTGAGCTCAGAGATAATGATTCGCTTAAGTCGCGTTTGAACAGCCATTCGTTGAGTCAACACATCTAAAGGTTAGCAAATATTTGAACGTTACGAGTATAACTCGACATCCTTGGTAGCGGCATCTGGGGCACACTCGCAACAGGAAGTAACGGTCGCGAAACATTCTCGCTTAGTCCTAGCTTTCCCAGCGAAACACCATCACAGCCAACGGGGGCATGACTATCGAGATGCTGTCCTCGAGACCATGATTTGCCTCACCCAGACTTGTCGCTCCCGGGTAATTACCGACATTTGAACCGCCGTAAATGACGCTGTCACTGTTGAAGAGCTCTCTCCAGAAGCCAGATTTTGGCACACCGACTCGATAATCGTACCGCACGACAGGTGTAAAGTTACAACAAATCAATACAGGAGCATCGCCGCTCTGAGCCTTTCGAAGGAACACGAGGGTGCTATCCTCCGCATTTTGACAATCAACCCATTGAAAGCCATCGCCTGTAAAATCCAATTCATGAAGAGCTGGATTGTCAACAACCAGCCCATTCAGGTCGGCGACGAGCTGCTGAATTCCGCGATGCGATTTAAAGTCCAAAAGCTCCCACTGTGGACCCTCGTCATGGTTCCATTCTTTCCACTGTGCGATCTCGTTCCCCATGAACAGCAATTTCTTGCCGGGATGCATCCACATGTAGGAGTACAGCAAACGAAGATTAGCGAACTTCTGCCAAAGATCACCTGGCATCTGAGCGATGAGCGAGCCTTTACCATGCACGACCTCATCATGTGAAAACGGCAAGACAAAGTTTTCCGTGAATGCGTAAATCAAACTAAAGGACAGGTCGTTCTGGTGATGGCTTCGGTGAACCGGCTCTCGATGCATGTAGGTCAAGGTATCGTTCATCCAGCCCATGTTCCACTTGCAACTGAAGCCCAGCCCACTGTCCGCAGCCGGCCTAGATACTCCCGGCCAAGCGGTTGACTCCTCCGCAATGGTCACGACCCCTGGATATTGTTCGCTGATCGCTGTGTTGGCCTCGCGAAGAAACTCAATCGCTTCAAGATTCTCTCGACCGCCGTATTCATTCGGTACCCACTCGTCCGCACCGCGGCTATAGTCGAGATACAACATCGATGCGACTGCATCAACTCGAAGCCCGTCGATATGATATCGATCTAACCAAAACATCGCGTTGGAAACGAGAAAATTACGCACCTCATTGCGGCCGTAATTAAAAATCAATGTTCCCCAATCAGGATGTTCCCCGAGTCGCGAGTCTTCATGCTCGTACAGAGAGGTACCATCGAACTTAGCCAGCCCATGCGTGTCCTTAGGGAAATGGGCGGGCACCCAATCAACGATGACACCGATATCCTGTTGATGGAGGTAATTAACGAAATACATGAATTCATCCGGTGCCCCATGCCGCGCGGTTGGAGCATAGTAACCAACCGTCTGGTATCCCCAGGACCCAGTATAAGGATGCTCACTAACCGGCATTAATTCAACATGCGTAAAATTCATTCGGTGACAGTAATCAGCAAGTCTCCTCGCAAGGTACGGGTAGTCCAACCAACCATTCTTCCTGCCTTTGCCTTTCTGCCAGCTCCCTAGATGAACCTCATAAATGTTCATCGGCGCGCGTAGCGGATCCTGTTGCTCGCGTTTCGCGATCCAGTCACTATCATCCCAGTGAAAGTCCTGTAGGTCCGTTATGACCGAGGCTGTAAGCGGAGGTAATTCGGCCGCAAATCCAACAGGGTCTGCCTTATCACACCAGACACCCTGACAATCTTGCAATCGATACTTGTACCGTTGTCCAACTTTTGCTCCCGGGATCCTTAGCTCCCAAATACCGAGAGATTCAATGCGCGTGGCCGCGGACTCACGCCCGTCCCATCCGTTAAAATCACCGACGACTTGAACCTGCTTCGCGTTCGGTGCCCAAACAGCGAAATTCACGCCTGTCTCACCCTCGCCAGAAGCCACTTGTGCCCCAAGCTTTTCATAAAGCTGGTGATGCCGACCCTCACCGAGCAGGTGTCGATCCAGCTCGCTAAAAATCGAATGTTGTGGAGAGGATGAATCCATTGCAATGCAGTTTTTAGAAAAGTAACGAGGAGGTAACATTCCTCGGGTGCTGTCGAGACTTCACAGGGACCAAAACGCGTATCGCCTCATGTTACTCGGAGCAATTCGCTTCAGACAAAGCAGCTAATCCACCGAGCAACCACGCAGGACCCAATTCCGCCAGTCGTACGGACCGTGCCAAGCAATATCAATAGCTGCCGACCCTAACAGGATCTCCTCCAACACTTCTCGCGGTGCCGCCTTGGTCTTGTGTTAGTTTGCCAGTGTCCAAAGAGTATCGCAAGCAAGTAAGACCCAATGGGAAGCGGCTCGTCAAAATACGCACACGAGGGAAAATAATGCCACCTTCCGGTGCCCGACCCTCACTGGCTCTTTGTTCCGGTGGCTGTGTGCAACGTCGATACACCCGCGGTTACAGCAGATCTGCTGCATCGAAGCGCCTTTTAGTCTTGGGGCTGGCTTGCTTTGCGACATCATCGAGCAACCATCGTCGCAGTCCATCATTATCACTCGTTAGACCGCGTGACTTCGGGAATGTTGTATGCGCGGGTTCGATTCGATCCCATGCATTTGTGCCCTCCCACGCACCGCGTTTCCGTGACCTAGCCTGTTCCGTTCCCGCCCCTGGGTTCTCTTTTGCGGCAACTCGCTTGTTACCACCGCTCACCAAACGCGACGAAATCAAACATGCCTGCACACAATGGATATCCAACGCGTGATCGACGCGGCGCCAAAGGTCGGCGTGTTGGACCTCCATTTTTCTGCCGAAATGCTCCCACTCAAAGCCATTAGCACGCCATCGAGGTAGTGAATCTGACAAAGAACGTATCAAATACCGGTTATTGCTGAGTAACAGCACGGAAGCCGGACCATCAATTGACTCGAGACCTCGCACAGCTGCCAACAGTGTGAGCCGATTCAAATCCCCTGTCTCAACGTCCTCAGCCTGTAATACAGAATCGCCAGAGGCTGTCTCGAGGGCAAACGACCACGATCCATCACAAAAAGAATTTGAATTCGCCTGACAAACCAACAGGTATTCAACCTCGGGGGCGAATTCCGTCGCGGAGGAGAAACGATTCGTTTGCGAATTGGTCGAAAAGGGAAGCATGTTAAACCATGATGCTTGCTGTTGTTACTGCAGCCATTCACCGCCTGTGACGACGTGCATTAAATACAAACAGTCTCCATCCTTTCCCGACTGTGTGGTGGCCACCCCTAAAGGATGTATCACACCACACGTAATCATTCGACTATAGCGCCAAAACGCCAAACTCCCAGTGACCAAAAACCTCACCCTACTTTAACAGCCGTAAGAATAATCGTAACCATCCGCACAGACTGATGAAGCCAACACAAGCATTCGCATTTTCTAATCGGATCTTTCAAACCGCGACCGGCTGGTGACCTAACCGCATAACCCGAAGATCCGACTCACGCGCAATCACGGCGGTTAATTGGCACCGCCCTAAAGAACCACACGCCTCAGCATTTTCACGAACCCGGGTCACATGGCCACGTCTCTCCCAGCGAGGTGGTGATCTAATGGACAACCCCTCGCAACAGGACCGTTCGACTCGACAAAGTAGCCGGCCGCCAATCTCACGAATTGAATTCATCGATAATGCTTATTCGCTAACGACCCAGATACGTTCTATCTCACGGAAGGAATCACGAAAGACCGCACGGCCGCAGAGGTAATGTTGCCAAGGATTATGAAGAACGGTGTCAACCACGTGCCATTTTACGCATTGACCACTAGATGCATCCCCACTCCGTCAGTACGTTTAAGTGACTGGACAATCCCTAGCGTTCGGAAAATCCATCCAGACAGATCCCTCACAACGGCGTTTCGTGCCCAGAGAACATAGTGCAATGGGTGAACCCCAAAACGATCAGAACTTTACCGAATCGGTTTCCGAGCTAAGCCGTGAACTCGAATCGCTCGGCATTGTCTCGCTAACAAACCTTGATTCGAATTCCCTGCTTGAGGTTGGCACCGCCACCAAAGCAGGCTTGTTGAATCCAGTGGACTTTCCTCCGGTGGCGTCCGCCATTGTCCCTGGCGATGAGGTTGCGTTAGCAATCGATCCGGATGTACCAGACCTGACGCGTGTACTCACAGCGACGATATCCGCACTCAAAGACTCGGGAGCGGAAACAATACATCTCGTCCTCTGCGCTGAGACATCACCCGACACAATGGCTACACTCCGTCAGACTTTCGGGGCCGACGCCGAGATTCATCACCATACAACCGTCGCTAGGTCCGCTTTCCGATACCTGGGTCCAGACATAAGCGGGGAGCCTGTCTATCTGAATCGTCGCCTTGTTGACGCTGACTTCGTACTCCCAATTGTCACCAGACGAAGCGATATCGCCGTTGACACAAGGACTCGCGATATCACCGGTATCTACCCCCAATTTGCGGACTCCGAAGCGCGCCGCCGAAACTACCTGAGACATCGTGAAACGAGCAACACTGAAGAAGCACCTGACGAAGAGTCAGATTTAGAAGCCATGACCGGAACTGCCGAGGAACCCGCTTGGTTACTTGGCGTTCAGCTAGTTCTACAAGTCACTCCCTCGCAAACAGGCAATGTAGCGGAAATCAAGTGTGGGTCAGTCGAGTCCCTCAGGAAAGCGTCTCATATCAATACGCTCAACCCAGCTTCATACGACCTCGTGGTAGCCACCATTGATGGTGATACAACACAACAGACTTGGCTGAATCTTGTCCGCGCTGTAGAAGCCGCAAGTATCTATACAGTAGATGGCGGTACGATCGTTATCTGGAGCGATCTGACTGAACCAGTGCTTGATGAGATCGATTCCACGGAAGGGAAAAGCGACACGCTCAGTTCAGAAGTGAACCCGCCGAGCGATGAGAACTTTGCGTTTTGGGATGAAACCAATGTTCCATTCGAGAGATTGGAGAGAATCACTGAGAATTATCAGGTGATCCTCCGTAGTAAATTACCGAGCAGCAGGATCGAAGAAATTGGCGTTGGAAACATTGAGACAGTGGATGAACTAACGCGTCTAGCAATGGCGTTTTCAACCAGAGGGCTTTTACGATCCGCCCAGTACAGCGCCCCTTAAAACATTTCCCGTGATTGGTACGCGTAGCACCACGACTCCCAATACCCTCAACGGCGTAACCAACGGCCAGAATCAAACAGCCCTTGATGGCTGGGCCGTTTTCTCGCGGATCATCCGTGTGATCAAATCATCAACGCTCACGCCCTCTGCCTCCGCGGCAAATGTGGGAACAATTCGGTGCCGCAAGACTGGATAGGATAACACTTGAGCATCCTCGATCGTCACATGAGTGCGCCCCTTCAGAAGAGCTCTCGCCTTCGATGCGAGCACCAATTGCTGCGACGCCCTCGGTCCTGGTCCCCACTCGATTAACTCTTTCACCCAAGATTCACTATCAGGATCGGTCGGGCGAATGGAGCGTACCGCATCCAGCACCCAATTCTTAACGTGGGGCGGCAACGGAACTCGACGAACCGTTTCTTGATATTCGAGTATTTGTGCTCCGTTTACAACCGATTCTACCTGTGTGTTGAACGTTGAGGTTGTCCGATCAACAATTTCGCTTTCCTGATCCCTGGACGGATAATTCACGACAACGTGAAAAAGAAATCGGTCTCGCTGAGCTTCAGGAAGCGGGTAGGTGCCTTCCTGCTCAATGGGGTTTTGTGTCGCGAGCACAAAAAAGGGTTCTTCCAGTTTGTAGGTTTTTCCAGCTGCGGTCACAGCGTGTTCTTGCATCGCCTCTAAGAGCGCGGCCTGCGTTTTCGGCGGCGTTCGGTTAATCTCATCGGCCAACAACATCTGTGTAAAAATGGGACCCCGTTCAAACACAAATTGCCGATGGCCTGTCTCGGGATTCTCCTGAATAATCTCCGTCCCGGTTATATCGCCGGGCATTAAATCTGGGGTGAACTGAATTCTCCTAAAATCCAAATCCATGGAATCCGCCAACGTAGAAACCATCAGCGTCTTCGCTAACCCAGGAACGCCCTCTAACAGGCAATGTCCGCGAGCAAGAATTGCAATGAGAAGCTGCTCAATCACCTCATCTTGACCGACAACTACACGGCCAACCTGCTCACGAATACGATTGCAGGATTCGACGAGTTGAACGGCGTCAACCACATCATCATGGGATTCGACTGGAGGAGGCTGAACCAAGTTGCACCTGTGACCGGAAAGGATAGAAAAATAGCCAATTAGGACATCGGGATGAAATGCATTGCCGCCCGACTTCGCCCTCGCCCCTATCATATCAAATCTTGCCAGCGGGTGGACCGGTTAAGCCCCGGTCGCTAGCCGTAAAACACCGGTCAAAACTAATCCTCCCGCAAATAAAGATTGACTACAATATGAGGAGAGTGCCTTTTCGACGCTGCAATTAACGAGCAACTGATAACCATCATGCCAAGCCTCCGTATCTCCGATGGAAAGACACCTGACAGACACTACCGTGTTGACCGTGATGTCATTTCCATTGGTAGAGAATCCGTCAACCACATTCAGATTCTCGACACTGAAGTCTCCCGTCAGCATGCGGAGGTGCATGCAACCCCCGACGGATCGTATGAACTGGTCGATCTAGACAGCAGCAATGGAACCTATCTCAACCACAAGCGAATTGCTCGCGAGCACCTCCACATAGGCGATCGGATCCGAATTGGAAACGCATTTCTTACCCTGGAGCCAGAAGGGGGATCTTCACGCTCGGGAGCCAGCCATCTGTCGGCGACGCCATTCGACATAATTGTTGGCGACCAAGATCAGAACCGAAGCCGCATTGTTTCTAACTATTCCCATCACTACGCCTCTCTTCGTGATAGCGCGGGACAAGCCATCCGTTCAGATGAGCAAATCGATGCGGATCGTTCACTAAATGTGATCTACCAGACTGCACTTGCGATTGGGCGAACCGAAAACCTCGATCAGGTCCTCGCGAGGATTCTCCAACTCGTCTTTGATTGGGTAGACGCAGATCGCGGATGCATCATGCTGCGAGACAATGAATCAGAACCGCTTTACCCTGCGGCGCGGCGAGATCGGTTGGGTGATCATGAAACCGGAAAACGAGAACACATCTCAATCAGCCAGACCATTATCGAACACGTCCTCCATGAGAAAATGGGTGTTCGCACAAGCGACGCCAAAGAAGATCAGCGGTTTCAATCCTCGAATTCAATTCTGAGCAGCGGAGTTCGCGAGGCCCTTTGCATCCCCCTTCAGGGACGATACTCAATTGTCGGCATTTTGTATCTCGATACGTACACTGCCGACGCCACACCCGCCCACCGGAAATCTGGTGAAGAAAACGGTCGCTTTACTGACGCACAACTGAGGCTCGCCACTGCAATTGGTTACCAGGCCGCAGTTGCAATCGAGGACACGCACTACTATTCAACGCTGGTAAAGTCAGAGCGTCTCGCAGCAATGGGTCATGCGATCACCTCGTTGTCTCATGACATTAAGAACATTCTCCAAGGAATTCGTAGCGGCACCTACCTAATCGATGCCGGACTAAACCAAGAAGATACTTCCGTCATCCAGCGTGGCTGGAAAATGGTAGACCGGAATCAAGAACGAATCTCCAATCTCGTACTCAATATGTTGACGTTCTCGAAGGATCGCGTTCCCGAACTTAAGCGACATGACCTGAATGAGGTGAGCCAAGAGGTTTTTGAAGACTTCCAGACACAACAAGGGGAATTAAAAATACGTTTCGAGTTAGAAACCACATCCGAGCCGCTCCATTGCGAAATTGATAATGACGCAATACACCGCGTACTCCTGAACCTAGTCATCAACGCGGTAGACGCGATTAATGAACGAAACGAACAAGGTGCCGAAAACGATCGGCAAACAAATACCGATGGAAGTGAAAAAAAAGAAAGACCGCCGACGATGGGGTCAAACGCGGAAATAGTCGCGCCACGGACGGCCCAAGGACTACCATCCGAAATCATCGGTAAGATTTCGCTTCGACTCGGCAAAGCTGACGGTGGACACTGCATCATTGAGGTACAAGACAATGGCATCGGTGTTCCGAACGAGACAAGAGAAAGTCTCTTCACCCTCTTTGAATCATCAAAGGGTACCCGAGGCACAGGAATTGGATTAGCCGTGTGCGCTAAGATCGTTAATGAACATCAAGGCGAATTGGTGATTGACACCCCTGACGATGGCATAGGAACCATTTTTCGAATCACGCTGCCCGCAAAAAAGGTAGAGACGGCATCTTAATTCGAATTACGGGTATCGCAAACCAGGCATGGAAAACGATCTACCTCCCAGCCTCTCTGCTTGAACACAAGTAACACCGACGTTCCTCTAGGACCGGTGCTTTGTTAGCTCTAGTTTCAGGTCTTCGATTGCGGGTGTAAGCAACTTGTATCGTCGCCTCGCATCTTCCAAATCTTCACCCGCCATGGCCTTCTCGATCGCCTCGGCAATAGCCATCACTCTTGCGGCTGCGATAGCCCGAGCTGCACCTTTGATGGTGTGAGCCAAGCGTTCACCGGTTCCACTTTCACAGTTCTCTAGAGCTTCCTCCAATAACGGGCAAAGACTCGGTATCTCCTGTAACGCGGCTTCACAAACCGATTCAAAGATAGCTTGGTCACCGACAGCATTCTCTAGGCCCTGCAGGTAATTAATGATCGGCAACGGATCGCCCCCTTCTCTCATTTCGTCACTCCTCGCTATGTACCGGTCAACTCAACACGCAAATCAATGCATTGCACTAACGCGAAACAAAGCACAAAGAACCTCAGATTCCCCATCCATGTTCTAAAACTCCCGGGAACCTACTGCTTGCCAAAAACGTTCCACTGGACCTGCGGTCTGAGTCTCAAACTGGGAGTATCAATGTGCTTCAAGCCAGTTTTTACCTATGCCCATTTCCACGACGATTGGCACCCGCATTGGGAGCGTGTTGCTCATCGCTGATTCGATCACTGGCATGACGTCCTCTTTTTCGGCCGTCACCAAGTCAAACACGATTTCATCATGCACGGTCAAAATCATCTTCGTCTGAAACCCACCCTCACGAAGCGACCGATCAACATTGATCATCGCAATTTTCAGTATATCAGCAGCAGTTCCCTGAATGGGACTGTTCATTGCCAAACGTTCAGCCGCCTGTGCGACTCCCCGACTCTTACTGTTGATATCCCGCAAATATCGCCTCCGACCCGTCTGCGTTGCAACGTATCCATGCTCTCGAGCAAATTCGATGGTCCGATCAATGTAATCTTGAACACCTGGATATTTCACGAAATAGTTCTCAATTAACTCACTCGCTTCGGCACGCGGAATATTCAGTCTCTGCTGCAATCCGAAAGCTGAGATTCCATAGATAATTCCAAAATTGACTGTTTTCGCTTTGTCTCGCATCTCGCGAGTCACTTCGGATACCGGGACGTGATAAACCTTTGAAGCGGTACTGCTGTGAATATCAATCCCCTGCTCAAATGCCTCCAGCATCGCCTCATCACCACTAAGCTCCGCCATTACCCGCAATTCAATCTGAGAATAATCCGCGCTGAGTAAAAGATGATCCTGATCACGTGGGACGAACGATGCACGAATGTCTCTGCCTCGTTCCTTGCGAACTGGAATCGTTTGCAAATTGGGATCGTTGGATTGCATCCTTCCCGTCGCAGTCCATGACTGGCTGTAATGCGTGTGAACCCTCCCAGTATTAACGTTGACCGATTCAGGCAATTGGTCAACGTATACCGACTTTAGCTTACGAGCGTTTCGATATTCCAACACATCGCCAACAATAGCATGCCTTCCAATTAGACGCTGCATCTCCGATTCACGCGTCGAGTATTGACCTGTGGAAGTCTTCTTGGGATTCGGATCTATTTGCAACTCTTCGAAGAGCACCACACCCAATTGCTTCGGTGAATCGATATTAAATTCGCGGCCCGCTGCGCTATGAATCGCTTCCTTTAGCTCAGCAATTTCGCGTTCCAGTCGTTGCGAAAATTTACCCAGTGCCTCGGTATCTAATCTTATGCCGTGATACTCCATTTCAACCAACACCGGAACCAACGGACATTCAACTTCATAGCAAACCTGAGTGACGCCCCGTGACTCCAATTCAGGGCGCATTGCTTCAGCAACCTGCAGCGTAACATCCGCGTCTTCACATGCGTATTCAACCAGTTGCTCAAAGGGCACATCTGACATGGGCTTCTGATCGTCCCCCTTCGGACCGATCAGACTGCTGATGGAAATGGGTGCGTAACCAAGGTACACCTTGGATAGATAATCGAGCCCGTGCTTCATCTCCGGCTCTTTCATCGAGTGCGCTAGCATTGTGTCAAAAAAAGGTCCGCTGACCTTGATGCCATTCCAACGCAATAAGGAAAGGTCATATTTGAGATTGTGTCCTAACTTCTCAATTGCCTCATTCTCAAAAACGCCTTTAAACTCCGCAAGGACCTCACGCGCCTCCTCGAGAGTGTCTCCACATTTTACATAGTACGCTGTACCAGCCTTCAGACAAAAAGAAATGCCCAACGGTGTCGCAGTGCGAGGATCCAGGCCGGTGGTTTCTGTATCAAAACAAAACACTTTGCTTTTTTCGAGAGCTGCAATCAAATCCTTTCGTTCATCGGCTGTAGTGATCGCAATGTAATCGTGAGGCACGTCACGAATGGTCTTTTCTTCAACGGGCTCATCAAACAAACTCGCTTGTATCTCAGTCTCCCGCTTCTCACGCTGCACCTCTGCACGTGCCTGAGCAGACGAAAAGCGACTGCCAAACAATCGTTTCCCCAAGGTGTCGAACTCAAGTTCCATCATCAGTTGCTTGAGCTTCTCCTGATCAAAGTCCTTAAAGGAAAACGACTCAAAATCATAATCGTGCGGAACGCTTCGATTAATCGTGACCAATTTACGAGATAATAGCGCCATCTCTGCCTGTGTCTCCAAACGCTCCTTCTGCTTACCTTTTAACTCCGAGGTGTGATCCAAGAGGTTCTCGATCGTTCCGTACTTGGCAATCAACTGCTGCGCTGTTTTCGGTCCAATCCCTTTTACTCCAGGAATATTATCACTGGCATCACCCATAAGACCAAGAATGTCGATCACCTGGTCAACTCGCTCAATACCCCACCGCCCCAGCACTTCCGGTACACCCACTACCTCAGCCTCTGCGCCCTTCCTACCTGGCTTGTAAATAAGAACGTCATCGCTCACCAGTTGCTCATAGTCCTTATCTGGTGTGACCATCCATGTACGGTAGCCCTCTTTCGCAGCTTCATCGGCAAGAGTGCCAATAATGTCATCCGCCTCATAACCGGGGGTGCGAATGACGGTAATATTGAATGCTTCGAGCAGCCGATCAATGTACGGAAACTGGCTTGCCAGATCCTCAGGCATCGAGTCACGTTGAGCTTTGTATTCTGGATAATCAATATGCCGCTGTGTAGGCTCCGGTGTATCAAAGGCCAGGGCGATATGAGTCGGCTTCTCGCGACCAATCAGATCAAAAAGCGCATTAGTTAATCCAAAGACGGCGGAGGTACACTGACCTCCCGAGGTGAAGCGTGGACTACGCGCCAAGGCGAAATGCGCTCGATAAGCAAGCGCCATGCCGTCCAATAAAAACAAACGCTTTTTAGCGTCAAACAGGCCGTCCTGTGAATCGTCCATCACCCACCCAGTCGTGTAGAACCAAATCATTCATTGATGTTCTACAACAACCTAGCAGAGTTACACCGAACTCGACTACCAGCCAGAATAGCAACTGTCAAAAACAACGCGTATTTCGCGACAACTCACGCAAAGCACGGTGCCCGGTCGTTGCATTCAGGCAGCAATGCGTTGATCCTTCGATGGCAGATCTGAAAACATCAACGTCGCCGCTGAGCCATCCGGACGACAACTAAGTGCTCGATCTAATTCACCAAGGAACCACCGCGATACGTCTAACCCACCGTGACGTACCTGATCCGAACCCTCGTGCGTCGCCTGACTCTCGCCGGCTACACGGTTCCCAACTTTGAGAGTTTCCGTAGTGTCTTGCTGCTCAGGATCGAATATTTTGAGCGTTGGTCTTTGGGATCGTTCACTAACTTGTTGCGTATCGAGCACGAGATGGGGTCTGTATCCCGCCCGACTTCTTTTCCGCCCATCCAGCGTCAACTGCACTCGCTTGGCCGACTTCCATGCGTTGGAAACAGGGCTCTGGTTCACTCGTATCTCTATCTCGACGCCGCCAATACCGTTGACTTCATCGGACGCGGCACCGGCAAAGTTCTCCTGCAGGGCCACAACGGTTGGCCAATCTATCTCGCTGACACATGCTCTGGATGCTGAAACTCGGATGCATAGATCGTGAACGGACCGCTTCACCAAGCCATTGAGGCATTTTGGTAGAGTAAGTGGCCTACCCAGGTACTGACCTGCCTTTTGATCTTGTCCTTCGCTCAACGCTCGATCTCGGACCGGATGCCACAGATGATAGCCGAAGGTGCGATTCGCGTTTGTCTTTATTCGGATACCGACCAGCCTGAGACGCCGAGCAAGGTCCTCTAACTGTCTTGACCAGCCAGACAGTGATTCATCGAAACCATTGATGGAGACCAGATCATCCGCCCATACCGCCAAGTTATGACCGCTGAATCTAGGGCGACTCGGGTGACGCAGCCACTGGCAGATTCGATCCGTTCGAAAACGTGATGCCAAAATCGTTGGCAACCGTCGCGGTACAAGTGTAAGAAAATCTCCCGAGGAAACCGCATCCGTACTGATGCACTCTGTTTCGTGTTGTCCTAACCTCACGCAATCGCTCGCCCAAGCCGTTCGACGAGTTTGATCCCTAAATTGTCGGGCAAGGTAGGTGGGCGGATAAACGCAATCTCCATCGACCAACAGGAGGTAGCTTCCCTCAGCGAGACGCAACGCTTCATTCTCTGTCGCTGCACTCCCAAAATCTTCGCTTGCCTGTGTGACTACCCTCAGCCGGTATGGCATTCGCATGGACAGATGCCGAACCATCTCCTGCGAACCGTCAGACGAACCTCGATCCGCGACGACCACCTCAAAACTCCCCCGCTCCAACCCATGCTGACGCGAGAAAGAGTAAAGACACCTCTCTAAGTGCCTCCGTCGATTACACGAGGAAACAATGACGGTTGCGACCAGATTCCTGTTCAATTGAAGCACGTGCATCTCCAAACTTCGGGTCAATCGCAAACACTCGGGTCAATCGAAGACGTGTTGCCTCATCATCAGCCGAGCAAGGCTCGGCAGCGACGCGTCAATAACCGCGGACTGTTGTCTTAAATACTGTGATAGCGAAATGCACGTTGGAGTGTCCTTCGCCTTATCAAATTGCCGCTCTGCTTCCGCAATCTGACTCCCCTTCAACACAAAACGCTAACGAGTCACTGTTACAAAACACGAAGATCCCGTGTCAATAAAAGAAAACAGCCTTTGGATAACTCGCTCAAAGAGGCGCCAGTGAAACCCGCGAAATTTGATCTACGCCCCGAATGGAAACTCCCCCTCCAAGACACCTGTTTCACAATTGCGTTTCACGCTTCGATCCGAGAGCTTGCAGGAACCGATTGAGCGGGAGAAAAGGTCATCACTGATCCCCGAGATAACGCAATTGTATCTTCGTCTTGGGCAGCTTCGCCTGGAGGGCGTCAACCCCCTCCTGTGTTACCGCGGTACGAGTCACAATCAAATCTTCAAGCTTGCTCATCTGCTCGAGATGAACAAGCCCAGCATCGGTAATCAAGGTCGACCCAAGATGAAGGAACCTAAGCTCGGTTAGTCCCGCAAGTGCTCCCAATCCTTCGTCAGAAAGCCGAGTGTTATCAAGATTGAGGCGTTCCAAGGCAGTTAGAACACCAATTGGAGCGATCCCATCATCTGAAAGGTTGACCCTCCATAAATTAAGGTCTTTCAAATTCTTTAGGTTAGCGAGTGCAGCCGTCGCTTGATCGGTAACCTGCAGACATTCACTAAGATCGAGGGTCTCAAGTTGCGTCAACTTTCCCAGTAGAGCCAACCCCTCAGCATCAATTTGATTTGCGGCAAGCCGCACTTTTCTGAGTTTTGGATGCTGCGATAGCAAACCAATCGCATCGTTTCCGATTGTGGTGCCGGCTAAGTAGAGTTCCTGAAGTTCTTTTAGCTCCTTGAGTTTCTCTAAACCTTCTTCGCTGACCCAAAGGAAATCAATCGCTAAGACTTTTAGACTTTTGATTTTGCCGACATGCTCCATCCCATCATCACTAACCGAGCATTCGCCATTCTTGCCACTTAAACGTAATGCCTTCAGCTTCGGCAAATCAACCAGCGACGCTAATCCGGCGTCACTTACCGGGCAATCGCGCAGATCGAGATCTTCCAAGGTCGGTAATACCCCCAACGCTGCGCAGGCCTCGTCACCAACGCCCGTCCCACCCAACCTAACCGCTCGAAGCCTCCTCAGTCCGGAGAGCCCTACCAAAGCCTGCGGGGTTACATTTCCCCCACGAAAATCCACATCAATGGCAAAAGCCTCCGCATCGCGTCGCACCGACTGAGCCGCTGCTTCAACGTGGAACAAGGCCTCAACGTCATCTTCATCGATTGGCATCTGCAGGGCGACCTGCGGATTAGCGACATCGTTCCCTCTATTCGCGTCAACATTACTTTCAGAGGGGCTACAACCAGTAACACAAAACAGCAAAACAAGTGAGCAACAAAAGAAACGCAATTGATAATCCTCAGTTAAACGAGACACGGCTAAGAGCCGTTTACTTAGCATGCGAATCAAACCTTCGCAGCTCTCCCACGTAGCCAAATAACTTCCGCACACACAACTAAACGCGATGACCCAAAATTCCATGAGTCGGCCTCATCAACCCTCAGGGATCTCTGACGCCATCACAAATCACCCATTACCGCAAACCGAATATAATCTCACGTGAATGAGGCAGATCGGTCTCGAGGCTCTGTCCAAGGTATAAAAACAGGAATCGCTCCACCAATGCCTCAACACCAATGGTGGAATTCCGACCGTTTTTTTTTCGACCGAAACACGTCAGTAGTGCACAGGAGCAGCAGGCAATCTAACCTGTGCACTACACGTCGACGCATACGATGCGGAGGTCCCGACGAAGGCCGGCTACACCGTGGCTTCAACCTCCCAGCCGGCGCGGTACTGTTTTCGGATGTACTGATCAGCCTCAGGACAATTGGTAGCCTTGAGTGTTTCTGCATCCCAGTTCAAACTCTTCCCGGTTCGGTACGAAACGTTACCAAGCAGGACCGCCTCGGTCAGAGCGCCGGAGTAATCAAAGTTGCAAGTAGTCGGAGACCCGTCCTTGCAGGCCTTGATCCATTCCGCGTGGTGACCGATTGAATCGGGAATCGATTTGGCAGGTGGCTCATATTTTGAGTATTTGTCGGTTGGGAAGAGTCGGTACTTGGAATAGTCCGCAAACATCTTGCCCTCGGTACCAACGAACATCACACCACTGCCAGGAACTCTCTCTCCTGCAACCTCCCGCGGGGTCATGTTTCCGTCGTACCAAGTCAAATCGCATGCCGCGAATTTACCTCGCTTCGGATAGCTGTATTTAACCGTTAAGCCAAGAGGGCAGGTTTCTGGATGCACCTTCGGATCATTAGAAAATGCTTCACAGGTAGTGGGATGCCTAAGCTCGAGGGCCCAGAACGGAAGGTCCATGTAGTGACATCCCATGTCGCCCAATGTTCCTTGTCCGAAATCCCACCATCTCCGCCACTGTGCCGGGTGATAGCGACCCGGCGCGTAGGGGCGTTCCGGAGCCGGTCCAAGCCATAGGTTCCAGTCGAGGTTTGCCGGCGGAGTTTCTCCACGCTCCGGACGATCACCACCACCCCAGCCTTTGCCAACCCAAACATGAACCTCTTTAACATCTCCAATGGCGCCGGACTGAATAACTTCCACCACCCGGCGATAATTGGCGCCCGCATGAATTTGAGTCCCCATCTGCGTAGCAACACCTTTTGCTTTTGCAGCCTGCGCAATGAGTCGCGCCTCGTGCACCGTGTGCGTCAGTGGTTTCTCACAGTAACAATGCAAACCCGCGTTGATGGCTCGGATCGAAGCGGGCGCGTGGTTATGATCGGCGACAGCAATGACAATCGCATCGGCGCGATCGGCTTCAGCGGAAATCATCTCCCGGTAATCCGCGTACTTTCTCGCGTCACCAAACTGACTCGCCGCACGATCGAGATAATTAGAGTCCACATCGCATATTCCGACGACATCCTGACTCTTGATGGCGTCAATATTTGCAGAAGCACGATTGGCCGTACCAACGCACAGGATCTTCAGCTTCTCGTTTGCGGAGGTAGACTCCTGTGCTGCAACTTCGCTCCATACACCAGCGGTGAGGGCAGCAGCGCTCGAGCCTTTGATGAATTGACGTCGTTTCACACCACGTGAAAGCTGCGTCCCTTTATTTACGTTTTCTTTACGCATTCTGTATACCTGATTGCTAAAACTATTGAAGTCGCAGATTGATCCTGTCGCTCAACACATATGAAAAGGCCAGAGATCGTTCGCCTTTAGAACTTAACGCAGAACGAGTCGACGGCAGCTTGAAAAAACCTCATATAAGTTGGTGCTTCCGACGACCAGTTTAACCGATTCCACGCTCGCAATGTTCTCAAAAACCCTTCGGCCCCGGCTCCCAGGCTCGGCTGCTACGGGCCGGGGTCAAAATCAGGGGTGTTACCCTAATCCCGGATATTTCCAGCTTCCACGATAAGGGCGTTGAAGCCATTGATTGGCCTCGTCATCA
>CAXQOB010000069.1:0-9338 GCA_964225475.1 Candidatus Nitrosopumilus sp. | reverse complement strand
GTCGGACTCGCCAAAGTTCTTTTCCGGTCTCCGGGTCGTAAGCAATCGTTGCTTCACCCGCGGGCGCGATCAACTGGCGTTTACCATCCACCTCAATCAGTTTCGCTGTTGCGAATGCTTTTTGGCTGTCCCCAGGTTTACCTCCTTTGGATCGCATGCCCTTTTCCTGCAGCAGGGATTCAAAGTCGGAATCGATATCACGGCTGACTTTCCAGCGTGTTGCGCCTGACTTTTTGTCGAGGGCAACAAAGAACTGTTCATCGGTGCCATCGTAAGCGACATAAAGATTTTCATTGTCGACAATTGGAGATGATCCCTGTCGCACTGGTTGATAAACCCGTAGATCACGGCGCTCCCAGATTTTCTCGCCGCTCTGGCGGTTCAGACATGCAATACCCTGTGACCCAAAGCTGACATAGACGTATTCCTGTTCAACAACAGGCGTGGGGGTTGCCGGGCTGTTCAAGTGGGGTGAATCGTAAATGTAGGCCGGGTCCAGTCGTCGATCGATCATGTCAAAAACTTTGATGTCTTTCACGATCTTGCCGCTGTTGAGGTCAACGCACAGTGCACGGAGTTCCTGTTTATCATCGCTGCCCGAGGTAACCCAGATTTCATTGTCCCATACGACGGGCGATGACCACCCCTGATTCGCGATGGCAGTTTTCCACCGGACATTGGATGCTTCGTCAAAATTCTCTGGTAGACCAGTCGCAGATGAAGAACCGTCTCCTTCAGGTCCGCGAAACTGGTTCCACTGCAACTGGGGCACGACCTTCTTCAGATCTGCCTTATCCAGATCCTCGCACCAAACACGGTCGAACCCAAAGGGAACCATCACAAGAAACGTAGCAACCAGAACTTTCATCATGAATCTCAGTCCAAACACAAACACCGGATCTCACCAATCACTAATACGCTATTACAAAAATACTGAGCAAATCGCCGATCGCCTGCTCATTGAGAAGCCTCTATCTCTGGGGAAGCTTTCAACTCAACCGCGGTGATCTCCAGCTTTGAACCTCGAGATTTCCCTATACACCACCAGTCAATCAGTTCCTTGCCAGCGGCTGTGCTATCCACCTCACCATCTTCAATAAAATCACTGATGGGTATTGAGAAAGAAAACTCCTCTCCCGTACCCGAGAGCATCATCTCCTTACGATACTTGCCCGAAAATCCACCATTCACCTCGCCAAGACTCAATCCGATCGTGCAGGCAACTTCAGAGAAAGCCCTTCCTCGAACCAAAACCTGCGTGCTATCGCTGACCACCAGAGATTGCTCCATCGAACGTCGTGGTGAAAGTACAACCAATGAACCAAATGGCGATGGAACGGCCCATATGCCACCGGCTGAATCATCTAGATTAGCAGCACCCTTGTAGGATCTAATGGCTTCAGCCTTGGTTAACTCACCCTTACTCACCGCCTCCTTCAGCTCCAAGCCAAGGCTCCACATCGCAGAAACCCACTTACCTCGCACCACATCATGCTCCAGATCACTGACCCAGGCAGTCACCGTTTGCGCACGAGGGACTGGCGCGAGCGACTCATCTTCATCAACGGACGTTACAACCGAGTGCTGTGCATCAACGTCAACAACCTGACCATCGGAGCTTCGTGTCATTCGAACCAATCCCTCGTTGACCACCAAACGCGTCGATTCTGATTGCGCATCAACATTGAATTGTGTACCGAGGACATTCAACTTAGCCGTAGGCGTCACAACAAGCATCGGACGGTTAACAGGTTGCTCAGTCACATCTGCCGACAGAAGACCATGACGAAGATTGATCACTTTTTGCTGCTCATCAGAAAGAGACATCGCAGCAGAACCCGAAACCGTCACAACCGTTCCGTCAAAATACGTCAACTCAGCCCATGCATCGGCGGACCGTATCTCGAGGGTGCCGCCACCAACAACCTGACCCTGCCTCTTTAACTGCGAAACGACTCCCCCTTCACCCGTCCAGTGAACCAAGCCGCGCAAACCGGTGACACGCGCCATTTCCGTATCACCAGATGCTTGAAAAAATGGCGACGCAATAAGAACTAAAATCGTCGTCGCAAGCAAAGCAAACGGGATCGATTTTAGGCGAACCAACGCGCCCACAGATTTCGGCATTTGACCTGTAACCAAGGGCGCTACACGCTGTTCCTTCACAAGTACCCGTTCCATGGTGGAATTCACAAAAGACTCATGTCGCAAGTCACTGTCCTGAGCTTTCAGACCTAGCAAGCGATGCACTTGATAGCTGTCAACTGCGACAGTGGATAGATTATCCTTGGCGGTGGAAAGTCGATCCAAATCCTGATCTGCCCCCTCCGGCAATTCACCCTCCAGGTAATCGTTCCACAACTGTTCGAACTTTTCGCGGTCGTTCACGCCCCACCTCCATCTGCTGCAACGCGTGCCTGAATGCAATCATGCAACCCGCGACGCAAGTTCCACAGCTGCTTCTTGACCGCACTAATCGATCGGCCACTTCGCCTCGCCATTTCAGCAAGAGGAATCTCCTCCTCATATCGCCAGACAAGGTACTGATGAACATGCTCGCTGATTAGCTTCATGCATTCCGCCAAATACTCGAGTCGCTGCTGCTGCAACAGATCAGACTCATCGCTACGCACTTGTAATTCACGCTCCAAAAAGGCAGGCGCAAACTTTGCGTGATAATCCGCAACACGACGCATCCGAGTTAACTCTGCTTTGAGTTCGTATTTTGCGATGGCAAATAACCAACCTGAGAAGTTCGTTCCAATTGCATAATCCGACAATTTGGAAAACGCGACGACGAACGTCCTCTGCGCCATTTCATCCACATCCACAGCGGGCGGAGCGTGCGTTGCAAGCCAAGCGCGAATTGGACGCTCATAAACCCTGACAATTCTCTCGTAAGAGAATGAGTCCCCCCGAATGACGCGAGCTACCGCATCATTGATCTCACCTTCGCTGATTTTCTTTGCTTGGTTATTCATGCCATTCAGATACAACAGATTCAGGCATCAGGTTACCCAACTTTTTTCAAAAAGCGCAGATTTCGGTACAACCAACTTTCTCTGAGGTCCATTGGGGGGAGCGAGCTCAAAATAACAGGAAAATAGTAGGCTGAGGCAGAAAATGCTAACTGAGGACTGAAATCCCCGGTAAGGATAAGACTAAATAGACCGAGCCGAACCAGCATCGAAAAGAGGGTGACTGAGGCGTTCCAAGACGACCTCCGCCCCATGAGGCGAATTGAATTCAGTCATCGGTACGTAAACACCGCCGAATTAGCGAGCATCCGTCCATAGCAACTCAGAGGGTTTCGCACCTGCTGGTTAAATGAGGGACCGCGTAAAAGACTGCTCACACTTTGATTGCGAAATAGATCTTACCACGGCCCGAAAGAGATCGAACCTTACTTTGATCAGGGAAAACGAACCGAGAGACCTGTACCGACAAAGTAATCATCCGACGAATCATTCAGCCCAACGCCGCCCCGTACATCCCACTGAATATTATTGCTGAATAGATAGGTGAACCCACCATTGAAATAATGCTCCGTCTCCGCGGTTTCGGCACTGTGTGGGAAAAGACCAAACCACTCCGCATACCCTCCGATCCGTTCGGTAAGAGACGTTGCGACCGTCCAAGACTGCGCCCACTCGGTGTATGCGTTGCCCTGTTGCTCATCCAGTGCTCGATTGAATTGTGTACTGCCAGCAGTGGAAAGGAAGTCGTTGATTTCCCAGCCGTAGATCCAATTGAGTCCGGGCAACACCTCATCAGCGGTGAAATCGCTATCACCCGTGGGTACTGTCATTTGTGGAATCAACGCCATTTCAGGCAAAAGCTTGCTCTGAGGAGTCAAGGCGATTTTCATTCCCAGATAAAGATCCTCTGCACCCGAGTTTTCAATTACCCCCGCTTCCTGACCCGCGTAGTTCCATGCGAAGCGCAGCTCGAGCCAATCCGCCAAAATCCCACGTCGAATCAATAATTCTGGGTAAGAGTGTGATCGCGTTTCAAACCTATCCTCATCATTCTTGGTATAGGTGTAACCGAATTCAAATTGAGTTACCCCGCGACCGACGGTTGAACTTGCTTCCGTGAAATCCGGCCTGTCGGTGACCAATGGCTCGTTGAGATTCGGACCACCCAACACCTCAGGCTGGGACCCCCAAAGAAACAGTGTTCCCAGTGAGCCTGCAGCGGCCCTCGCACACGCCTCATTCGTTGAATCACATTCCAACGTTGATGAATTCGAAACGGATCGAACAATGCTATCATTTGCTTGAAGATTTCCTGACCCACCGAGCATGATTGGAGCCATGGCAACTGCCGCCAGCGGTGCAAGGATGGCGATTTTCATTTGATGAGCAAGCATGGAAACCATCCACATGGCTATTGGTGAAACGAGTATTTGCTAGCATGATGCCTACAGGAAAGATCAACGCACGTCCATTTGGTTGAATCGTCACTCCAGCTTTCGTCGCTGCATTCATTTTCAATCGGCAGGCCGAGTTAAATTGAACAAGCCCCAATTCGGCAATCAACTCACCCGTTTCTTGAAGCCAACAATGCGAATATCAACCTAACAAAACAAACCTCATTTTCTCTGTGGCTTCGATCAGAAGCGTGTTCACCCCAAAACAAACTTGGATAACCGTCCTCATTCCAGACACCCCGTTATGAAACAAGCTCTCCTCACCCTCCTAGTCCTCGTTCCATTTTCCTCCCTCGTGAACGCAGAGGCTCCCAACGTTTTGCTGTTGTCAATTGATGACCTCAACGACTGGACCGGTTGCCTGGGAGGACATCCACAGGCAAGAACACCAAATATCGATCGTTTGGCAGAACGTGGAACACTCTTTGCCAATGCCTATTGTCAATCACCAGTCTGCAACCCGTCACGCGCAAGTCTCTTGACCGGAAAGCATCCACACTCATCCGGGGTCTACTTCCTGAGTCCGGATCTTAAGCAAGCTCCCGCACTGCAAAACCTAGACACATTACCGGAGCGTTTTGCAAAACATGGCTATCGCACACTTGCTGCAGGTAAGCTTTTCCATACGGGTGACAAACGTTTTTTCCAAGAGTACGGAGGCAACTTTGGTGGCTTCGGACCAAAACCGGAAAACAAAATTTCACAACCGCACGGACACCCACTCTGGGATTGGGGCGCCTACCCAGAGCAAGATCAGCAGATGCCCGACTACAAAATCGCTCACTGGGCCAAAGAAAAAATTGAATCGCTACCCACCACACTGGATAAACCATTCTTCATGGGTGTCGGTTTCTATCGTCCCCATGTTCCCATGTTCGCCCCGAAGAAGTGGTTCGATCTTTTTCCTCGTAAACAGATACAAAAACCACTGGTCAAAAACGACGACCGCAGTGACCTGAGTGACTATGCGATCGCCTTGACCAACGACAAACATGTCTCACCCGAGCATGAATGGGTCGTATCGGCAGGTGAGTGGGAACACGCTGTCCAATCCTATCTAGCATCAACCGCTTTCGCAGACGATTGCTTGGGCGTTGTCTTGGATGCCCTCGATGCCTCGCCCCACCGCGACAACACCATCGTAGTTCTCTTTGCAGATCACGGTTTCCATCTTGGTGAAAAGCAGCGATGGGCCAAGCGAACGATTTGGGAGGATGGAACCCACGTTCCGCTTATCATCTCATCGCCCGGTTACAAAAGCGGGCAACGCACCAAGAAACCCGTTCAGCTTCTTGATATTTTCCCCACGCTACTCGAACTCGCGAACCTGCCCAAGGATGTTGAACAGGAGGGTCATTCGCTAGTGCCGCTTATGAAACAGCCGACAACAGCATGGCCTCATGTCGCGTTGTCCTCGTTTGGAAAAGGCAATTATGCGGTGCGATCGGAGCGTTACCGGTACATTCGCTACCTGGACAATTCGGAAGAACTCTACGACCATCAACAAGATCCCCATGAATGGAAGAACTTGGCAGGAGACAAACAATTTGCGGAAATTGTCAAACAACACCGGGCAAAACTCCCCAAGACGGAAACGCCAATTCTGCCGGGCAACTCAACTGGGCATCAAGCCTATCAATCAGCGAGCCAGCATTTGAAGAATCACTAGCACACCTGAAACCGGGTGGCCTCAATCATAACTCTACCCTCTAGCTAACCGACTCAACCTCAGAGCGAGACGCGATGACAAGATGCCCAACTTGTGATGACGAACAAGGCTTCCATGTCGTGTTTTTCAACTGGAAGACTGCTCACAATCGATCCACCCCCGAGGACAGAAGACGCGTCAACCGAATCATTTTCCAGCAGAAGCTGAAGTTTGGTGCGTCTTACCAATGTGCCTTCTGCGAACAAAACTGGTTTCTTGATGAACAAGGTGAAATCATGCACCGAGTTGATCAAGAGACTCAACAACGCCTACAGGTGTGGTCGGAATCCAAATTGGATTTCGATCAGGAACAGATTGAGGTTATTCGTAGCATCCGAGCCACGGGTTCCGATCAATACGGAAATGGCAGTGGCCACCTCCACCTACCCTGCTGTGTCACCACTCGGTCTGGCGAGCGTTTTGAAAAAGCAATGCTATTGATCACAAAAATGCCCCCCATTCAATACTGGTTGGGTCCGATTTTCTTCGGCGATTCGGTACTACGAATTGAAGAATCGATCTATACCCTGTCCCATGAGGTGCGTGTGAAAGCGTTGCAGGCTGATGAAATGAAATCAGGAGTTATGCCCACTCTGGTTGCATCCCAAGATGGCCGGTACTTTGACTTAAATGGAAGTGAATCGTTTTTCGATCACGATGGATTGCAGGGGAAAGACATCCTGCTTCCGCATCAATCAGCACTGGACAAATTCAAGGTCCCCAAGAAGGTACCAACGATCTTTGAGAACCGCTCACTTATCCCCGCCTTCTATTTCGATTGGTTTGATGGATGTGAATCACAATTGCTGTGAGTGAATTTATGTCAATGAGGTAAGTCACCATCCATCGAACGCCTGAACCGGCAAGATTGCAAAGATTAGGAACGTTGAATTTCTTTTTGAATCGCTGCCTTCGCTGAAAGCAGATCATATCTGTCAGCGAGGTGAAACACGGCGGGCAAACCAAATAATCGCTCTATCAGAAAAGAATTAGAAGATCCCTCAACACCGGTGAGACCACTGATGAAAGTGGTCCGTGAAGAGTGGTGTAGCAAGATGCTAAGATTGCTCTCTTTGGCGGTCTCTGTGGAAGCCAAACTGACCACCACCTGCTAAGATGTGTCGCAGCGCTCTACCAACTAAAATCCCAAAGATCTCCAGATAAATATGTATCGTTTCTTTGTATTAATGACCTTGGCTTTTACATGCGTCGGCCCGATCACTGCTGCAGACAGTCGACCTAACATTGTCTTAATCATGTGTGATGACATGGGATTCTCGGACCTCAGCTGCTACGGCAGTGAAATCCAGACGCCCAACCTTGACCGTCTTGCCAAAGGTGGACTTCGCTTCACCGACTTCCATAACAATGCAAAATGCTCGGAGACACGCGCTTCACTCATGACAGGCCTTTGGCATCAACAGTCCCAAAACCTTAAACAACCCGGACATGTCACGCTGGCTGAAGTACTTCGAACGGCAGGCTATCGAACCTACATGAGTGGAAAGTGGCATCTGAAATCGACACCATGGGAGCGAGGCTTTGATCGTTACTTCGGATTCCTCAGTGGTGCGATCAATTTTTTCACAGGTACCGATTGGCAGAAGAATGAAAATCTGATGCGGATCGACTGTCATGTCTACGAGCCCGGAGACGATTTTTATTCCACCAATGCTTTTACAGATTTTGCGATTGAGTTTTTAGAGTCAGAGCAAGACACCGAGGGCCGATCCGACAAACCGTTCTTCCTTTATCTCGCCCACAACGCGCCTCACTTTCCCTTGCACGCGTTACCAGAAGATATCGAGAAATTCCGTGGCGCTTACAGCCGAGGTTGGGATACCATCCGAAAAGAGCGTCATCAACGCCTGAGGGAACTAGGAATCGTTGATGATACGTGGCGACTTTCGACGCGCGATCCCAAAGTTGAGCCATGGAGCGACCTTTCCAAGGAAGAAAAACAATTCCTCGAGCCGATGATGGAAGTGTATGCGGCCATGATCCATCGTTTGGATCTCAATATTGGCCGCTTGGTTCAACATCTCAAATCAACCGGTCAATTTGACAACACGCTCATTCTTTTCCTCTCCGATAATGGAGCCTGCCCCTATCAGCGATTAAGGACGGACGTAAAAGTGCCGGGCCCCGTCGACAGCGATATTGCCTACGACGCTCGCTGGGCCAACATGTGCAATACGCCACTCAGGCTTTACAAACAGTACGCTCATGAGGGTGGAACACTGACCCCTATGATCGCGCACTGGCCAGCAGGAATCAAATCGCGTGGTGAACTCTGTCACTTCCCTTCACACCTGGTTGATATCATGCCAACTATCACCGAATTGGCTCAGACGGAATACCCAACGTCATTCAACGATCAAGACATTCACACAATGGAAGGCACGTCGTTAATTTCCGCCTTCAGTGACCCAACAAATAAGGTGCGAGCCAAAGAAATCTTCTGGGAGTTTTCAGGGAATCACGCAGTCCGTTCAGGTGATTGGAAGATCGTCGCAGAACGCGGTAAATCTTGGGAACTCTATCATCTTGCCAAAGACCGTAGCGAGACACTGGATCTCTCAGAGGCGTTACCAAAGAAGGTAGCGGAACTTGCAAAGACCTATGACGATTGGGCGGAACGAGTCGGAGCAGAGTCACACGTGAAAAGCATGAAGAAAAAACCATCCGGCCAATCTCAATTGTTTGACCTTGAGAAAATCCTCCCTTAGACCATGTCCAGTGGGCAGCCACTTACATTGCGATCTGGCCTTAGATTGAGACGCGATCGGGAAAGACAGGGGATTAAACCCCATAAGAAGGCGTTCTGCGAAACTTAATCAGTGAACTTGGCGTTGCGTGAACGATCAAAGCAAAGCTTGCTCATTTCTTTTGCAGCAACCTGAATGGAGTGCCTTTCTTTGACAGCGGACTTCCCCTGCTCAGCGAGATTCCGACGTAGGTCTGCATTCTGTTTTAACTGATTGATTGCTTCTATCAGTCCATGCCGATCACCCGGTTGAAAGAGGAGCCCGCCTCCGGTTGAGGAAAGTATTTCGGGGAAAGCACCGTGATCGGGAAGAATCACAGGGGTACCTGCGGCAAGCGACTCGAGGGCGAATAAACCCTTCGGATCCTGATAGTCCGTTGGGACGCAGGTCACATCGTATGATTTTAGCAACGTGATTTTTTCATCGAGAT
>CAXQOB010000068.1:0-25234 GCA_964225475.1 Candidatus Nitrosopumilus sp. | reverse complement strand
GATGCGTCAGTTCGTGTCGAGAGCCGTGCGTTCAAAATGTCGAAGAGTCGTGGAAACGTGGTCAATCCCGACGATATTGTCCAACAGTATGGCGCGGATTCACTACGGCTCTATGAGATGTTCATGGGGCCATTGGAGGCAACAAAACCATGGGCCATGACGGGCGTGGGCGGGGTTCGAAATTTCTTGGACCGCGTTTGGAGAATGATCGTTGATGATAAACAAGATGACCTAAAACTCTCCGATGCGGTAGTCGACCAAGATTGCACTGAGGAGCAATTGCGGACCCTTCATCAGACGATACGCAAGGTTACAGAGGACACCGAGTCGATGAGCTTCAATACGGCGATTGCCCGTATGATGGAATTCACGAACGTTTTTACCAGGTCGAAAGAGCGACCTGTCTCGGCAATGCGATCCTTCGTAGTCCTGCTGTCACCTTACGCTCCGCACATCAGCGAGGAGCTTTGGAGATTGCTCGGCGGGCGTAAGTCGATTTCACATGAACCTTGGCCTGAGTGGGATGAGGAAGCACTGGTTCAATCCACGGTGGAGATCCCCATTCAAATTAACGGGAAGGTCAAAGCGAAAATATCGATAGCGCCCGATGCGGGACAAGATTTGATGTTGGAGACTGCATTGCAGGATGAGCGGGTCAAGGCATTGCTGAGCGGGAAAGATATCGTTAAGCAAATTGCGGTTCCAGGTCGGCTTGTTAACTTGGTGGTAAAGTGACTCCGGCACCAAAAAAAAACCGCCTCCATCGAAGGAGGCGGCACGTGGGGAAGGCTAAAACGTTCGAAGTTTAGTTTTCGAATTCAATAACTTCCAGTTTCTCATTGGCCGCTGCCAAGTCATCGATTACGTCGAACCCGATGCTTGTATTGGCAACGTTTAGCTTGGTGAGTTTCGGAAGGCTGCCAAGTTTTCGAAAGCTTTCGTCAGACAATTGGGTGCCGGCGACATTTAGGTTCTCAAGATTCGTCAATTTCATCAGCGAATCAATACATTCGTCGGTGATCGCAGTTGCTTTCAGGTCCAATTGTTTGATCCCGCTGAGGTTCGCGATCGCGTCAACTACGGAGTCGTTTGCTTTTGTCTCCCATAGAATTAGCACTTGGAGGTTCTTCATATCACCGAGCTTCTGCATGCCCTCTGGGGAAACAAGTCGGCATTCGCTGATGTCAACGTATGACATCTTGGGTAAAGCGGCGAGTACAGCCAGGCCCTGGTCGTCGAGCGAGGAATCACGCAGTTCGACTCGATCTAGGTTTACGTTGCCTGTTAGGTTCGCTAATCCCTCGCCAGTCACGTCGGTCCCGCGAATGCGGAGTCGCTTCAGCTTTGAGAAACTCTTGACATTTGCCATCCCTGCGTCGGATATTTTGGTGTAGTCAAATTGTATGGATTCGATGGTGTTTGTTGCTCGCAGGGTATTCAATGCGGTGTCTGAAACCGAGGTGCAGTAGTTGACGTTAATGGACTTAAGAGGAAGCCCGACAAGCGACTCGATTCCTTTGTCCGTTACGTTAGTCTTCTCAAGCTGAAGATCAATGAGTCGAGTTAATCCTGACAAATGGATAAGACCTGGATCGCTAATTTTCGTATTACGCAAGTCCAGGGCACGAAGTCGCGCGAGGTTCTTCAGGCTAGCCAAACCGTCATTGCTTACACCGGAACGCCGTAGATTGAGAACCTCAAGGTTGACGAGTTGGCCCACAGTTTTAATGGTTTCGTCGCTGATTGCGGAATCGGAAAGGTCTAGCCGCTTAATTGAAACCAATAGATTGAGCGCTTCCAATCCCTCGTCGGTTAAGCCAGGTCCGCTGAATCTCGCTTGAGTGACGTTGGGAACACCTTCAAGGTTAGGAAGGACTTCAGCGATGGAGGTTTCGGTCGCAATCACAAGTTCAGTTACAAGCCCAGCCTCGTTTTTTGTTAACGCGAATCCCGCTGCCTCGAGCGCAGCAACCTGCTCGGGAACATCAGGTAGGGAAAACGAGGACGGTGCCTGCGAGACCATCTCAGGTGGACCGTCTTGACCGGTAGCTTTCGTAACGGGTGGTGTCGTCGCTGTCTCGCGGTCGCAACCGACCAATGCAATGAGTGACAGACATAATGTTAAACGTAAGCGAACGCAGTGTTTGTGCATGAGAACAGGTGTTTTGAGAGTCAGAAAAATGATTGTCCGTCAAAGAACGGACGGCGGATGGGTAGGTGAGTACCCCACGGGTTATCTTTGTTCACGTAGCGTGAGAGAGTGTTATTATCTCTCTGTACTGTTGTATTCAATTCTGGCGGTGATGGCCATGGTCCCGTTACTTGGTCCAATCCAAGATTGTTTGGGAGGGGCGTCGGTGTCATTCATCAAAGACTGAAGGACGCGTGGTGAACGGTTTCGGCCGGGATCATTGCCCTCAAATTTGGCTGCAGGCTCCACTCAGATTGGGGGTTCCGGGTCGGTAAACTGTGTGTTTCGTGCGGGTATTGGCTGCCGACGTTCTGACCCAGCAAAGAGACTCCGGCGGTTCTTCGAAGTTCGATAATTGTACGAGATGCGGTCCCTTGTTATCGTATAAAGGCAGGTGAGCCTACTTAAGGGCCACTTAAGAACAAGCCAACTCAATTTCTGATCTGAGGAAAACATGACGAGAAAGACGAATCGACGTTCGTTCATCGGACAGTCGGCCGCAGCGACTGCTGGCGTTGGATACTGGGCCAGCTCAAGTCCTTTGGCTCGGGCGCAGTCCGCATTACAATCGCCGGCCGCTGGCTGTGTAGGCGTTGGGGGTAAGGGTGGTAGCGACACCAGTCACGTCGGTGAACATGGGGTCTCGATCGTTGGGCTCTGTGACGTTGATGGCTCGACCCTGAGCAAGAAAGGTCGTGAGTTTCCTGATGCAAAGCAGTTTCAGGATTTTCGTGAGATGTTGGATAAGATGGGCGATAAGATCGACATCGTTACCGTAAGCACTCCAGACCACACGCATGCTGCTGCTGCCGTTCGTGCAATGCGATTGAAGAAACACGTCTATTGTCAGAAGCCTCTGACCTGGTCGATCAAGGAAGCTCGGATGATGCGGGAAACCGCGGCCGAGATGGGCGTCGTAACACAGATGGGTAATCAGGGCACCAGTGAAGATGGGCTCCGAGAAGCCGTTGAAGTCATTCGAAGTGGAGCGATTGGCGATGTAGAAGCCGTTCACATCTGGTCCAACCGTCCGGTTTGGCCACAGGGTATTGGCCGCCCCGCTGGCGAAGATCCTGTACCCGAGGAGTTGAATTGGGACGCTTGGATCGGACCAGCTCCAATGCGACCATTCAAGAAAGGCGTCTACCACTCCTTCAATTGGCGTGGATGGGTCGACTTCGGTACTGGCGCGCTTGGTGATATGGCCTGTCATACCACGAACATGCCGGTCATGGCACTCAAACTCTGGGATCCAACTGCTGTTACGGCCATTAAGAACCCAGGACTTTTTGAGGGTGAGACTTATCCTGGCAGTTCGGAGCTGCTGTTCGAATTTCCTGAACGTGATGGGCTCGTGCCGTGTAAGTTCCACTGGTATGACGGCGGCAACCTTCCGCCTGCCGATATCATCAGTCAGTTACCAGAATCCTTCCAGAAACGCGTGCAGCAACAACGCGATGGTGGCCGTAAAACAAGTGGAGCAGTCCTTGTTGGTACCAAGGGTTTGCTGTTCTCACCAGATGATTATGGTGCGCGTTACTTCCTCTTACCTGAGGATAAGTACTCTGATTACAAGAAACCTGAACAGACTTTACCGCGAATTCCTTTCAAAGGCGGTGGAGACCAGAGGCAGAAATGGGAGTTTGTCTCAACGATCAAAGGTGAGTACGAACCCGGGACCATGTCCAACTTCGGTTATGCGGGTCGCCTGACAGAGACAATTCTTGTTGGCAATCTAGCAATGCGAGTTGGAGCTGGAAAACGGATCGAATGGGACGCCAAAACGCTTACCAGCCCGAACGTTCCAGAGGTGAACCAATTCACGACACGCGAATACCGTGACGGATGGGGCATCTAGGGACGGATAAAACCCCGCCTGGCATCCAGTGGGTTTCAGGAATCTAAAGACATCACCGCGACCAATTTGCTGCCTGTCAGCAGTGGTCGCGGTTTTTTTTTGAGTACCACCGTTTGTGGCGTCGAACGCCACGAACAAAAGGCTTTAAGACCCGCTGGCCAACACTCTGCCGCGACAGAAACGGGTTGGGTTCGAACCAGCGAGGCCGATAATCCAAGTCGCGAGCGCGAGGTTGTTTTTAGCACGTCATTTTGACATTGAGTGGTTTTGCGTTTTTTCTGCGTTCACTAACGCATCCAATAAACGTTGGAGTCGAAACTCCGTTGCGAACAGCTAGATCATGAAGTTCTTGCACTTTGCTTTCGGCAATTCCGATGAGAAGTCCACCGCAGGTTTGCGGGTCAAACAGAACAGGGTAGCTTGGGTGCTCTTTCGTCGAAGTCTTCGCTTCGATAAATCGCTCATTTTTGAAGTTCGCGGGCGCTAAGGTACTTTGTATGCCGGTTTCAGATAAATTCGCCACCCCTGATAAGAAAGGGATTTCTGATAGCCCAATCGTCGCTTGTTTGTCACTTGCCTGAAGCATCTCAAGGAGATGCCCCGATAAACCGAACCCCGTTACATCCGTTACAGCGCTTAATGAAAGTGATTCGATGATATCAAGCCATGGAACAAGTGGTTGTAGCATGTGCGAGATTAACCGCCGATAATCGTCCGCCGCGCACATCGCTCTCATATGCGCCGCCATAAGGATTCCTGACCCGAGCGGTTTCGTCAGGTAGAGATGATCGCCGTCATCTAGTTGATGCTTACCCACATCATTTTCCGATGCACGTTTCCCAATGACGGTCAGTCCGATTTCCGTGCGAGGTCCAACGATCGTGTGACCTCCGGAAATTTTTACTCCAAACGATGCAAGCTCACGGTTAGCTCCCGCGGTAAGGGCTATAAATTGTTCCTGTTGTCTCACCGGGGGGCCGTCAGCGAGTACAACATTGGAAAGGGCAGACGTTGGACGCGAGCCACTGGCAACGAGATCACTTAGTGAGTGTAGTGCGGCAATCCGGCCCGAAAGGTAATCGTCCTGAAAGGGTGCCGAAAAAAAGTCCGATGTTGCTGTAAGTTGTGTTACCCCATCATCTTGGATCACCACAGAGTCCTCGAATTTAGTCGGTTCCCCTGGATTTAACTCTTGGATCGCGTTCGCAAGCAGTTCTGCGTCTAGCTTGCAACCACAACCACGACATTGTGATTCAATTGCCGGTTCATCCATGGTCGGCATTGGCATGTGCACCGGGGCATACATCCTCATAAACTTATCATCGATATGGTGTTTAAGACGTAATGCCCATTTCCCGGACGCGTGGAAATTTCCACGCTGCGCTAAAGCTTGTCCATTGCCAAGGTTGATAAGCTTCAAGAACTTTTGCTGTGGTCGATAGGGTTGGTTGGGCATTCCCTTCAACGAGCGTTGGATGTTATTCCAGAGAACTGGTCCCTGACGCACTGCGTAGACACCGGCTTTCGGAGTCGGTTTATTACTGAGTGTTCCGCAATCACCCACTGCATAGACGTTTTTGGAACCGACTACTCGAAGTGTCGGTTCAGTTAACAGAAAACCGTGTGTATCCTTGGGTAAGGGCAGGTCCTCAAGCAATGTCGGAGGCGTGGCGCCGGTTGATGAAATGATGAGATCTGCGTTGATCGAGGACTGATCACTAAGACGGACCGAACTTTCGGTGGTTCTGGTCACGCGTGTGTTGGTCCGAACGGTAACTCCCCGATCGTTAAGTTCGGTGGCAAGTCGACGAGCAGCGGGACGTGGTAGTTCCGACGCAACCGACTCATTGGATGTAATCAGCGTGAGCTTGAACGTTGTGGGTATAATCGTCGCTAGGCGGTTTGGTAAGCAAAGTGCAACTTCGATACTCGCGACACCGCCTCCGATAATCACCAGTTCGACGGGTTTATCGGGTGATTGAGAAACAATTCGGTTGATTCTCTTGTCGAGCCGTTCCAGGAAGCTCTGCATTGGTTTTATAGGGACATGCTGATCGGGCGACTCCGCATTGAAACTGGTTGAGGTTGAGCCGATACCAATTGACAGGAGGTCAAATTGCAGAGCGGGCCTATCTCGGAATGCGATGAGTTGATTCTCAGTGTCAACAGAAGTGACCTCTGAGTTGATTAGTAAGGCCGATGCATTTGCGGTGAGTCTAACCAAATCCAGGTTCATTGCACCGTCGGGTCGCTGCTTTGCTAGAACGGCTGGCAACATTCCCGAATAGGCGGCGGTATAGTGGTCGGAGATGCATACCAGTTCCGCATCGGGTATCGGCGACATCACCCACTGTCGAAGTACATGCGCGTTGGTATGACCAATCCCAAGGAGGACAACACGATTTCGCTTTAACACTTGGGGATTCAATTCAAAACTCTACTTTCCAACCACCGACGCGGCACGACGGATACAGGTGCCAAGTTCCCCGATTTGGTCTGCTGCGACGGTACGAAAATCAAGCAGTACCGAGTCCTCAACAATCCTCGCAAGTACCGCGGGATCACCAACGCGAAGTTCCTTGGTAAATTGATCAGGCTTTTGCGTTCTAATCTTTAACCCGTAGCTATTTATTGATTCTTCCGGTGAAGCACCGCCGCCGATCTGTGACTTGCATTTTACGGTTTGGATCGGGACGTAAATTTCTAACTGACTTCTGAGGGCCTCACAATGTTCTCGAATCTCTTCCTCACTACGGGCGATCATTTGCCAAACCGGTAGTTCTGAGCATGCTGTTTGCTCAAGGTGAATCTCTAAGGTGGCCTCCAATGCTGCAAGGACTAATTTGTCGAGTCGCATCGCACGCATTAAGGGGCTTTTTCGTAATTCTTCGATCCATTTGCTTTTGCCGACGATGATACCGCATTGGGGACCGCCCAGTAGTTTGTCCCCACTGAAGAGTGTTAGGTCCGCGCCCGCTGCGACGCTATCCTTGATGGACGGTTCCTTGACTTTTGATCGCCACGCATCAGCCGTCGGATCGGTCTTTGATGGAGCGCCAATCCAACCACTTCCAAGGTCATCAATGACGGGTAAGGTTTCAGGCCGCTCGATAGACACTAGCTCCGCGACCTCGGGCTCTGTAACGAAACCCGTAAGGCGATAATTGCTATGGTGTACCCTCATAATTGCGGCGGTTTGGTCGTTGATGGCCGTTTCATAATCTTTCACGTAGGTCCTGTTCGTCGTTCCCACTTCGCGTAAATGGACGCCTGCAGCGCGAAAAACGTCTGGGAGACGAAAACCGCCGCCTATTTCGACAAGCTGTCCACGCGAGATGATGACTTCACGCGTCGCGGCAAAGGTCTGAAGGACCATCATGGTGGCGGCAGCACAGTTGTTGACGAGCACTGCATCCTGAGTACCCGTTAGCTGTCTTAAAAGTTCGACCGAATGCTCGCCGCGATGATTCCGCTTTCCCGACTCGAGATTGAGCTCCACATTGGTAACCGTTGCGGCGGTCACTACCCGTTCTATTGCCCGCTTGCCTAGTGGTGCACGCCCAAGGTTTGTATGAAGGACAATGCCAGTTGCATTAATTACGGACCGCAATGCGCTGCCACGGAAACTCCTCTCGAATTCGATGACACGTTCGAGCAACGATTCTTGAGAGGGGGCCGTTTGCGATTCTGTCGTCGAGGCAATTTCTCCACGTGCGTTGTCAAGGACTTTCCTAATCCACATTACGACGGTGTGTCGTGGGTAAACGGCGAGTAAATCCGTTATTCGTTTCGATTTCAGCAATGCGTCGACCGACGGCAAGGAACGTAGTAGATTCTGGTCGGGCATTCGGTTGGTCACGCTTGAGGGGATAGGGAGGCTGGTCGTTATTCAATAAGAAAAAATCTTGAGCTTATTTTTCAGAGTCCGTGTGCATGAGGAGCGAAGGTCCCGGTGATCGCCTGTCTCCATTTCGAACCGTGATCGCGTTACTGTCGAAATACTCAAGTAAGGGAATTGCGTATTTCCTCGTTATCTGAAGATGATCGCGTATTTCCGCAACGGTGCGCGTTTCACCATCACGGAATAAACCGCTCAGCTCAGACTGTATTTTACGTAGGGCGCGCTGGCAATAATACAAGCCGTCTCCGAGTTGAAGGAGTTTTTCTTGTTGGGTTGGAAATCTCAACAGGGATTCAACCGCCTTGATTGATTGTTGGCTAGCGGCTGCAAGTTCTGCCACTTTTGGAGGAGTTCTGTTATCAATGATCATTTCGAGCATCTGATTCATTGTGAGACGTTGCTTCTTCGTCAACGTGTTGTCGCTGTTTGCTAAAGCAACTAAACCATTCAACTCAACGATTTCGTGTAATTCTAAGAGGTCTTCGATAGCTTGTTTTGTTGTAGACGGGTGAATTCCTTTTGAGACCGATTTGATCAGTGAATCCAGGCTTGTCCACACGCGACCCTTAGCCAAATAATGTGATAGCGTCTTCGTAATACGCGATGCGGCGAGTTGAACAGACGCTCTGGAGATGATTAGTTGGTCGCGACGGATTATTGATTTACTTTCCGTTAACTCGTTTAGAGCCTTCCGATACTCATTCGCGGAAAGGCCCGCCTGATTTCTGGCGTAGGTAGGCGTCAGTTCTAACTGCCCGGCAAGGTGCACATTCGCGAGCAAACGGACCGTTGGGTCAGGCGAGCCTAGCGAGTGTGTCGTTTCGAGTATTTGCGAGGTCCTACTCTCGATCCCGGCAAGGCTCGCCTGAAACCGCCCCCCTGCAAATGACCCGGTCGGATAAGGTCGGCGCAAAAGAAAGGGTTGGTTGTAAACCGCCAGTACCGGTTTCGATGTCGTGATTATGACCGGCGTCTTGGTTTTCGGTGGGATTGTTTTAGGTCCGTGGATCCTTGCTTCGCATTGCGTCGTGGCAGTATGAAGCTGGCAGTTGATTGGACAGTCTAGTGTCTCATTAACAAAAAAAGATTCCATGACAGCAGTGAAACGATTTGAAAGTGCGTATCCAGTTTCTGATACTAATTCATTGCCCCGGCTCAGCGCTAGTTGTTCGGTTGCCACGACGTTCATCGCTGTGCGAAGGCCGGCGGATGCTGTGGAGACTGATTCGCCATGTATCTCTAAATCTCGAATGCGTACGCGTTGATCCGTTCCGCATACAGCTAACTCATCTCCCACACTCACCGAACCCGACCACGGCGTACCGGCGACAATACAACCCCTCCCTTCCTTGGTGAAAACCCGGTCGATAGGCATGCGGAAGCTTGCGTCAGATAAATGCCCGTCGGTGCTGGCGTGTCGGCACAGTTCGGCACGAAGAGAATCGATCCCGGCGCCTGTTTCTGTCGACGTTTCGACGATTACCGATTGGTGGAACCCTAGGTCCGAGAGATAGAACTCCACTTCCTCTCTTACCTCGTGGATTTGTGTTTCAGATGAGAGGTCGGTTCGGGTGAGCGCGACAACCAGTGTTTTGACACCGAGAGCTTGTGCGATTGCAGTGTGTTCTAAGGTTTGCGTTTGCACGCCTTGGTCGGATGCAATCGCAAGTAACGCAAGGTCAATTGATGAGACGCCGGCTAGGAGGTTACCAATGTATTTCTGGTGACCCGGTGCATCGATCAGCGCGAATCTTGATTGCTCATGTGTGAAGGTTGCGAAGCCCAAATCGATGGTAATGCCACGCCGCTTCTCTTCAGGGCTGGTGTCAGTGTCAATGCCGGTTAATGCAGCGACTAAAGACGTCTTCCCGTGGTCGATGTGTCCAATCACTCCGACGATGCTGTAGTTCATTTACTTTACGATGGGGGCTTTAGACTTGCGTTGTGTAGAACTTCTTCAATAAGAGACCATAAGAACAGGTTGATCGTCTTGATGATCAGCACATGGTTAGCTTGAACGCAATAGATCCCATATCACATTCATCCGACTCGAATTGACGTGTTTCAAATTCTCACAGCGACCACCGTCTCAGTGAGAACAATCTCATTACTTTTCAGCTTGTCACTCAATCAGTGCGACTTCAATTTCTAGGCCTGGTCCACAGCCAAGCATCAGCCAGGGTTTTGGAGTCCCTTCCTTTTCTAACATGTTCAAGATAAAGAGGAGGGTTGCTGATGACATATTTCCGTGGTTTTTAAGAATGGTCCGGGAGATACGCAACGCCTCGTCATTGAGCTGCAGTGAGTGTTGCACCGAATCAACGATCCGACTGCCACCGGGATGAATCGCCCATCCTTTGATCTCATCGAGGTTTAAATGACGTCTGCTCATCCAAGTGCGAAGGAATCCGCCTAGGTGGTCTTCAATGAGTTTGGGAACGGTTGGCGAAAGCGTCATGGAAAATCCGTGATCGCCTATTTTCCAAGTCATCGCATCACTCGAGTGACTAACCAGATGAGAGGTCGTATCAATCAGTGTTCCGATTTTCTCCTTGTTCACCGAACCGTCCCGCCTTGGTGGATCGGCATTTTGGCCGGTGATGATTGCCGCTGCGGCACCATCAGCGAACAGGGCATTGCTGACAATATGATCCGTTGATAGATCATATTGGTAATGCAACGAGCAGAGTTCAATGCAACAAATCAAGATACAGGAACTGGGGTCCTCCGCAACCAAACCTTTTGCAACGCGCAGTGCGTTGATGCTGGCATGACAGCCCATGAACCCGACATGGATTCGCTCAGTATTCGGGGATAGTCCCAATTGGCATATCACGTCGTGCTCAATTCCAGGCGCGTAGAAGCCGGTGCAGCTAACCGTAATGATATGAGTGATTTGTTCCGGGCTAATACGACTATTGTTTAGAGCCCTTTCCGCGGCCGATAAAGCAAGTTTGGGAGCCTCGTGGGCATAAAGCACCATTCGCTGCGCGGTGGTAGGGCCTAGGTCCCCCTTGCGGGTCGGAGGTTTATAGAAGGTTTGTCTACCCGGTTCGTTATGTAGTTCTCGATTTACGAGGACACTGCCACGTTCGTCGATTCCGGTTCGGCGATACAACGCCTTGATGCGACGCGCCAAGATTGGATCAGCACGGGAAACGGTCAGAGCAAAATCGGCGCAATCTGATTGCTTGATCGTTCCTTGAGGAACCGAGCAGCCTAGGCCGCGAATAAATGCGGAACCCATTAATTTGACTCAATATCCATTGGTCCGTTACGGTCGATCATTGATGCTAAGTGGAACGGTTTTTCGTTTCTTGACCGGGTACCAATCGGCAATGGCTTCTCCGAGCCGTGCAACAATGTCAGGATGAGCTGTAGCCACGTTATTCTCTTCGGTTGGATCGTCATCGAGATTGTATAACTGGGGACCTTTGACGCTACGTGGGTGGGTCCACGCATAGCGATTCACCTCACCATCGTAGGTGAGCAATAGCTTCCACTTCCCCTCGATGCACCAACGGTACAGTAACGAAGCCTCAGGTTCGTTGATATCCGCGATGTCGTGAGCAAAGCCCTCTCCAAAGATCTGCTTCCGGGCAATCTTGCTTCCATTACGAATCGCGTCGGTAAGGTCGAGTCCAGGCAGCGAGCCGGGAACGTCAGCGCCCGCGAGTGATAAAATGGTTGGCACGAGATCGATACTGCTAACCAGTTCCGGACGATCCGCCGGTGTTAGTTTCGCAGGCCAATTGAAAAAAATCGGGGTTCGAGTACCACCCTCGTTCGGTGATTGCTTGGAACGTGGCGCATATCGTTTAGAGGTGGGGTCCTGAATCCAGCCATTATCAGTGACGTAGATGAAGATAGTGTTCTCCGTCATCTTTCGGTCATCGATAAGATTGTGGAGCTGGCCACACGTTTCATCGAACCACTCACACATTGCGTAATACTTTGCGATGGAAATGGGGCGGTCCGCCGTTTGATATTTTTTCAGAAGCCGTTCCGGTGGATTATGAGGTGTGTGGGGAAGGAACGGCGCGTACCAGATGAAGAAAGGTTTATCTTGTTTCTCAGCTAGCTCGATGAATTTTTTGATCGGTTCTAGGCCTTCGCGTCCAATCTTGAGTCCGTCGTCCCCATGACGTCCTCCGCGCTCGGGGAATCCACGAGTCATGCCATGGGAAAAACCGGAGTTTTTAAAACTGCCTTCCCAAAGCTTCCCGCTCTGGTGACTGAGGTAACCTTGAGCGCCGAGTGCGGACGGTAGCGTGTTGAATCGATCTATTTTCGAGATCAATTGTGCGCGTTGATATTGATACTTCTCGGTATTTGGTCCTGCGTACTTAGGTGATGGGTCATTACCGGTTATCCCATGGGTGGACGCGTAATGGCCCGTCAATAAGGTCGCCAAGGAGGGTCGACAGAGTGAGGTTGGAACATACCCACGGCGAAAAAGCACACTCTCCTTGGCCATGCGATCCAGATTCGGAGTCTTGATCGTTGGGTGTCCCATGAAGCCGTAGTCCGTCCATGCTTGATCATCGGAGATGATTAGAACGATATTTGGTAATTGTCCATTGCTTTCCTCTGCGAAGGCTTGGAATCGCCCGATCTGTAAGAGCATTAAAACGATAATGGGAAGGGCTATTCGCAACGTCATGGGGATCGTTTTCGTCATGGCTTTCTAAAGAATGGAAATTACGTGTGAGGCGAAATAGCGGTATGGATGGGCCGGATTGGCGGAGTGAGAATCCATGGTCTAGCAAGATCTTTGCAACCGATCGAACCAGTTCCTTCGATCACGCAGACGCACATCTACCGGTCACGGGGGGATTCGTCCCTTCTCTGGGAATCTTACACCAAAACCGTAGGGAAAGGGATGAATGCGGCTCAAGAATCAAACACGAGTGGTTGTGCGACCTTGAAAACGGCCATCCCGAGCCAGATTAGACGATGATTGCCTGTTGCTGACCGCAAAGGAAAGCCTAGGACAGACGCGTGCCAAAGGGGGGTTGGTGCCCGCGTAGGAAGTCGGTTCCTGACATGTCTTTTTTTCCGGCGGGTTGGATACGAACGATCTCGATTGCGCCTGAACCCGTTTTAACAACCAATTGCTTTTTAGTGAGGATCGTGCCCGGATTTACCGTGTCGTCTTCTAACAGACGGTTCAGTTCTTGGTGTTCACAATCGATCGATGTGAGCTCATGGGAGCTTAACGCCCGAACCTCTTTGACAGCGAGGCGTAGTGGAGCTTTGCCATTGGGAAGGGGCAAATGGCAGAACGCAATTGGCCAGGGCTGCATACCCCGAATCAAACAATCAATTTCGGAATTAGTTCGGCCCCAGTTGATCGCTGCTTCCTTCTTACTTAAACGCGGTGCTTTTGTGACCAAACCTGGGTCCTGCATTTCACCAATTGTTGATTTCCGGTCCCATTCACTCAGGAGCCTAACGGCGTCAAGGGTGGGTTTTACACCGAGAAGGGACAGGCGAGCCTCTAGGTCACCTGCGGTCTCATCGGTCCTGATTGCGGTCTCAGCAGTCGCTAGTAAGGGGCCACCGTCGAGACGCGGCGTCATGTGGAGCACGCTCACACCCGTCATCTCATCTCCCGCGAGTAATGCCCGCTGCACCGGTGCAGCGCCGCGATAACGCGGTAACAGCGAACCGTGCAGATTGATACCGCCGAGGATTGTTGTTTCCAGGGCTGTGTCACTAAGGATCTGCCCGTAGTCACACACCACCTGTAACTCCGCGTGGAGTGATTGAAGAAAGTCGATGGCTTCCTTCGTGTTAATGGAGTCGGGTGCGTGTACGCTAAATCCTTGTGATTCCGCCCAGTCTCTAACTGGTTGAGGAGGTGGACCCTTTCGGCTCTTAACTGGTGGGGCGGGACGGGTAATCACCGCCGCAATGTCATGTCCGCTAGCCCTTAGCGCGTCGAACGCAGGTAAGGCGACGGGCCCCGTTCCCATCAGAATTAGTCGCATTCCCTCTACTCATTTAAATAGGGTTACTTAGTTCCTAACAGTAACGTTGATACCACTGATCAAGCTCTGCTAGCAACTCAGGGTCAGAGGGGATACCGCCCGTGTTCTGCTTGCTGCGAAAGTCGGTCTCAAGCTCTGAAATCTGATCAAGTATATCGCGTTTTCCTTCAACGCTCATTCGATCAAAGAACAACACGCCATTTAAGTGGTCATTCTCGTGTTGAATGACTCGAGACAGGAAACCATCCACTTCCCGTTCAATCGAATTACCGCTCAGGTCGTAAGCGCTAATTCGGATTGTTTTTGGTCGCTTCACATTGCCGTAGATACCTGGGAGGCTGAGGCATCCCTCTTGGGCGGTTTCGTTGCCCTTGGGGAACTGAATCTGAGGATTGATGACCACCAATTCCTCGCCGTCGTTTCTAACACCCGTTGGATTCGCTACGAATAGGCGTATTGGCAAATTGACTTGGTTCGCGGCGAGGCCAACACCGTCTGTCGCGTACATTAGATCTAGCATCTGCGCGACGAAGTTGCGAAGTTGCGCGTCCACCTTGCGTACAGGCCTGCTGCATACTCGAAGGGTTGGATGGGGGTGTGGAATAATACTTAGCTGCATTTTGGCTGCGGTCCGATCGAGGAGATACCGTGTCCTTGACAATAAAGGATGACGAATTTCACCTGACTATGGCAGGGGGTAGCCTGAGTGTAATCAAAAGGAAAACCCAGGGCTCTAACGTTTCGGTTGCGACCGTAACGAGAGCGAACCGGTCCGCTAAGATACAAGCCGCATCGTGAAAAGTACCGTTGTTCACTTTTTAGAAGCAGTTTCCAAATACCGGAGAATGCGCCGGGTGGACATCGACACTGTTTTTTAGGACCATTTTGCCATGATAAACACTCAAACAGCACAGCATTTCAGTCAGGTTTTTGATTCCCCGACTTACCTTGGCTGCCTAACGTCGGAATCCTCCGGTGCCAAAATTATAGATGCGGGAGTCAATTGCGGTGGCGGATTGGAAGCAGGTTTGTTCCTTGCACAACTCTGTATGGGTTGGCTGGCAAAAATAAGGTTAACGTCGATCAGCGAAGCTGAGTACGGTGTATCGCAGGGTGTTTGGGTTCAGACTGACCAACCCATAATGAGTTGCCTTGGCTGTCAATATGCCGGCTGGCCGGTGCAGACCGATGACTTTTTTGCAATGGGCAGTGGTCCGATGAGGCTTGCGCGGGGTCGCGAGGAGGTTTTGGGCGAGTTGAAACTTTCGGAATCGGTCGATGTATCTGTTGGTGTACTGGAGAGCGAGGTATTGCCTACGGAGTCCGCCCTGCAACGCATCGCAGACGATTGCGGCGTCACTTTGGACGCGCTTCGTATCGCTGTCGCTCCATCCACGTCCATAGCTGGTAGCATTCAGGTGGTTGCGAGGAGTATCGAAACAGCGTTACATAAAATGCATGAGCTAAAATTCGATGTTTCCACTATCGTTTCGGCTACGGGTATCGCTCCGCTTCTTCCGCCTGCAAAGCGAGGTGACATCGTTAACGGCATTGGTCGAACACACGACTCAATTTTGTATGGCGCCACAGTTACCCTCTGGGTTGATCATGATGATGACGAGCTTGATGACATTATCGAACGCGTTCCAAGTACAGCTTCACCAGACCATGGGCAACCATTCGCGAAAATCTTCAAGCAATACGATTACGATTTTTACAAGGTTGACCCACTGCTTTTCAGCCCAGCGAGGGTAGTTGTGCATAACCTCCGCACTGGTCGTACATTTCATGCTGGCAGGATCGCGAACGGACTTCTGCGTGAGTCATCTTCACTATGATCGCACGACGCATTCTCTGTCTTGGCGCCGGTGCCGGGTGGCACGCTAAAGAAATAAGCGACGCATGCAACCGACATGGTTGTGAATCGAAAGCAGCCACGTATGAGTCATTAAAGGCGGAGGTCACGAGTGGAGGCACCAGTTTCCATTGCGACGCTGGAGAGCTTACAGATTTCGATCTAATTCTCACCCGGACCATGCCTCTTGGTTCATTCGAGCAGATCACGTTTCGATTGGCGGTTCTTCACGAGGTGCACGATCGGGCAACCAATGGCAATCGAGGTGTCACTGGACAACACCAAAAAAATGGCACGCCTTTGGTCATCAATCCTCCGCGGTCACTCGAACTTGCGATCGATAAATTCTCGACCCTTCGACAAGTTGAGGCTTTAGGCTTTAGAGTCCCGGAGACCTGCGTCGTCCAGTCACGTTCCGAGGCACTAGCCGCGTTTCAACGGTTAGGTGGTGACTGCGTGGTCAAGCCGATATTTGGGGGTGAAGGGCGCGGCGTGATGCGTCTTAAGGAAGAGGAATTGGCGTGGTATACCTTTTCGGCACTGGATCGCCTTGGCTCTGTGTTTTACGTCCAGAAGTTTGTGCCGCCGGGGGGATCCGATTTACGACTCCTGGTCATTGGCGATCGTGTTATCGGTATACGCCGGGAGAATGCTCAGGATTTCCGTGCAAACGTTGCCGGCGGTGGTGTAAGCCGCGGTGTGAAAGTGGATCACTCGTTGGAGGTAATGGCACACGCAATCACACGAAAGCTCGGGCTGACCTATGCTGCGGTGGATCTATTGGAGGATCCGGCGGGGATGCCTTGTGTTATTGAGGTAAATGCGATCCCCGGTTGGAAAGGTGCGCAGTCAGTCGTTTCCTTCTCAATCGCTGATATGATAGTGTCCACGCTTCTAACGGCCGCAGGAGATGGTTATCGCCAATGACGAAGGTAATTGAGGAAAATGTCGCAGCGAGATTGAAAACGGTTGCGTCGCTCATGCCGAGCGCCATCTCCATTGCTGAACCAGAGGGGCCGGTGCAATCGGATGGCGCGCGAAGCTATCGCATTCGTACTTTCGAAGCACTCGATCGGCGTAGTGATGACATCGCCAAAGGCCTCTCTGAATGGGGAGTGAAGCCGGGCATGCGTATCGTAATGCTCGTCCCGTTTAGCGGACTGTTCATCGAGATTGTATTTGCATTACTTAAAGCTGGTGTCGTTGTTGTCCTCATTGATCCAGGCATGGGTCGAAAACACCTTATACGGTGTCTCAGCGAGGCGAAGCCTGACGGTTTTTTTGCCGTCTCCAAAGCGCAGGCGATACGGAAAATATTGAGTCGACGGTTCAGACGTGCAAAATGGAATGTGACCGTTGGACGGCGGTGGTTTTGGGGTGGGAAAACCCTTGAGCAAATTTGTTCGATGGGGCAAAAGTGCGAGCGTGAATCGTCGCTTATCTCGAGATCGCAATGCGATGAAGCCGCGATTATATTTACGACGGGCAGTACGGGACCTCCAAAGGGCGTCCTATACACGCACGGCACCTTCCATTCGCAAATTGACCGCATTCGCGAGCGCTACGACATACATCGCGGTTCGCGAGACTTAGCGTGCTTTCCGCTGTTTGGACTCTATGACGCAGTCATGGGCGTTACAACGGTAATTCCAGACATGGATCCCACACGACCAGCCGACGTGAACCCGAAACGATTAATTGAGGCCGTCGAGCAGTGGGAGATTGATCAAGCGTTCGGTTCTCCTGCACTCTGGAATCGTGTCGTTCGTTGGGCTCAGGCCAACAAAATAGAGCGTCCCTTCCCAACCTTAAAACGCGTTCTTTCGGCAGGTGCACCTGTACCTGCGGACACACTAACGCAACTGCGAGGACTAATACATGAGGAGGCGGATATCGTCACTCCATACGGAGCAACGGAGGCACTGCCAATTGCATCGATCGAATCTCGACAGGTAATATCAGAAACGGGTCCTGCTTCGGAGAAGGGCAAGGGGACCTGTGTTGGCAATCGGTTCGATGGTGTGCATTGGAAAGTAATTGAAATCGATGATGGACCGATCGGAAGCCTCGCAGAGACCACGGAGCTGGAAAGAGGCAAAATTGGTGAATTGATGGTGTCAGGACCAATGGTCACGAAGGAATATGTCGTACGTTCCGATCAGAATTCGATTCATAAGGTTACCGATGGCGAGGTTGTTTGGCACCGGATGGGAGATGTCGGTTACCTTGACTCACAAGATCGATTCTGGTTCTGTGGGCGGAAAGCACACCGAGTGATCACTTCGGGGCGAACTTTATTTACGGTCCCTTGCGAGGCGATCTTCAATACGCACCCATATGTGTACCGTTCCGCATTGATTGGGATTGGTGAGCGAGGATCCCAGATACCCGTGATCCTAATCGAGCTGCAGCCTGATGCACAAAACCTTGCATCGGGAGAGAGGGAAGCGTTAATCGAGGAACTCAAGGTCCTTGGCGCGCGTAATCCGCAAACCCGAAGGATTGAGCGGATTGAAATCCGTAACGCGCCCCTGCCCGTTGACATTCGTCATAACAGTAAAATCTTTCGAGAGCAGCTAGCGGTTGAATATGCTGCGTCTCATATGAATCCTTGAGCATTGATTCCGGGTGCAGGTTTCTTTCATCTGAGATTCGCTCCTAATTCTGTCGCCGCAATCGCTAAATGAAGAGGTATCAGATCTTGCAGCGTATAAACGCCATGCCCAAGCAAAGTGTCCGATTGATTGGGAAGAAGTTCGTGATAGTCAACTAGGAAAGTTCTTCCATCGCTGGATTCTCGGCGCCCTCTCGATAGTTTTCGTAAATAATGCCTGCGTCGGACTGTCGGCTCAAAAATAGTACCCAGTTTCTTATTCAGCCGCCGTTCACCTGCTGAAAGTAGCGACGGCGTGAAATCTGATCCACCGATTCCAATCTGCTGTATTAAATCGCCACCAATGCGGTTGCGTAAATCGGCCAGCTGGAGGGGTACCCAGGCTTGACTCGGCCGATGAGGGTCATGCACCTGATGATTGATCAAGTGGAGGAGTTCATGAGTTCGGTTCGTCGGCCACCGATAGCGTAAAGGGGTCCCCATTGTGATGATGTCGTACTGAGGGAGGGCATCTTCTCTCAAGAGAAGTGCATTCGCGTTGCTCCAAATATCCCTTTTGTCTGACATCTGTCGAATATTCCCGGTCAGGGCACTGAGCTGTTGAAAGAAGGCGGACACCACATTGCGTTCAGCATGATGCAGTAGGCTGAGCATTGCCAGCACATTTCCCCCGTGACTGTGCCCCACCATCAGTATGCGGTCCTGCGGCCTCATGGTTTTTTTAAGGTCGGCTAGGTGGTTGATGAGTTGTGTTGCTGCTATCAACCTTCCGAGATGATTATTCTCCCCAGACCAATCGAACTTCTCGGCGTAAATTTTATCATGCTGTATGGCGGCGGCGCTGAGCTGGAGTAAGCGATTCACCTGATCGATATAGGATGCGGTAAAGTTGCCGTGTTCCCCCGAAACTTGGTCAACACCGCGCTTAATAAAACGCCGAAGCTGATACCCTGCGACGGGTAAACGTGTTCCAATTCGGCGAGCGATGCCCGCAGCATCATTTCCAACGAAGGTGCCATGCAGAAAGAGGACTCTTTTAATTGACAGATCCTGAAGGCGTTCGACGTTGTGTCGCAGGTTCCCGCTCAATTGCTGATAGATTAGCGGATTAAGCTGGCTGACGGATCCCGTAACTTCGTCAGGTTCCAGAGTATGGTGAGGGAAAGTTAGGTTCGTTTTGCTGTTCAATTCATTGCCCCATTACACGGTTCGGCAAGCATGTTCATCGGAACAGTGAGCGTTAATTCCTATTTCGGCCATTACTGCAGCAAGTGTTTTTAATTTCGTCACCATAGTCTAATTGAACCATGGTTAGACACACAGGTGTGTCGCCTTGCCGCTCGAGGTTACCAGTGGCTACACCCGTGCCCATCAACTTATTGGTGGTCGTTTCTAACGCAGTCGCCAATTTGTCTAAAAACACGTAAAAAAACTTTTCTTTTCTGTTATATTTCGACATCACACAAATGTTGAGCTCTCGCTTTTTTGGAAAGGAAATAGGATGCATCGGCGTGATTTGTTGAGAGGAGGCGTAGGACTTACTGCAGCATTAACGGCCTCGAGAAACAGTTTTTTGAACGCGTTGGACAAGGCAGCTAAAAGTTCTGTGAATACCAAAGCTATTGACCGCTATCGTTCTCAAATTGGCATTCAACTCTACACGCTCCGAAATCAAATCTCCGCTGATGTAAAGGGAACGATACAGGCTGTAGCGGACGCTGGGTACAAACAGGTTGAGCCCTATGGGTTTCCCAACGCGAAAGAAATGATTGCTGAAGCAAAAGCTTGTGGTATGGCCGTTAATTCAAGCCATTTTGCCTGGGATTCCGTCGTCGATCCATCCCGCAAGGACGTCCCATCGTTTGAATCAATCTTGGACGCAGCAAAGAGCCATGGGTTAACGCACCTTGTCATTCCCTATTTGCAGGGGGAGGTGCGCAAGACGCTTGATGATTACCGCTACCTCTCGGATCGTTTCAATGATGCAGCTGCAAAGGCGAAGAAGCATGGGATTCAGCTGGCATACCATAATCATGCGTTTGAGTTTGAGCCAAAAAAGGATGGCGTTTGCGGATACGACGTGATGATCGAAAGATTCTCAAAAGAGATGAAGTTTGAGGTGGATGTGTTCTGGGTAGAGGTGGGTGGACGCGATGCAGCTGGGCTGGTGCGTGAACTCAAGGGTAGGATTTCTCAACTACATCTCAAGGATCTTGGGAAATCAATTGAGACACCAAATTACGGCGGGATCCCACAGGAAGCCTTTGAGGAGCTCGGCGATGGAAAGATCGCGATGGCTCCAATCTTAGATGCTGCGTTACATGCGGATGTTGACCATTGTCATGTGGAGCAGGACCACTCACCGCACCCGATTAAAAGTATTCAACAGAGCATGAAATATCTTCAATCACTTACCTGATGCGTCAGGGACAAGTTTATCGGTCGAGTAATGTCGCCACCGGGGTTCTGCCGCTGGTGACCGCGTCGCTATCATTGGAAGAATAGAATTTGAAGGAGAAAGAAATGAGACAATTGATTCGCACCGTAATTGCGTTAGTTTCTATGGTGTTTGTTTTCGATTGCGCGCGTGGAGACGTAAAAGTCGGTGATCAAATGCCGGACTTTGAATTGGCAGGCAGTGATGGGAAGTACCACAGTGCCCGGGAGATGGAGGGCAAGACCGCTTACGTTATCGCCTGGTTCCCCAGAGCGTTCACGGGTGGGTGCACGAAAGAGTGCAAATCGATGAAGGACTTTGGCGACGAACTTCGTAAGTTTGAGGTTGCGTATTTTACGGCGAGTGTGGATAGCGTGAAGAAGAACAAAGATTTCTCAAAAAGCCTTGAACTGGATTACCCAATCCTGAGTGACCCTGATAAGGAACTCTCCAAGAAACTCGGGTGTCTAAATGACCGAGGCTTTACCAATCGTTGGACGTATTACGTTGGGAAAGATGGCAAGATTTTACACATAGATCGCTCCGTGAAGACGACTTCACACGGTCAAGACGTTGCAAGAAAGCTCGGTGAGATCGGGATCCAGAAGCGCCGTTAGTTTTTTGACACGGTGTGTCTGTCGGTTGCATTTGGGTTTAACCACATATCGTTTTGTTAGTCTACATGTCTTGAAACTCTGACACGTCGATCTGTGTGACTTGTGACCCGTCGAAAAAAACTCAATGGTCAATATTGTTGGTGTTAAGGGTGACTTCTTTTTATTGTGAATGAGTGTGCCATGCGACAAACAGTTGCTTTATTACTTTTGTTAATGATGCTGCAAATTAACGAAACACCGGTGGTCTCGGGTGAGAACTGGCCGGAGTTCCGTGGGCCGACCGGCGACGGACATGCTGACGCTGCAGTATTGCCCCGTCGGATAGATGCTGAACGGGTCAAGTGGGAATTAGATGTCAGTGGAAAGGGCTGGTCGTCCCCAGTGATCTGGAAGGATCAGATTTGGCTCACGACTGCCACAGAGGATGGACGGGAAATGTCGGTGCTATGCGTCGATTTAAAAACTGGAAAGTTGCTTTTTAATCGCGTCCTCGTAAAGAACGAAGAGCCCGCATTTTGCCACCCCATGAATAGTTATGCGTCGCCTACTCCCGTCGTAGAGGAGGGGCGAGTTTACGTTCACTTCGGAAGCTATCTCACCGCTTGTTTGGACACCGAGAGTTTCGAAGTGTTGTGGGAACGGCGAGATCTCGAATGTGATCATCACCGAGGGCCTGCGTCGTCACCAATCCTACATAAGAACAAGCTTTACGTTGCCTATGATGGTTTCGATGTGCAATATGTAGTTGCGTTTGACAAGGACTCGGGAGAGACAGTGTGGCGCAAAGACAGGAAGATCAACTATCGAACAGATAACGGTGATTTGAAGAAAGCATATGGTACCGCTAGTGTCATTGATGTTGATGGCCGTGATCAACTGGTGTACCCGAGTGCGATCGCAAGCATTGCTTACGACGCCGAAACGGGTGAAGGTATTTGGACCGTTTACCATGCGGGCATGAACGCATCCGCAAGGCCTATCTATGCGGACGGGTACGTTTATATCATCAATGGTATGGGCGCAATGGTCGCAGTTAGGCCCGACGGCAAAGGAGACGTGACGGATTCACATATTGGCTGGAGTGCGGAGCGTTCGGTTGCAAAAAAATCCTCGGCGTTGGTTATCAACGGAAAGCTATACATGAATAGTGATGATGGTATTCTAACCTGCCGTGATACTTCGACGGGCGAAGTTTCTTGGCAAGAGCGAATTAAAGGTAAATATGCAGCTTCACCCATTTATGCAAACGGGTTGGTCTATTGCTTCGGAATGGCTGGAGAAATCGTGGTTTTTGCGCCGGGTAACGAGTTCCGACCGATTTCGGAATCAAAACTTGGCGATGGGTTTATGGCATCGCCAGCAGTTGCAGGAAACACATTGATCTTGCGGAGTCGGACGAAGCTCTACTGCATTCAATGATTGGCATCGAAGCCTGACGAGAATCCGAGCAATGCGTGACGGCACCTCAAAAACGCATTGGATGAAACTTGCATCGGAGGTCATCGGGTACAAAAAACGCTGTCATCTGCAGAGACGACAGCGTCATTCACAAGCTCGTATGGCCGTTTGCCAAATTGTGCCTTGTAGTGCTTTTTCCGAACTTACAATCTTAAGATCGAATGGGTGATCTATTTCGCATTAAATCGGTAAATGCACTCACCCCTTGCACTCTCGGTTAAGTAGAACACTTCACCGTGATGGTCTTCGCCAAAGGCAACCACGGGTATGCTGTCCGGGATGACTTGTTCATTCCGAGTCGCCTTCCCTGTTTTTGCGTCATAGGTGAGTGCCCAGATCTTACCGGTAACGTAATCGGCATAAAGGTATTTGCCGGTAAGGGCGTTTACTCGAGGACTTTGGTAGACGCGGCCTCCCGTTATGGACTTGCCGATGCGATGGTCGTACTCAAATACAGGTTCAATCGGTGCACTGAGTCCTTCAACGTTGGGACGGTTTCCGAAAGGGTGCGACCCCTCGCGGTTGCTCCAGCCATAGTTCCCACCCTTAGTGATCACGTTGACTTCCTCCCAGAGTTCCTGACCAACGTCTCCGACCCATAAGCGGCCAGATTGTGAATCAAACGCCATTCGCCATGGATTTCGCAATCCAAACGCATAGATCTCTGGACGTGCGGATTTATGGTTCACAAAGGGATTGTCCGTGGGGATTCCGTAGGCATGCTGTTCATTGGAAAAGTCAATGTCGACACGAAGGATAGAGCCAAGAAGGCTAGTGAGATTCTGGCCACTCGCGGTTGGATCATTTCGAAATCCACCATCACCGAGGGCGATGTAGAGATAACCGTCGGGCCCAAATTCAATCACACCGCCATTGTGGTTTTGAAATGGCTGGTCGATCTCCATGATTGTCTTGACTGAGGTTGGGTCGACTCGATTCTTGTCGTCTTTGGAGATCGTGTAACGTGCAATGACGGACTTCGGTTCCGTGGGATGTGAGTAATAGACAAATAGGTGCCCATTGGATTTAAACTCAGGATGCAAGGCCAGTCCCAAAACGCCTTGCTCATTTGCACCGCGGTTCTTCCAGTCCTTTACTTGCTCTCGTAGATCGAGCACCAAATGTGACTTCTCGACATCGTCACGATTCTCGAAGCACCAGATAGCGCCGAACTGCGATGCAGCGAATAGGCGGTTGCTTCCATCACGAGCAGCAGTTAGCTCCATCAATCTCAACGGACGGATCTGTCCATTGTCAGTCACAGGGTCCCAATCTTCCCATTTAAGATTCTTAAAAGCGATGTCCGCGGAAAGATCCAACTTCCCATCAATCGGCTGTGGTACGGATCCATCCTCGTTGAACGCGCGGACCTTGATGTTTCGGTATGCAACTTTATTACCGTGATCCTGCAAGCAAATATGCCCACTTCCGGAGCTGCCGAAGTTCTCGAACTTGGTGAACTTGCTTGCGGAGACTTTCTGTTCCCAATTCTTGTCGCCAAGTTTGAAGTGGTAGTAGCGAACACCATTCATGCAGACCTCACAGTCATGCCCGTTAATTCGGATGTACAACTGGTTCCATTCACCTGCCGTTCGGGTTGCATCGATTGTCTTGCCCTGAGCATCACGTCCTGGCTGGTACATTTGATAGAGCCAGCCGGCCTTTTGTGGGTCATGGCCATCGACGTTATCTTGTACTTGAATCTCAGGGCCGGTATGCCAAGGAGCGTTGCTGTTCTCTTGGACATGAAACATCACGCCACTGTTACCTGCTTTGCTGATTTGGTACTCGAGTGAGAGTTCAAATGCACCGTATTGTTTCGTAGTGACGATATCGCCAGCACCCTTGGCAACGCGGGTGATCGCTCCATTGATGACTTTCCAGCCATCGGACAGGCCGTCACGTCGATAATTACGCCAGCCCTCGGTGGTTTTGCCGTCGAACAGTAGTTTCCATCCGCTGCGTTGTTCGGATTCGGTCAGCGTGTTTACGGCAGGTTCCGCTGAAGCGGTCGCAGCAAGAATGAGCGTAAGCGCAAGTGTTTTGAATTTCATCAAAATTGTCACCATAAAAAAACTAGATGGGTGCAATAAAACCAGAGTCAAAGTATTACGGACGTGGGTTCGATGATCAACAATACTCGGTGATAATTCTTTAGGATGAACGTTTTGGGGCCCAGTGCAGTCAGCATTTGCTGCGGCCCTCGCGACACAATCGGACCTTAATCTCGGTGAAAGAAAGGAAATGTGCGATAAACCGCGTCGGTACATTATGCCTCTCGGGTACGTTTCCCACCGAGCTAGGAGTGGA
>CAXQOB010000067.1:0-49997 GCA_964225475.1 Candidatus Nitrosopumilus sp. | reverse complement strand
ACAGAAAGTTGACATTGGTCACTGGCAGAGAATTCTTGAAAATTTGCAACAGTACCAGCAAAAATCCTTGGGTCACGATTTCGCGTCCGAGCTTGACCTACAAGCAAGGATTGACTTTGCGAATGAACAGTTGACGAAATCAAAATCGTCCGAGTACCTGAAATCACTGATTGGTACGCCCGGAGTTGAGCCACTTGACAGGTGATCATTGCGATGCCGCTTTTGGGGTGCAACTTTTCTGGTTTGGGAGGGGGTGATGCACTGGGTGGAGTGTTCATTGCAGGATTTTGATGAATCACTCGCCTACTCTTGTGGAGAGGGCGAGTTATACTTGTTGGATCGATTCCGCTTCGTGCTTCATCGTTCGTAAAACGTAAATCGTTCCCTCCCTCAAACTCCCCTCCCTCCTTGAATAAGTCGAACGCGTGACTTGTTCCGACCACTCGTTGATTGCGAGATGACGAAGCTCAATTAGTTGAGCGAGAAGTTGTCTTGCGGTTAGCCCAGGTAGATCAACCAGATTGCATCACCTCGATCGAGATGTATCGAACCTCTTAGATCTGGTCGTTGAATAAACACTGACCAACGTGACAAGAATTATGAGTCATCATTCCAATTATTATTCAACGGAAAGACCGGCATTTACCCTTTTTCCTTGGACATCAGTGCTCTATTTCGTCTTCTTGCTGAATCCAATTCAGAATCAAGCGAGAGCTGAGACAAAGTCGGATGGCTCAAATCTTTCAAGTTTCACTGAGAGCGTCAGCGTTTCAAATGGGGTACGGAGTTTCCTACAGACACACTGTTTAGACTGCCATCAAGGAGAAGGCGCAGAGGCAGGACTTGACTTGATTGGATCGGACGGTCAGGTGGCAACCTCGTTGGCTTTGGCACAGTGGATTCGCCTTCACGATCGGGTTGAGAATCATGAGATGCCGCCGCCTGAGGCGATGGAGATTCAATCAGCGGAACGTACCGCCTTTATGAAGTCTCTCGGGGAAGCATTGCGAGGCCATGAAGCTCGGCAGCGATCCAAGATCGGTCGTGTTCAGTCGAGACGACTGACTAATCTGCAATTGGAGCGAACCCTGCACGACTTACTTGCGATTGATCGGCCACTTGCCAAATTGATGCCAGAGGAGCAGCGAATCGATGGCTTTAATGGTGTCTCGCAAGCACAAACCATGTCGCATTTTTTGCTGGAGTCACATTTGACTGTGGTTGATGCCGCCTTGGATGCGGCGATGGAACGATTGGTGGACCCGATTGAGCCTTTCCATCGAGTCTACGCGGCAAGAGACCTTGCGAGAGCAAATCCGAAACAGAGATGTCGTGACCCGGAAATGATTGGGGATCGAGCAGTGGTATGGTCCGGCACTGTGAGTTTTTATGGTCGCATTACCTCAACGACTGTGAAAGAGAGCGGATGGTACCGAATCCGATTCACCGCATCCGCGGAGAAGAGTCCTGAGACGGGTGGTGTCTGGTGCTCGGTGCGTAGCGGACGATGTAATAGCGGGGCTCCATTGATGGCTTGGATTGGTTCATTCGAGGCGATGCCTGAGCCATCTGAGCATGTTTATGAAGCATGGCTACCCGCAGGTCATATGATTGAAATACGACCGGCTGATGCAACGCTGAAGCGAGCTTCTTTCCGTGGTGGACAAGTGGGTGCCGGGGAAGGCGGTCCACAAAATGTGCCAGGTGTGGCTCTGCATTCGATGGACTTGGAGACGATTTATCCTGGTGGAAAAGCGGACCGGGTCCAACAGCGATTATTCGGTGATCTGAAACTTGCCATTCAACGTGGTCGTGAAGATGTAAAGTATGTTGGAAGTGAACCATTTGAGGATTCAAAAAAACAATTGCTTACCTTTGCCAGTCGCGCCTTTCGACGACAACTACAGGAGCAGGATCTACAGCAATACATCAATTGGTTGGAGTCCGAGTTGCGGTCTGGCAAGGATCCCGTGAGAGCATTATTGTCGACCTATCGAGCAATCCTGTGCTCTTCCAAGTTTCTTTACCTGATGGAACCCGTCGGTAGATTGGATGCGGAAGCAATCGCTTCGCGATTGAGCTATTTCTTGTGGGGCAGTATGCCCGATGATGAGTTGCTCCTAAGTTGCAGGCAACCTGATTTCTTGCGGCCTGAGTCCCTTCTTGCCCAAGTTGATCGGTTGTTAAAGCATCCAAGAGGCAGCGATTTTGTGAAAGATTTTGCCGCGCAGTGGCTGGACCTGTTGGATATCAACTTCACGGAGCCTGATCGTAAGCTTTACCGTGATTTTGACTTTGTGGTTCAGAATGCAATGCTTGAAGAGACTCATCGTTTTCTGCAGTGGCTTCTGGATCAGAATGCTCCTATCAACAAATTGTTAAATGCCAAGCAAACATTTCTCAACAGTCGTTTGGCTAGGTACTACGGGATCGATGGTGTAGAGGGTGACCAGATGAAATTGGTCAGGGTCGACAAGCAGAGTCACCGAGGAGGACTCTTGACACATGGTTCTATTCTCAAAGTCACCGCAAATGGCACGAATACTTCTCCCGTTCTTCGTGGCGTGTGGGTGTCCGAGAGGCTTCTTGGTATTTCCGTTCCGCCCCCACCCGAAAACGTTCCAGCGGTCGAGCCGGATATTCGTGGCGCTAAGACAATTCGAGAGCAGCTACAACTGCATTTATCACACGCTGAGTGTAAAGGGTGTCACGCAAAAATGGATCCGCCGGGCTATGCTTTAGAAAACTTTGATGCAGCTGGTCGTTGGCGAAAATATTACCCGGTAGTATCTCGAGGAAAATCGAAGAACGGCGCGCTGATTGATTCAAGCGGAGTGTTTGCCGACGGAGAAGCATTCAGTGATTTCGAGGACTTTCGACGGGGTGTTGTCGGAAAACCTTTACCGATTGCTAAGAATTTTGCCGAAAAATTAATAACCTACGGTACTGGATCAGAGATTTCCTTCTCAGATCGTGAGGAACTTGATCGATTACTCGATCGAGCCGCTGAAGACGAATTCGGTATGCGGTCGATCTTGAATCAATTGATTCTTAGTTCAATCTTTTTAACCAAGTAATGAATAGCAAGCATGATGAAAACACAGATCATCAAAAAACTCTCCTCATCGAAACTTGCATGCGGTCGGTTTATTGGGGCTCGATCACTCGATCGACGAAATGTTCTTCGAGGTGGAGGGGTTGCTCTGAGCCTTCCTTGGCTCACTGCGATGGAACCAGCAATGTCCGCAGAAGGGCCGATGTCACCACAGCGGTTTGTCGCAGTAACACTGGGTCTTGGTTTGGTCTCTTCCAATCTTGTTCCCGAGGGAAAAGGCGCTAATTATCAGCCGTCTCGTTACCTCGCTGGCATGCGGGATCTACAAGACCGATTTACTGTTTTCTCTGGTGTCTCACATCCCGGAGTCAAGGGTGGTCATCGCGCCGAAGCCAGTATCCTGACTGCTTCGCCAATGGGGACTTCTGGCAGTGCGAAGAACACCATTTCGATTGATCAGTACCTTGCTAAGTACCGCGGGGATGCGACCCGTTTTCCTTCACTCGTTCTTAGTACAGGTGGATCGACAAGTCCTTGTTACACAGAAAACGGCGCAATGATTCCCCCTTTGGATCGCGCTTCACGTCTGTTCAGTTTGTTGTTCATTGATGAATCTCCAAAGGTCCGAGCTCGCCAAGAGCAGAGGATTATGGAAGGTCGAAGTATCATGGATCTTGTTGGGTCGGAGGCAAAGTCATTGCAGCAGACCCTGGGAGCTGGAGATCGGCAACGTTTGGATGCCTATTTTTCGAGTGTTCGAGATCTTGAAAAACGGATGGCGGAGACGGAGAAATGGGCAAAACTCCCAAAGCCTGATGTAGACCGCTCAAAACCAATCGATATCACAAACCCAAGTGATCTCATCGGTCGACAAAAAACAATGTGTGATCTGATGAAACTTGCTCTTCAGACAGATAGCACTCGGTTTCTTACTCTGCATTTGCCCGGAGCAGGAGGGGTCATCCCGATCACTGGTGTCGATCAGGGATATCACAATCTTAGTCATCACGGGATGGATGAAACAAAGCTGGAGCAGTTGGCGTTGGTTGAAACTGCTTTGATCAATGAATGGGCAAATTTTCTTAGGTCACTGCGTGATCACAAAGACGTTGACGGTGATCTTCTTGGGAACACGTCTGTCTTATTAACAAGTAATCTTGGTAATGCGTCGAACCACGATAACCGCAATATGCCTGTGCTGTTTGCGGGTGGACCTTTCGCACATGGTAAGCATCTTGCGTTTGATCAAAAAAATAATTACCCCTTACCCAACCTATTCGTCTCGGTTCTTCAGGCCAACGGATTGGAAGTGGATCAGTTTGCGACCAGCACTGGCACGATGCAAGGATTAGAACAGGCTTGAGTGCGAAGCATCGCATCGCTTTTCAGTCCAACCCTGCAAACTCACTTGTATCCTAGTTTTCTGATTCCTGGACAGAGTAATTCATCGACAGCAAGCTGAGCACCTCGCGCACCATTGCGGTCATGCATCGGTGCTTTCATCGCTCTGGTATATCTCAGGAAACACGGAGTCTTCGAGGTTCATATTTTCGATGATTTTCCGCAAGCGAATCAGGAAATCACTTTTGTAATTCGCAACCTTTTGCTCGCTGATAGATAGGCTTTGGGCGACATCTTGATTGCCAAGTCCTTTGATATAAAGAAGCTCGATTGCCTTCAGTTTTGTCCACTGATCGGTTGTCTTCCAGTGATTGATTTGCTCAGAGATTGCTCTGCGGATTGCAATTTCTTCGATCTTCTTTTGCTCCGCACTTCTCGCGATAGAGCTGGCAACTCGATGAGAGCCCACCCAGTCATTTTCGGGGCTGTCGTTATCGGAGGTTTTTCTAAGTTGCAAAGCGGGCCGCCGTCCCTCGCGACGAAGGTGATCTGTAAGCTTGTAGGCACAGATCGAAAACAGATAGCTCTCAAGCGAACGATTTGAATCGTAATTCGGTAAGCTGCTGAGGAATCCAATCAGTGCTTCTTGGACGATATCCTCACTCGCGGCGCGATCGCGAATACGGCAATTCACGTACGCGAGCAAGCGACCTTCAAAAAGCTCAATGAGCCGTTGCCACGCTTGCTCATCACCCGCTCTGATCTTGGCAACAATCTCACTGTCTTGATCCAAAGATTCTTCAGGTGGCATTGTTAATCTGGGGTTTGAAAGTCGTTCTTTGAATATCACCGCCGAGTCAATCACACTGTTCTTCGGAGATCGGTCGGACCAGCGCTGTCCTGACCAGCGATCAGGAGTTCAATTTTATCAATGGACGATTGTTGTTTTAAGTTTTGCTTGTAGGACGCTCAAATATGACATGAAAGTGAGTTTAATTGTCAAACACAAAAATATTTCGAGTCGATTTTTACAAGCAAGATTTGGCTGGGTGTCACTTGAGGAATCGATTCGTGACCGTTTTCACTGGATTAGCTATACTAGGGACGTCGTCCGTGTGTACACGAGTTTGAAGTGTTTTATTTAACTCGCGAGCGTGCATTATCGTATTTTTTTCCATAACCACGATGTTGACTGACGCTGCACTTCACTCCGAACTTTCACTCTCTTTGATCCTTTTATGACGGCAATTCTTGGTCTATCTGCTTTTTATCACGACTCTGCAGCCGCATTATTAGTGGATGGTGAGATCGTGGCTGCTGCTCAAGAAGAAAGATTCACCCGGAAGAAGAATGATGCAGCGTTTCCAAAACATGCAATTGCTTTCTGTCTGGAGCAGGCAGGTATTAGCGCTGAGGAGATTGACCACGTTGGATTCTATGAAAAACCGCTGCTGAAATTTGATCGGTTGCTTGAAACCTACTTGAGTTTTGCGCCATCGGGGTTCCAGTCGTTTCGTAAGGCAATGCCTGAATGGGCTGGACCAAAACTACAATTGAGACGCGAAATCAGAAAAGGACTTGGAGGCAAGTATTCGGGTCGCATCTGTTTTTGTGAGCATCATCAGGCTCACGCAGCCAGCGCTTTTTTTCCTTCCCCGTTCGAGCAAGCAGCGATATTAACACTTGATGGTGTGGGTGAATGGGCAACATCAAGCTTGGGTGTTGGTCATCAAAACCATATCGATCTCCAACATGAGATTAGATTTCCACATTCACTGGGTCTCCTTTATTCTGCTTGCACCTACTTTAGTGGCTTTCGAGTGAATTCGGATGAGTACAAGCTGATGGGACTCGCGCCCTATGGCGAGCCTCGCTACGTTGATTTGATTCGTGAAAACCTGATTCATATTTTTGATGATGGGTCTTATCGACTTAATCTTGATTTCTTCGATTATCCGCAGGGACTCAAGATGACATCAAAGCGATTCAATCAGTTGCTGGGAGCGGAGCCGCGTTCCCCAGCAGACGCAGTGAGGGAAGTCGATATGGATCTTGCTGCTTCGATCCAAAAAGTTACTGAAGAGATTGTCCTACGAGCTGCGCATCATCTGCATGAGATAACAAATTGCGAAAATCTTTGTCTTGCTGGTGGTGTCGCGCTGAATTGTGTTTCCAACGGTAATTTGCTTCGCAATGGTCCCTTCAAGAAAATTTGGGTACAGCCCGCAGCAGGAGATGCTGGAGGTGCACTGGGCGTTGCGCAGTTGATATGGCATCAATTAATGGAAAACCCTCGCACCGTCCAGCAACCAGATTCGCAGCATGGAAGCCTGTTGGGGCCCGAGATTTCATCGAAATGTTTGAGCACGTCATTGGATGAAATAGGCGCCAAGTACGAACGACTGGAAGAGGAATCAAAACTCATCCATAAAATCGCTGAAAAATTGGAAGGCGGTAACTTGGTAGGGATTGCTCGAGGCCGTATGGAATTCGGGCCTCGAGCACTTGGCAATCGCAGTATTTTGGCGGATCCAAGACGCCGAGAAATACAACGTGAGTTGAATCTGAAAACAAAGTTCCGTGAATCGTTTCGCCCCTTTGCACCCATTGTGCTGCAGAAACGAGTGAATGATTATTTTCAATGGGACGCTTCGAATGAGAGTCCCTACATGCTCATGGTGACCAAGGTCAATCCTGGCATCAGAAAACCGCTTGATCCTAACCTTCCCAAAAGTCTGGATCGTGTAAATGATGTCCGCAGTGATTTACCCGCGATCACACATGTGGATTACTCCGCTCGATTGCAGACCGTTGATGCGTATCGCAATCCGTTCTTACATCAACTTCTCACTCAATTTAACGCTGTCTCGGGTTGTCCAGTCCTTGTCAACACAAGCTTTAATGTTCGTGATGAGCCGATTGTGTGCGATTGGTCCGATGCATTGGCTTGTTTTCTCAATACAAACCTTGATGTCTTGGTGTTGGATGATTGTGTCCTCGAGAAGTCGGAACAAAGTGGGATTAACGAGCAAAAGTTAAAGGAGATTCGAGACCAGCCATTCTTGGCGGAAAAAGTTGAGTCGGCGCGACGTACGACTCAGTTTGTGATTTCGCTATGCCTCGCACTCGGGTTGATGTCTATGGTGGTCGCTTATCGTTTTGAATCACCAATGATTTCAGACCGTCTCAAGGAGGGTGCGATCTTCATTGCCTTCATGGCTTTCTTCGGTAATAAGGCTCGTTCGCTCATTGAGAATGGGTTCAAGCGATTGACCCTACCCATTCGGTTGGTCGTCACGATCACTTTACTAGCCATTGTTTATTACCTGGTGGTGACGCCGATAGGATTTCTGCTACGTTTGCGTGGAAGGGACATTCGTCACGATGACCCACAAGGTTCCAGTCAATGGATGCCGGCGACCTCGAGGGATTTAGCGAGTTATTTCCGGACTTACTAGCTGAAAGGCGATTTGATGAACAAAGAAATAGCGTCAGGCGAGGGTAACTCGGGAGCTATCGAGTCAGATTCGACAGAACTTCAGGATTCTGCAAAATCGTTTGACGATCTAGCTAATGAAAGTGATCCCGGCATTGTGACTGAATTTGTTCAGTTTCTTCGATACAACAAGAAATGGTGGCTGACGCCAATTCTAATTGTCATGCTTGTCTTAATCGGTGCTGCAATTCTGTTACCATCTCCCGTTGCTCCCTTTATCTACTCACTTTTTTAATAAGCCCCATCCGGTTCGGGTGACCGTTTCCCATTTTCAGATCTTGCCCGGGACCGGGTCACCTTTTGACGTCAACCACGTTATCCGATAAAGCTAGTGTTTTCCCTCCGAACGCAGGACCTGTTTAGATAGTCATATTTGATGAGCAAGGAAGAGCAAAATCAGTCGAATCACGCGAGACCAGACATGGCGGATCCTGAGTTAGGCATGCTCGGAAGATTCAGGGAGTGGAACGACATCCTGCCATGGATGCGTTTGAGTCGAACGATGCGTTTAATGGTGTCACCAAGTCTGCTCTTGATGACCTTTTTAACCTTGTGCATTTGGCATTGGGGTGCAGCATCAATTTTGCAGGATGACTTTCCAAATCAATTAAGGGTTAATTCGTCAGAGGTCACATTAGGTTCAAGCCTGCAAGCTTTGACTCGTTTTTCGAAGAATGCTTATCAGATGCACCCGAGTTCAATCATGCGGTTTGGCGAGCGTCTTGCTTCATGGAAATGGTTAGCGGCCTCTCTTTGGTCGGTTTTCATTTGGTTGATTCCTGCAATGATCATTATGCGACAAGGAGTTGTTTTGACAGCGGGGCGAGGCATGGATCCCTTTGTATCGCTTGTTCGACTGGTGCGGCAGCGTCTAATCACTGCTTTTTCGATGTTCGTCGTCACTTTGTTCGCACCCGCTGTGATCGCCCTCGGATTGTGGTTGTTGACTCGACTGAGCATTCATCTATCAGCTTCACCGTTGCTCGTGTGGCCCTCCCTGATGCTGGTGTTGCCGGTATCACTTTTAGGCGGACTTTTGATTCTTGTGTCTTATTTTTCGCTCCCATTAGGCGTCGGTGCAATCATGGCCGAACCCGATGCGGATGCCATTGATGCCGTAAGTCGCGGGTATGAATCTTGTCTTCGTCGCCCTCTGAAGTTAGCTGCATACCTGATCATTCAATGTGTGTTGCTGGTAGTGACTTTCTTGATCGCCACTGCGATAGCTGCCATTGCAATGGATTTTATTCAGTTAGGAGAAGCTGATCTTGTTTCCCAGCGATCCGAATTCCTTTCCACGGCAGCATCAATGTTGTCGGTTTTTCCATCCACGTGTGTAGCGATCCTCGCATTGGGAGGATTGGGTGGTTTCTACCTTCTGCTTCGGTATGATACTTGTGAACAGGAGATAGAAGATATCTGGCAAGTCTGCCCTGCTAGGTCGGTTGCTTTACCGAAACTGGGAGTGCAGTCGACGGATTCCCCCGAGCTATCCGATTAAGAAGGTTAGCATCAGTTAGAGGGTCGTATTCTCAAAACCAGGGAGCGATGAATGGAAAGTTCGAATCCGCTTGAGCCATCGGTTGAATTAGATCAAGCGAATCTAGTGACCGTTGCGCGTCGGCAATGCGAAGTCTCAGCTTCGGTTTTAGTCTCGGTTTTGCAGGATGAAGGAATACGCGCAACAGCCACCGGTGGATTCACCGCCGGTTTTCGAGCTGAGGCACCAGGCATCGTCAGAGTTTTGGTTTTCGATGCTGACGCAGATCGAGCTCGCTTGATTATCAAAGAGATTGAAGCAGAAATACAACAGAGCCAAGACCAGCCTGAGTCGTAGTGGTGTGTTCTCAACGATGCACAATCATGAGATTGTTCGGATCTAATAGAGAACGGAATTCTCTTTTTGTTTACATACTGCCTTGCTGAGTCCAATAGCGATAGGCTCGAATTGTTTGGCGGGCGGCTTCTTCCGGTGTTGGATAGGGGAATGCTTCTGCACAAAGGTATCCCTCGAATTGGATCTCGCGTAAAGCGTCGATGATGGGACCAAATTGCATGTGTCCCAGTCCGACAGGTTGTCGATTACTATCTACAAAGTGAATGTGACCGACCCATTTACCTCCATCACGTAGTGCTTGAGCGACGTCTGATTCTTCGATATTCATGTGAAAGAGGTCGCATAGCAGTCGCACATTATCCGTTGAGAGACTGCTAACAAGCTCTACTCCTTCTTTTACTGTGCAGCACTGTTTGGTTTCATAGCGATTGAGGGGTTCATAGATCAGCGGCACCTGGTATTTAGACGCTTGCGCTCCACCATCTTCCAAGGCCTCTGCAAGGTATTTTTTGGCTTCTGAGGCATCTCCAGTGTGGCCACTGGGGCCTTGCATGGATCCAATAATTGCCGAGGCACCAAAGGGACCCGCGAGATCAATAATGCTTCTTACAAAAGCCTGCGCGTCTTGTCGCTTCGCTGGATCGGGGTCAGCAAGTTGTAGGCGATGCTTGACCCACCCCGCACCAGTGCCCAAGGCGGCCAATTTGAGTCCCGCTTTTTCAAGGAGTGATCCGAGTTGGTCTTGGTCAATCGATTCGGGTCCGGGCGCGAATATTTCGACCGCGTCATAGCCAAGTTCTGCAGCGTAATGAATTGATTTTTCCAAGCCATCCCACAAGACAAAGGGGCCGCCACGAGCTTCTTCGACAAGGCTAATCGTAATACAGGACTTCATGATGTTGTGTTCAGTGTTCAGGGGATGCTAAGGGGATCTTGATGTATCACTCTCGTATGAGCTACGTGTTCAGCCATCGTTGTTTTCTGGGCGACCTTCAACATAAACCCAATTATGAATCGGCTTCAGGATTTCTTTCACTTCGTCAACGAGTTGTTGATCGATCGGTTCATCAAGCCAGTCACACCATTGATTAACCCGATCTGGATTAGCGGAACCGGTCACACAACTGGTGAAGAGTGGATTTGCTACAGAATATTGCAGTGCTAGTTTCGCGATGTCACTGCCGCGATCTCGTACGTGGGCAGCAGCTCTCTGGGCGATTTCACGAACTTCATCTGTCGCTTTGTGCCAAACGGGTAGCGGCAGATTAGTTAACAATCTGGCAGAGAAAGGAGCGGCGTTAATCAAGCCAACCTCTTTGTCGCGGCAGGGTTCGACCAATGAAAGTGCCATGTCGTTTTGGAGTGTGTAGTGGTTGTAGGTGAGAACCACATCAAGGTCACTGCGTTGCAACATTTCAGTGAAAATTTTCATTGGGTAGCCGCTAACTCCAATGAATCGAACCTTCCCTTTCTCTACTTGTTTTCGTAACGCTGGAATCGTTTCATTGACTACTTGATCTAAGTCGACAAATTCAATGTCGTGACAGAACATGATGTCAATGTGATCAATCTGCATTCGCTCAAGTGAAATATCAACGCTCTCTTCAACACGTCTCGCGCTGAAGTCAAAGTGCTGAGGTGCATAACGTCCGAGTTTCGAGCTGAGGATATAGGAATCTCTTGGAATGTTTGGGAGCACTCGACCAAGCATGACTTCGCTCATGCCTCGGCCATAATACGCTGCCGTGTCGATGTAGTTCATGCCTCGGTCCAAAGCCACATTGACACAGCGAAGTGCTTCACCGACATCGATTGGACGAAATTCAGCACCAATCGAGGATGCTCCGAACCCAAGCACGGAGAGTTCAAGGCCGGTTCCATTGAGAGCGCGTTTTTCCATCAGTCTTACTTTATGCCTGAACGATTTTCAGTAGAGGTGATAAATGCCCGCCGGCTTTTCAGGGTTGTTCGGACGCTATTGTGCCTTGAACGACGGGGTAAGCGATTCTCCAAGACCCTCTTGGTGCCGAGTTTCTCGACTCGGTATCAAGCTTTCTTTTGGGAATCCTCAAAGAGCTTAGCAGAACCGGATTGTCTGATGAACCTGACACCCGTTTTTCAGATCCTGGTCCTCCAATGTCGTGAAATCAATCAGCTTCCCAGCTTTGATTCGTTACACTGCGTTTCACGGCTCAGTTTGATCTTAGAGTGCGTGGCTGTTGCAGATCGCAGCCATCAGCTCAACGAGTCGTTGAGTTAACGACTTACTTTCGTTGGGGATACGGCCATTACCATCTTATCGTGGATGGGGCGAGCTCAGCTTTGTTTGTTCCCTTTTGCAATTCACTGGCAAAAATGTTGCTGTGATTTTTGTTAATCAGCCTCTTCGAAGGGAACCCGTGATACAATTCGAGGCTGAAGTTTTGATTTCGAATGGCGCAGCAGATGCGCTAGTTTTTTTTCCTTTCTCGGAGATCCGTCGGATCATGGGTACAAGTTCCATTTTTCCACGAAGTTTCTGTCTCTCTTTATTACTTATCCTCAGTCTTTTCATTCCGTATCCGTTCAACGCACAAGCTGAATTCGATTCGCTGGATACGGAGGGTTTTCAAGGCGGCTTCATTGTTCATGTGGGCGCACAGGATCCGTCTGAGACGCTTTCGTTGCGGCACGATTTAGCAAATCAAATTCATACGCTGGTTCGGGATCCTGGCGAGGTTGCTGCTTTTCGCCAAGCGATCACAAGCAAGGGTCTGTACGGGGACATCTCGGTTGATCGATTGATTGGTGACGAGCTTCCCTATGTTGATAACCTGGTGAACTTGTTGGTCATCGAACAACTGGAGGGTATCTCGATAGCTGAGGTGCTTCGGGTTCTGGTGCCTGAGGGCGTGGCCATGATCAAGCGAGACGAATCATGGGAACGAATTGTCAAGCCTCGGCCAGAAGAGATCGATGAGTGGTCTCACTACCTTCATGATGCAACCGGTAACTCGGTGGCGCACGACGATGTGGTTGGCCCGCCAAGGCACTTGCAGTGGGTCGGTAGCCCAAGATGGTCGCGGCATCATGACCGAATGGCAAGCATGAGCGCCTTGGTTTCAACCGCGGGAAGAATGTTTTATGTCATGGATGAAGGCAGTCGCGTTTCTATTCAGTTACCTCCGAAATGGAAACTGATTGCTCGGGATGCATTCAATGGGATGATCTTGTGGAAACGGGACATTCCTGACTGGCAGAGTCATTTGTGGCCTCTTAAAAGTGGCCCAACGCAATTGTCACGACGATTGGTTTCGACGGACGATGAGGTTTTCATCACGCTCGGTTATAACGCTGCATTGACGGCTTTGGACGCTGTTACTGGGGAGACCCTTCGGACTTATGAGGGAAGTGACGCGACCGAAGAAGTCATTCACTCTGGGGACAAACTGTTTTTGGTGGTTCGAAAGGGAACTGCAGAGTTGCAGGACTACACGCCCATTAATGGAACCGTCGGTGATCAGGCAGATGTGCGTCAGAGATTTTTCTGGAATGAGGAACCACGCGTTGTGATGGCCTATGACGCGAATACGGCTGAATTGCTTTGGTCAAGGAAGACAGGGATCTCGCCGCTAACGTTGTGTGCTGATCAGGAGCGAGTGTATCTCCATGATGGTGACCGTTTGGTTAGCCTTGATCAAGAGACTGGCGAGACGGCTTGGCAATCCGATCCGGTGACCCGTCGCGAGTCCTTCACATTTAACTTTGGTCCTCGTTTGGTGCTCCACGACGATGTCGTGCTTTATTCGGGCGGTGACGGAAAGATGAAAAGTTTAGATTCCAAGTCAGGCACCGAGCTTTGGCAGTCGAGTTTTCCCAACAGTGGCTATCAGTCGCCCCAGGATTTGATGGTGATGGACGGACTTGTGTGGGTCGCTCCTTTGACCTCTGGAAAAGATTCCGGTGTTTACACGGGTCGAGATCCCAGGACCGGTGAGGTTAAAAAAGAATTCGCTCCTGACGTTGATACCTATTGGTTTCATCATCGATGTTACATCGCGAAAGCAACAGACAACTTCCTGATGCCAAGTCGCACTGGTATTGAGTTTGTCGATCCTGATCAGGAGCATTGGGACATTCATCACTGGGTAAGGGGCGGTTGTCTTTATGGAGTGATGCCATGTAATGGTCTTACCTACGCACCGCCTCATAATTGTGCGTGTTATCCTGAGGCCAAGCTGTTTGGTTTTAATGCTCTTGCTCCGTCCTCAATCACTCGACCGGTCCCCACGGAGGTTGCCGAGGAGGGGCGACTGGAAAAAGGCCCACAGTACGGCTCTGCGTTACTCGCTGAGGATGAGGCACAAACCCGTAATGACTGGCCCACTTACCGGCATGATGCGTCACGAAGTGGTACGACGGGCATGCCAGTTGATGCAAAGTTGGGCCAGAAGTGGAATACAAAGCTTGGTGGACGTTTGACCGCCCCGGTTGTTTCCAATGGTTTGGTTTACGTTGCGCAGTCGGATCAGCATCGCATTGTTGCAATTCGTCAGAGTGATGGCCGTATCGATTGGTCTTATACAATCGGAGCACGCATTGATTCGCCACCCACAATACGGAACGGTCGAGTCGTCTTTGGTGGAGCTGATGGGTGGGTCTATTGCCTCACAACTCAAGGCGAGTTGGTTTGGCGTTATCGAGCAGCCCCGATGGATCGACGAACCATGGCCTTTGAGCAGCTTGAATCATTGTGGCCGGTCCATGGGAGTGTGTTAGTGCATGAAGGTACCGTCTACTGCGTTGCAGGACGATCCATCTTTTTGGATGGTGGACTGCGAATGGTTGCTCTCGATTTGGAAACCGGTGAGAAGCAGTTTGAGACCTTAATGGATGAGACAAATCCAGAAACAGGAAACAACATTCAGGAAAAGCTCCAAGTTCTGCAGATGCCAGTTGGATTGCCCGATATTCTTTCTACCGATGGTAGGCATCTTTACATGAAATCACAAAAGTTTGATTTCAATGGTAAGCGACTCGAGATCGGACCGAACTCAGGAGACTTTGCGGCACAAGCTTCAAAGCAACGAGGCGAGGATGCACACCTCTTCGCGCCCATGGGTTTCTTGGATGAGAGTTGGTTTCATCGATCCTATTGGGTGATGGGGCAGAGCTTTGCTGGTGGTCATGGCGGATATTATCAGGCTGGTCGATTTGCACCCTCCGGCCGCCTTTTGGTGCACGGCAATGGTTACGTTTTCGGCTACGGTCGTAAGCCTGAATACTTGCGTTGGACGACGACTTTAGAGCACCAGTTATTTGCTGCGGAGCCCAATCCGCCTGAAATTCCTCAGGGGTTCGGCAAACGTGGTGGAGCGAAGCCTGGAGGTTCTTTTGCTGCGTTTGGTAAGCCAGTTGGTTTAAACCCCGCTGGGAAAGCGTTGACGATTGAAGCTTGGGTCACAACGACGCGTGCTCAGGGAGTTGTGATTGCAAGAGGTGGCCCCAATGATGGTTTCGCCCTGTCATTGCAGGGTGGTCGGCCACGTTTTGACGTCCGATCTGACTTAAAGCTTGGTTCAGTCACCGGAGGTAAATCGATTGTCGGTGGATGGCACCATCTTGTTGGAGTGCTTGATGAAAATGCTCAGATGCAGCTTTACGTCGACGGTGAGCTTGTGGGTGAAGCAAAGGCTCCGGGGCTGATTTCTCGTGATCCGGCACAGGGTCTTGAAGTTGGCACTGATGCTGCCTCAATGGTAGGTATTTACTCAGCCCCACAGTTTGTTGGGATCGTGGATGAAGTGCGATTGTATTTTCATGATGCGACGGCTGAGCAGATTGCGGCTCGCTACGAGAACGGATCCGAGATTGCTGGTGATGCCGTGTTAGCGGTTAGTTTTGATGACGGAACCGCACGCGATCATTCGACTTTCCGTCACAACGGAACCGTGGAAAATGCCAAGCTGGTAGACGGCAAATATGGAAAGGCGTTGCAATTTGTTGCAGGTAAAGGTGGCAAAAAGCCGGCACCGAAAACTGCAAATAGCTTGGTCGATCCGAAATGGACTCAGGATGTTTCCATCTACGTTCGCGGAATGGTGCTTGCCGGCAAGAGTCTATTCATTGTTGGTCCACCTGACATTATCAATGAGGAAGAAACCTTCAAGCAACTGTCCGAGAGCGATCCGTTGGTTCAGGATCTTCTTTCGCGACAGGATCAAGTACTGTTAGGTGATCAGGGGTCTCGTTTGCTATCGGTAAATATTGATACTGGTGAGGTTGAGAATGAGGTCGAATTGAAGGACCTCCCAACGTGGGATGGTCTTGCCGGAGCTGACGGACATCTCTTCCTGTCGACCCTTGACGGTGAGGTGGTCTGCTTTGGAACGCCCGGTTCATAGAGCCGATAAATCAGCGTTGTAGTTTTTTATGTGAACGCGGCAGGTGACCGCTGACTGGGATTGATGGTGATGGCGAATCGATTTGTCTGGCTTTTCTTGTTCTCTGTGGTTGGTTCGTTTGCGTTGGCTTGCAACATTCCGGTCTTTCGATATGCATTGGAACGCTGGCGGCCCGACCCATGCCAAATCGTTGTTTTCCACGCTGGACCGCTCAGTCAGGAAGAGGCCCAGGCAATTGGATCCAAGTTGCCGCAGCGTGTGGAAGGTTACGGCAGCAAGTCGATGGGTAATGAATCCGATTTGCTGGGGCGAGTTTCGTTTGCAGAGGTTGATACACTTGAAGGTGAGCACAAAATTCTCTGGGATCGTTTGACCGATCGTATCGAACCCAAGCTTCCCTACATGGTGGTTCGAGGAAGTTTCGGGCCATCGAAATGGTTGAATGTTTGGGAAGGAATGCCAAACGATTTGCCTAATGCCAACCTCTTCGATTCACCGGCTCGTAAAGAACTCTCTCGAAGGTTGCTGTCAGGTGATTCGGTGGTCTGGGTGCTCCTCACTGGTAAGGATGAGGAGAAAAATCAAAAGGCCCGAAAACTGTTAAACGAAGAGTTGCCAAAGATTGCCGACGAAATTCAATTGCCGGAGGGTATTGGACTGCCCGGGTCGGAACTTTATTCAGAGGTTCCATTGTTGGTGAAGTTCAGTGTTTTGGAGATTGAAAAACAAGACAAGAAGGAATCATTCTTGGTCAATCTCTTCTCGAAGATCCGATCGGAAGAAGCAGCCGGTGGTGAGCCGCTGGTAGTGCCTGTATTTGGGCGAGGTCGTGCCTTGGAGGTGATTCCGGCTTCTGAGTTAAACCCACGGTTAATGACGGATTTAACTCTTTTTCTCAGTGGCGCCTGTTCCTGTCAGGTCAAAGACCAAAATCCAGGATTCGATTTGTTAATTAATTGTGATTGGAAACAGGAGCTGTTCCTCGAGGGCACTGAGCCCCCGCCGGCACGGTCTACCGGTCAGGGTGATCGCACAAAACAACCGCAGCTCTTGAGCATTCCACCGGGACGATAACTGAGGTTAAACTAGAGGGAGAGATCATCCGCGCTGTGTGAGATGACTTGGTTAGATTTGAGCGTAGGTGCTTCTTTATGTCCCGAATAGCTTTTGTTGTCCTCGGCTCGTTATTCGCACTGGGATTGATGCTGTTTTTACTGGGGAAGTCAACAAACCCGGTGAGCCAGTCGAGTGATTTGCGAGAGGATCAGGACGCGGTGTCTTCCGAGCCGTTGATGATTTTTTGTGCTGCAAGTAATCGTGCAGTCATGGAAAAGTTGGTTGAGGATTATGCAAATGAGTATTCCCGCCAAGTAGACGTGCAATTTGGTCCCTCTCAAACTTTACTGTCGCAGATGGAAGTGAGTCAGGTCGGTGATTTGTACCTGCCCGCTGATGACAGCTATTTAGACATGGCTCAGGAGAAAGAGCTCGTAGACGAGGTATTGCCTATTGCTAAAATGCAAGGTGTGATTGCGGTTAAGCGGGGTAATCCAAAGTCAATCACACAATTTTCTGATTTGTTGAGGAAAGAGGTTCGACTGGTGCAAGCGGATCCTGATGCGGCAGCGATTGGGAAAGTGACTAGGAGGATCTTGCAGGAATCGAAGCAGTGGGAACCACTCAAGGCTGCCACCGTCGCATTCCGAACAACTGTTACCGAGGCGGCAAACGATGTACTCGTTGGAGCAGCGGATGCAGCGATCGTTTACGATGCGGTACTGCATACGTACCCTGATCTTGAATTCGTTGAGTTGTCGGAGCTTGAGCCAACGTCTTCTCAAATATCAGTTGGCGTGATCCATTCGACAACGCGTGCTGCGAGCGCACTTCATTTTGCACGATACCTGTCGGCAAAGGACCGCGGACTAAAACGGTATGCTGACTTTGGTTTCCGTGTCTCGGGTGGTGATCAGTGGACTGATGTTCCGCAATTGAAGTTGTTTGCCGGATCCATGCTGCGGCCAGCGATCGAACAGACGATCAAAGCCTTCGAGGAACGAGAGGGAGTCGTTATCGACACGGTTTACAACGGGTGTGGGATTCTTGTCGCGCAGATGAAATCAGGACAGGTGCCTGATGCATATTTTGCATGTGATAAAGAGTTTATGGAGCAAGTTCCTGAGCTATTTCCAACACCGATTGATGTATCGCAAAACGAGCTTGTGATCGCCGTGCAAAAAGGAAATCCTCATCAGATTGCATCACTTCGTGATCTGACCAAGCAGGGTCTTCGAGTTGGAATCGGGCATGAGAAGCAGTGTGCCATGGGTTGGTTGACCCAAAATACTTTCCGTGAGGGCGGTGTGCAGCAGGAAGTCATGGAGAATGTGACGGTACAAAGTCCAACAGGCGATATGTTGGTCAACCAGATGCGTTCGGGTTCGCTTGATGCCGCTGTGGTTTATCTAAGTAACACCGCCGGATCAGGAGACGTTCTTGATGCGGTTCGCATTCAAGGTTTGGAGTGTAGTATTGCAGTTCAGCCTTATGCGGTATCTCCAAACTCAAGCAATGGCCAGACGGCAAGCAGGTTGTTTGAACAGATTTGCAAAGCTGAGTCTCGCAAAGCCTTTTCAGCAGAGGGATTTGGTTGGGTACAAGCGACTGAGACGGTAAAGAATGACTGAACCGCCGGTATCAACGAATTCTGAAACAACTCGATCGCAAACCGTGGTGAGACGAGGTTCCGATGTACCCTTCTTTGTGGTGATGGGTGGCATTTCTTCATGTTTCATTCTATTGATCGTTTTGCTGCTTTTGGCAGATTTGCGATTCGCTTCGATCGCGGAGTTTAAAGCCGCTTTGCTGAAGCCCGAGATTCAATTTGCATTTAGGCTCACTATTCTCTCCTGCACGGTTGCTGCTTTACTTTCCATTTGGGTTGCAACTCCCCTGGGGTATTTGCTTTCGCGTTTTAGGTTTCCGGGGCGCACTCTGATCGACACAATTGTCGATATTCCTATTGTGCTTCCGCCGTTGGTTTTAGGATTGAGCCTTTTGATTCTTTTCCATCAGCCTTTTTTTGGTTGGGAGATAGAGGAGTGGATGCGGGACACGATCGGATTTCCGATTACCTATCGGTGGCCAGCGGTTGTTTTGGCTCAGTTTAGTGTCGCTTGTGCATTTGCCGTTCGAACGATGCGAGTAACGTTTGATCAGATTGATCCCCGTGCCGAAGATGTCGCACGCACTCTTGGTTGCTCTCGAGGACAGGCGTTCATGCAAATCGCTTTTCCTCAAGCCTGGAAGGGCATGATTGCAGCTACCACGATCGCCTGGGCACGAGCGTTGGGTGAGTTTGGGCCGATTCTAGTCTTCGCTGGTGCTACGCGAATGCGAACTGAGGTACTCTCGACAACCGTATTCTTGGAATTGAGCATCGGAAATCTTGATGCTGCTGTTGCTGTGTCTTTGCTGATGGTAGTGATGGCAGTCATTGTGTTGGTGGTCCTGCGCATGTTAGGCACGGGGCTGACGTCATGATTGAGATCAAGGACTTATCGTTGCGTGCTGGCGCCTTCCACTTGGATCGGCTGAGCTTTCAGATTGAAACAGGTTGTTATGCGGTGCTGATGGGTAAAACCGGTCGTGGAAAAACAACGATTCTGGAGTCAATTTGCGGTTTAAGACGCGCCGAGTCCGGAAAGATATTGATTCATGGAGAAGATGTAACGGATTGGCTGCCAGCAGATCGTGAAGTCGGTTACGTGCCGCAGGACCTTGCTCTGTTTCCAACTTTTACAGTGCGTGGGCATTTGGAGTTTGCCCTGAAGTTGAGGAATTGGTCCAAGGAAAAAATCGAAGCGAGAACGGATCAGCTAGCAGAGCAATTGGGCGTTGGGCATTTATTGAATCGAAAGATTTTTGGTCTCAGTGGTGGAGAATCACAGCGAGTTGCTCTGGGACGTGCACTTTCGTTTTATCCATCCGTTCTCTTATTGGATGAGCCATTAAGTGCGTTGGATTCGGATACCCGAAACGAAATGCAAGATCTATTACGATCCATCACGCGGATTAATCGGGTTACCACACTGCACATTACCCACAATCAGGAGGAGGCATCAGCTCTGGCAGATGCAAGTTACCAATTGGTTGACGGTCAGGTGCAAAGAGTTTGACCGACTCACGGGGCACGCCAATAAGTAACGAACTTGCTCATCTTCTTCTTGAGATCGCAGTGAGAGATAAACCGACGGTGGACTCAGAAGAATGAATGGAGGTTGCTGGTATTAGCATATGCGAACAAAGGCCATGGATCCGAATGGGAACCATGGCCTTTTGTGATGAATTCATTGCTTGATTCGATGTGGCTGAGTCAGCTGGCGTCGAATGGTCATTCAGCCAATCATGATCCCTGTTTCTTGGAATCGTCCTTCCCGGCTGCCTGCTCTTTGTTATCTGCCTGCTCAGGCTTGTCCTCCGGTTGTGGAGTTTCTGCCGGTTCAGGCTGATCCTTTGGTTCTACTTTTTCTGCCGGTTCCTCATTTACCTCAGTTTTTTCATCACCATCATCTTTTTTATCAACCTCTGGCTTCTCTGCTTGTTCATCCGCTTTTGCCGTTGCGATGAGCTGTTCCGGCGTAGGTCGTACGGGGAATTCACCACTGGCAAGTCCACGGTCGACCACCCAGATGTTTCTAAATCGGACGGGGTCACCGTGATTCTGAAATCGGATAGGAAGTAGAGTGGGTTCCTCTGGTTTACCTGCTCCGGTTTTGTTCGGCAGCGCGACGTTGTCCTGTACCTTGACGCCGTTGACCCATGAGGTGATTCTCGCATCATGAATTTTCGTACCGTCCGAGGACCAACGTGGTGCGGTGAAGTGAACGTCGTAGGTTTGCCAAGTCAAAGGTGGAAACGCCATGTTCACATCAGGTACTTTGTAACGGTAGAGAGCACCCAATCCATCAATTACCGGTTGAAGAGCAAAGGAGTCGAGGACCTGGCACTCATAACGGCTCTGAAGATACAAGCCGCTGTTGCCACGTGATTGTCCATCAGCTTGCGGCATGTAGGGAATACGAAATTCAACATGAAGGTTGAAGTCCTGAAACATTGGTTTGAGATCCGCCCCTTCCATCAATAAGCCGTCCTCTGAGATTTGGGCGTTATCGAAATGGTCGACATTCGTGCCGTCGAAAAGTACCGTTGCATTCTCTGGAGCCGGGGCACCCAAGGTGGGACTCAATCGATGAATTCTTGCGAGCTTACCGACTTGTTCTCCTTTACGATTCAAGAGTAGGCAGTGCTCTTTTTCGACAAAGATTGCCCAAGGACCTCCAGAGAGAACAACAAAGTCTTCTGACCGTTGCCCGATCATACGCATCGGCTCCGATTCATGACCCTCTTGCCCTGGTAAACCACCGAGAAATGAAACGGCTTCAAAGGTACCGTGCCCCACATGGCGTATTTGTAAGCCGAGCGGTTGAGTGTTCTCACCGTCCGTTTTGATATCACCAATGAATTCCCCCATTAGCGCAAAGTTGGGGTCATTCTCCGGGGCTTTGGTAAAAGCAGGACCTTTTCCTTTTCCGTCGGCACCCTGTGTCAGGGAGGTGGATGAAAAAAGAATGCAGCTGAACACAAGCAGACTGGTGATGCGAAGCATGGGGATCCTTTGACTGACGCGTGTGATTACGCGGTGAAGTTTGTGTATTGGGTGGGTGGCATGGTCTTGAACTCGCCCATCCGGTTCGACGTGTTCAAAGTGACCAGGATCTTGATTGTTTGAGTTTGTCCCCACGTGGGGGGCGGTGTCGGGCTTTTTCCCTGGCAAACAAAAACCTAGGTCGATACGAGTTCCAACTCTAATTAGTCCCTGAGGAAAAGCCAGTGATCGATCAAACATCATCGAACCTGCTATTATAGAACGCGAATGGTGCGATTCCGTGTGTTTAAGCGGTATCTTAGGTATTGATTGTCCCGAGGAGTTCGCTGTGGCTCGAAGATTTTCTGTTGTACTGGTTTTTCTGGTTTTATTGGGCGTCGCTCCAGTATTGGGTGCCGATTCACGACCGAACATCGTTTTCATTTTCTCAGATGATCACTGTGAACAGGCGATAAGTGCGTATGATCCTTCTCGGATTACCACGCCCAATCTCGATCGCATTGCAAATGAGGGAATGCGATTCAATCGCTGTTATGTCACCAATTCCATCTGTGGACCTAGTCGTGCGGTGATCCAAACGGGAAAGTACAGCCACATCAATGGTTTCAAGACGAACCGAGATCGATTCAATGGAGATCAGCAGACCTTCCCAAAACTATTGCAAAAGGCTGGTTATCAAACAGCGATTGTCGGGAAGTGGCACCTCGTCAGCACCCCTCAGGGTTACGACTACTATGACGTTCTCAAAGGCCAGGGGCCCTATTACAACCCGCCAATGATCACCGCGGGAGACAATGGCGAGCCAGTGACTCGAAAGCACACTGGGTACACGACTGATATCATCACGGACAAGATGCTTGATTGGCTGGAAAATCGCCGTGATGGAGATCGTCCATTCATGGTGATGTTCCAACACAAAGCTCCTCACCGTAATTGGATGCCGGGACCGAAGTACTTGAACTGGTTGGACGATGTGACAATTCCCGAGCCAGATACTTTGTGGGACGACTACTCAGGCCGTACGCAAGCCGCCTCTCGACAACAAATGACGATCCGAGCTCACTTGAGTGACCGCGACCTGAAGTTACAGGGGCATGGCACCATGAACGCGGAACAGATCAAGGTTTGGGATGCTGCTTATGGTCCAAAGAACGAAGCCTTTCTCAAGGCTCGGCAGACGATGAGCGAGACGGAACTCGTGAAATGGAAGTACCAGCGGTATGTAAAAGACTACTTGAGATGTGTAAAAAGTGTTGATGACGGAGTGGGCCGTGTGCTTGACTATCTTGACACGTCAGGTCTGTCAAAAAATACAGTGGTGATCTACGCATCTGACCAGGGATGGTACCTCGGTGAGCATGGATGGTACGACAAACGGTGGATGTATGAAGAGTCGTTGAAGACTCCCTTGCTAGTGCGTTGGCCCGGAACTGTAAAAGCAGGGAGTGTCAACGAGGACATTGTTTCTAATCTTGATTTTGCTGAAACCTTCCTCGAAATTGCCGGAGTGGGAATTCCGGAAGACATGCAAGGTCGGAGTTTGGTTCCCGTCTTAAAAGGCAGCACACCCAAGGATTGGCGGAAACAGTTTTATTATCATTACTACGAGAATCCTGGAGCGCATAACGTTGCTCGCCACTACGGGATTACCAATGGACGCTACAAGTTAATCCACTTTTACGCGCTCCAAGGAGAGCGTCTCAATGATTGGGAACTTTTTGACTTGCAGTCAGATCCAGATGAATTAACGAGTGTTTATGGGAATCCTCAATATGCGAAAATTCAATCTCAACTAATTGTTGAATTGGCACGCATGCGTGAGCAGTATCAATTGGAGGCGGACGATAACATCAAGCCGCCTGCCAGAAAAAAGGCTAAGTAGCCGTTGGTTACGGTTTCTTTGATTTTGAGCGATTCTGTTTTGGATTGAGACGGGATTCATACTCCCATCTCTTTCGCCATTGCTCGAAGTAGGGTTGGTACGCCTTCATCTCGGTCCAAAATCGTGGTGCCGGATCACCGGGCAATACTTTACCCGCTTGGTAGTCATTACCAGCAACACTTCGATCGACCGATTCACTCCAATGCTTTAAGTCCGCGACCATCCTTTGTAGTCGCTCAGGTTCTGCGGTCGCGAGGTTATTTGATTCGCCGGGATCGTTCTCGAGGTTATAGAGTTCGAAGTCGCCGCGTGACATATCTTGTGTCAGGACTTTGTATTCGTTGTCGATCCACGCAGCGCGTTTCAAATGTCGAAACGGGATTGGTTTTGTTCGTATGGATGATGGAGATTCAAAAAGTGGCTTGAGACTTATTCCATCGAGGGAATGATTTGGATCCGAGTGCTTGATTTCTGTGATGTCCAGCACTGTTGGTAAGATGTCAAGCACGCTAGCGGGATGCGAGGTGACGCGAGGTGTTTTTATGATCGCTGGCCAGTGAATAATTCCTGGAACCCGCAAGCCGCCTTCAAAAATGGTCCCCTTGTTGCCACGGAGGTTACCAACCGAGCTTGGTTTAATTTTTGGAAGGCCACCGTTGTCACTGCAAAACCAGACAAGCGTAGTGTCTTGAATTCCTCGTTCCTCCAGTGCAGCAAAGAGTGTCCCGATGCTGCGATCCATTGCAACCAGTTCTCCGTAATGGTTTTGTGATTTTTCATCAAGGTGCAGGAAGTCTCGACGATCTTGTTCAGAGGCTTTGGCAGGGTCATGTGGAGACCCATACCAGACGACCGAAAAGGTCGGCTGTGTCTTGTGGTTTTCATCGATGAAACGAATCGCTTCTCGCACAGATACCTCGGAGGAATCACCTCGCATCTCTTCAAAGTTACCTCCTCGACTAAGAATTGGGTTTAAGTCAAAAAAGTTAGTCACAGAAACCCAGGTTTCAAATCCGAAGTTCCCTGGCCCATGTTGGTCTTTTGCAAGAATCGGAACTCCAGGTCCTCGGATACCGTTTAAATGCCATTTGCCAAAATGACCCGTCGCATAGCCTGCTTTTTGCAAAATCTGAGCGATCGTAATCTCCTGTCTCCGCAGTGCGTAACCATGACTTTCAACGCCCGTTCGGTCATTGGCTCGGCCGGTCAATACGCTTGCTCGTGTTGGTGAGCATACCGGGGCTCCGGCGTAGAACCGATCAAATCGGATTCCTCGAGAAGCCATCTTGTCCAGGTTAGGGGTTCTGAGAACTGGATGGTTGTAATACCCCGTTTGTCCCCAACCCTGATCATCCGCCATCACCAGAATGATATGAGGCCTCGGTGATTCACCTCGCGTTTCATGTAATGTCAGTGAATGTGTTAGCGCAATGATGGGTAACGTAAAGAACCATTGGTACAGCCTCGAAATGGATTCGATGTTCACGTTTGCTTCCGATACTCTGCGGATAGGTAGGATGACGGGGTAAACTTGCGTTGAAGGTTTGCCACTCAAGAAAAGGCGGTTTAGCATACCGATATCAATCATTTTGATGGACTATCGTAGGTTCAGTCTAATGAAAACGACTGGGGTATGTTTGTGTTCGTCGCTGATTATGTCTCACTCCTTCGACGCCGGTGATGCATTGAGTCCATTTTCGCTCCGCCAGTATCGTCGCCTCATCGTCGCGGATCCAGGAAGGTTGGTTTATTTTTCCTGGTAACCGCTAACCTGATGAATGCAGAGCGATATACTATCGACTGATGAATGGCATCACTGCTGCGCTCGAGAATAATCCACGCTCATCTGATGATCGGGGTTGGAATCGATGGCATCCAAGTTTCGCGGGAACATGCCAAAACCACGCCATCCATTTGTGACGCTATTAGGCGAAGCATCGGAGTAACCACATTTACGGCTGCGAAAACGAATTTAGTTACACATTGGGGAATATGATGCGAGTATCGCAAGTCCTGAGTTTAGTTGTTGTCCTGTTTTCTGTTGCGAACCTCGCTGCAGAAACAACCACACCTAAGTTTGTTGCCAAGCTGCTCAATATTGATGCGAACGAAGGCATTGCATGTGGCGATGTGGATGGTGATGGCTTGAAGGACCTAGTGGCGGGTCGTAATTGGTACAAGGGTGGAGAGTGGGCTCCCCGACCACTTCGAAGTATTGAGGACTGGAATGGTTACGTACAGAGCAACGGGGATTACCTCTTCGACGTGAACGCTGACGGCCGCCTTGATGTGATTGCAGGCTCTTTCAAACCCACGGAGGTTCATTGGTATGAGAATCCCGGCCCTGAGGCCTTGAGATTGGGTAAACAGTGGAAACAGCACTTGTTGGTTGACACAGGAAACTCCAGTAACGAAGGGCAATTAATGCAGGATGTGGATGGAGATGGTCGGCCAGAGTGGTTGGTGAACAGTTGGATAAAAAACGTTCCAGCAGTGATTTGGAGATTGGTGGATCGCAAAACGCCTGCGGAGAGTGGTGCGATGTTCGATATGGTGCCCCACGAGCTAGGGAAAAAAGGCAACGGTCATGGGATGGCAATCGGAGATATCAGCGGTGATGGAAAAGCTGACTTGTTAGTGGGTCAAGGTTGGTATGAGCAGCCTGAGAATGATCCTTGGGGAAAGCCTTGGACTTTTCATGCTGAATGGGAACTTCATGCAAGTGTGCCAATGATTGTCGTTGACCTGGATCAGGATGGTGACGGAGATCTGATTCACGGTAAGGGCCATGACTATGGTTTGCTCTGGTGGGAGAATCAGGGGCGTGATGGTGACGGCAAGATTCAATGGAAAGAGCATCTGATTGATAAGAGTTTCAGTCAGCCACACACACTTTCTTGGGCCGATGTAACGGGAGATGGGAAAGCGGATTTGATCACAGGGAAACGCTACTATGGTCACAATGGTCGTGATCCCGGTGGTATGGAAATGCCATGCCTGTATTGCTTTGAGTGGGATTTGGAAAGTCGATCTTTCTCTCGATTTACGATTGAAGAAGGACACGTTGGTTGTGGTCTGCAAATTGTTACAACCGACTTAAATAAAGATCAGAAAGTTGATATCGCGGTTGCCGGCAAGAGTGGTACATACCTGCTGTTGGCCGAATAGTTTGCGGCAACATCGATCGCGGATTCAACACTCGTATTCAGATTTTTGTTCACTGACGATCCGTATTGACAGATGAAATGCTTGGAGCTTTGCTCCCTTGTTATTCACGAGAAAGGATAGAAGTGTGGATGAGTCTTCGAGTGGGTTCTCTGGATCGGAGAAAGAAATCACGATTCAGGAAGCGCAGGAGATTATTGATCAGTGGATCAACAAAATTGGTGTTCGTTACTTTGATGAGATGACGAACCTCGCTCAACTGGTTGAAGAGGTTGGTGAGGTTGCAAGAATCCTCTCTCGTACCTGTGGCGAGCAATCCTATAAGAAAGGTGAGGTGCCGAGCGACCTTGGTGATGAACTCGCTGATGTCCTCTTCGTCGTTGTTTGCCTAGCAAATCAGAGTGGGATTAATTTGACCGAAGCTTTTCAAAAAAATATACGGAAGAAGACAAAACGTGATTCCCAACGACATCTTGAAAATAAAAAGTTACACGATCAATCGACTGACGAAGTTCAATCTGATTGATCGACTCACTCATTACCCAAGGCTTGGACGCTCTGGCATGTTGACTCAATGGTCCCTGATTCAGGCACTTCTTCTCTTGGTTCTGGTTCCACCACTTCATGCCTTGGATTCAGTGTCAGCAGTGAAGAAGGTCGTATTATTCGATGGTGAATTAACGGATATCTGGGAGTGCCGCGAGGGTAGTTGGATCGTCGATGCTGATGGAAACCTCACTTGCCAGATGGAAGAAGTTGTCCAAAAAAATGGTAAGAAACGTCTTCGAGGTATGGGGTACTTGTGGACTCGTCAGGGATTTAGCGATTTTGTGTTGGAACTTGAATATCGCTTATCCAAGCAGGCAAATAGTGGTGTGTTTTTTCGAACCGACCCGAATGATCCAGTACAGGGAGGCTTAGAGATTCAACTTCTGGACAATGAAGGCATCAGGGAAGCAAATGGTAAGGTTGACCCAAAAAAACAGAATGTTGCCTTTTATGATTGCCAGGCACCATCATTGGATGCTTCCCGTGCTATTGGGGAATGGAACCATTTTCGATTGTCATGCCGTGGACCGATAATGAAAATTGAACTGAACGGAAAGGTGGTCAATGAGGTGGATTTGCGAGAATGGACCGAGTCAGGTATGAATCCTGACGGGACTCAAAACAAGTTCAAGAAGGCAATGAGCCAATCATCTCCGACGGGAAGAATCGGGTTTCAGAATCATGGAAAACAGGTATGGTTCCGAAATATATCAATCGTCAATTTAGGCGAGTAATTTTATTACTTCGAGAACGCGAAACTCAGCGGCCGGGGTTTGTCGTTACCGTAAAAGGTCGTTGGTGTTGAGATCCTTATTTGAGATCCTGCATCAATAATTTACTTGTGATGCGGCTCGACTCGTAGATTACCGGTAAGCCACTACCGGGGTGTGTTCCGCCTCCAACAAGATACACCCCACTTAGTTCCTCAAACCGATTATTTGGGCGTCGGTGAAGCATCTGACCCAAGTTGTGAGCGAGGTTGAATGTGGCGCCTCGATAGATGGCATAATTCTGCTGCCAGTCATTCGGGGTGATACGGTGTTCAAATCGAATGCGATCGCGAATATCTGTCAGCCCAATCTTCGCCAACGAGTTAAGTGTGATCTCGCGGAAGCGATCTGCTTCGATGTTCCAATTTACATTTGGGTGTTGGTGAGTGACGGGGACAAGGATATACAATCCGCTTTGTCCCTTTGGTGCCAGGGTTGTGTCAGTGACGCTGGGGTTCTGAACATAAAACGAGGGCTCTTCACTCAAAAGATGATCCTGTTCAATCTCCCTCAAGTTACGCTCATAGTCACTGCTGATGTGGATGTTGTGATGAGGTAATTGGTCGTATTGCCCCTCAATCCCCAGATACAGCATAAATGTACTGCAGGAGTATTTCTTACTAGCAAGTTTCTCGTTGCTCCATCGTGTCCGTTTTTCATTTGGAATATGCTGCCGCATCCAGTGAGCAAAATCCGCATTGATTACAAATGCGTCAGCGGAGTGGGTGCCACGGTTTGTGTGAAGCTTCTTGATGCGTTTGCCAGCCATTTCAACTTCAACGACAGGCTCGTTCAAGCAAATCTTTACTCCCATCTCTTGTGCAATTTCGGCCATGCGTTCACTGACCTTCGCGCATCCGCCGATAGGATGCCAAACGCCGTATTCGTATTCAAGAAAAGAAAGAATGCTAAAGAGACTCGGGCACTGAAACGGAGACATGCCTAAGTACTTTGATTGGAATGCAAATGCAATGACCAAACGAGGGTCCGAAAAATACTTCTGTAGTTCCTTACCTACTGACCTCAACGGATGCAGGTGAGGTGCCGCAGCAATGACCGAGGGTTTTAGGTAATCAAAAAGCGAGCTGAAGGGCGACTCAAGAATCGGGCGGAATTTTTCTAGTTTCACTCGATTGTCATCCATGTACCTTTTCAAGGCACCGACATCTTGTGGTGAAAACTCCTTAATCTGTTGATCCATCTTTTGTAGATCAGGTGTGCAGTCCAGTTTTCCTCCGGCACCGAAAGTTAATCGGTACTGAGGGTCAAGTCGGACCATCGGGATTTCCTGAAATAGGTTCCGTCCTACGGATTCAAAAATCTCGGCGAGTACTCGAGGATAAAGAAAGAAGGTGGGACCACAGTCAAAGCGAAAACCATTCATTTCGATCGCTGAAGTGCGACCACCGACGACTTCACGACGTTCCAGGATTGTCACATCGTAGTCAGCGTTGGCAAGTTGCATCGCTGTCGCTAGCCCGCCGGGGCCGGCACCAACAATAACCACTTTTTTCTTTTCGTTTGACGCACTCACTGATCCGAATCCACTCGTCATGGCGCTTTAGAAACTTGGAACCTTCCACTGCCTCGTGTTTTTCCCTGCACGGTTTTCAGCGTGTTGAGACCTTTTTAGCTTCGGTGAATGCACGTGGCCGTTTTCGTTTGTGTGGAAAAACAGTCAGAATCTCACTGATCTGCTGTGGCTGCTGACTTAATTTGATCACGAACCACTTCGCTAATATTCACCACTTCAATCTCCTCACTTGTGATCGTTGAACGATCAGCCAGCAGTTGGATACGGCGAATCGCCTCAAGCATCCCATCGTCTTGCAGGGGGAATTCTATAACGTAACCGGACGGAGCAGTATTCGACGGCTTTCGAATAGGTTCCAGCACATCCTCAAAGTCGAATGAAAAGACTTTCCCTTGTTTGACAGCAAGTTTGATCTTTTGAAGATTATTGATCGCGACTGATTTATTTGTTTCAGAGAGCAATTCCTGAGGAGCTTCTTGGATGGATTCCTCCAACGCCTGTAATTCACCCCACTGAATCACGGGTAATTTTTGAAGGCTTTGCATAATTCCAGCTGATTGCCAATCTTCGTATTGCCCTTCCTTCATGTCCTCAATGACAACTTTGATTTCCTCAAGCACTTCCTGTTTGGTAACAGGATCCAGTAGGCTTTGTTCAACTTGCGGCACGTACGCACCTTCAAGGGTGCGTATCGCGAGCTCTGTGCGTTTCTGGAAAATCAACCAGGTCATCAACGCACACGTGATGAAGCCAACGATGCCCATCAATGCCGCACCTGCAATCACAGCCGGCATGCATCCCGGACCTTGCTGTTCTGAAACACCGTCTTCCGGTAATTCAGAATTTGTGATCACCGTGTCATCCCTCGATGAATCTGTTTCCTCTACAACGGAAGATTCTTCGTTTTCACTACTCTCTGGTTCATTCATCATGCTTATTCATTGATCGAATGGTCTTACTAATTGCGCGATTTCCAAATCAATGATCGCAACAAGGAATTGAGTCTCTCCGGGTGGACACCAATTTCAAATGGCAATCAGCCCTTGTTAGATCGAAATGGATGAGCGTCCTCACGACGCAAGCACCGAAGTGCCGTAGCTTAAAAGCGGGTTTGATAAACGCAGCTTGTATTAAGCTTTCCGAATTTCTGTCTTCCTACGCAACTGTATCCTGGTTTTGCAGGTCTGTGTGAATGATGCAGATTTGCCGAGAGTTATCTGGATCATTGCATTAGTCGCGAAACTCAATTTTCAAGATTTTGAACTTTAGTTTCCCAGCGGGTGCTTCAATTTCTACAGTTTGACCCACCTTATTTCCTACCAAGCCCTGACCGAAGGGACTAGTGACAAGGATTTTTCCAGAGTTGTAATCCTCTTCACCTGCACCAACCAAGGTGAATTCTTCCTCGTCGCCGTAAGCGAGATCTTCAACGGTAACGGTACAACCAAATACCACTTCGTCTTTTGGAAGCGTCGATGGGTCAACGATTGAGGCTCTCGCGATCTTGTCCTTCAATTCGTTGATTTTGGCTTGTAGCATGCCTTGGTTCTCACGCTGCGCGTGATACTCAGCATTTTCCTTTAGATCGCCCTCCTCTCTCGCTTCTGCGATTTTGGCTGTTACCAGTGGCATTTCTTGATTTTCCAGCCTGTCAATCTCGGCTTTGATTTTGTTGTAACCGTTACGGGTCATTGGGACCGATTCAACCATGGCTAAAGCCCTTTCACACTTATGATGACCGGGGAACGTTGACACTTCCATGAAACGTTTCCGTCGCGTCTCGCTTCCACTTTTATTCAAAAAGAAAACCTTTCCCGAAACTTGGGAAAGGTTTTCTCTACTCTTTATACGTTGATTTTCGCCCGTTCTTGACATGATGTAAAGGCTTCCAGCGACACAAAAGCGGATCGGTCTCCGTTTTAGTCATTTCGGCAATGCCTATTTTCCCTCGGAAAGAGTCAGATTCACCTGAAGATTTGTCGCTTTAAGGTATACCGGAAAGAGTAACGCAGGAAATTGCGATCCTCCCGTACACTTATTGTTGACTCACCCTTCGGTTCTTGAGGGGTGCCAGCTCAATCAATCTCGGGCTCTTCATCTGGACCACCCTCATGAGGTAACGAGATTTCCTCGTCGATCCATCGTTTGAGATCAACCAGCTTGCATCTTTCCGAGCAAAAAGGTGGCGAGTGGGTCTCATCAAGATAGAAAACTGCCCCGCACGTTCCGCACTTCATGGACGCGTTTTGATTGACTGCAATCGATTGAGCTTCATTCATGGTGCGTCGTCCACAATACGGGGCATGGGATCTCTGTAGCAATGTAGACGGCTAGCAACAGGTTGTCGAATGAAGAGTGTAATACCTTGCTAAATTACCAAGCCAGTTCACACTGCAGGCTACTATCTGAAATGGTTGCGAGTGAGCTTGTAAGCCGGGTTCTGTCATTTGTCATCCATGGATGACAAATGGGTGATCATTTATCTGTGCACGACAATTGCTCGTCGCCTCAATTGCGACCTACCCGAGTGTCAATCGAGGCGGACCACCTCGATTAGGACCTGCGTCCGATATTCACTCTGTTTGGTCTAGCTCCGGATGGGGTTTACCTAGCCATTCAAGTCACCTTGAATGCTGGTGCGCTCTTACCGCACCGTTTCACCCTTGCCACGGATCAACATTCAAGAATGCCTCCCGCTCGGCGGTCTACTCTCTGCTGCACTTTCCCTAATCTCACGATCGGTCGACGTTATCGACCATCCTGTCCTTTGGAGCCCGGACTTTCCTCCAGTGGAACATGTCCACCAGCGATCACCCCGCTCACTCGCAACCAGCTAGAAAGGATGATTCATCTGAGCTCGATCCACAAGATGTGAAGTGATCGGTATGCTCTGAACCGGGACAATTCTTCTCGTCTGAGCTGAATCGATGATTGGCTCATCCAACTCGGGTATAACTTTTAATAAGCCCGGTCGTTCTGGACACGGTAATCTGGATAATAGCTGACTCTCTGGTGATATTGCTTTGGCCTCGACTGATTGATGCTGCCTGTGTCGTTTCCAACTGATAACGTTGAAAATGCTGACTCCACCGATGGTGAATCGTTGGTTGCTGATCCTGCGGTCAGTGATCTCGAGAAACTTGCGGGACATCGAATCGCACTGGTGGGCCGATTTGGAGGTATGAATCAGAAACAGGCAGCGAATATTCTGCGATCCTACGATGCCATGGTTGTTGATCACGAGGATGAGAATCTGGATTGGATTGTCATCGGAGCAGAAGAGTCACCGTTGGCGGAGGCTGATTTGCTTAGTGCGAGAATGCGAGATTCAGCTGCACGTGGCGATGTAGAGGTGCTGCATGAAACCGAACTATGGCAACGACTCGGGATGCTTGAAGTTGAGCAGTCGATTCGCCGATATCATACGCCGGCGATGCTGGCGCACCTCTTGGGAGTTTCAGTTCATGTGATTCGCCGCTGGCAGAGACGAGGTCTAATTACTCCAGTTCGCACTTTGCATCGATTGCCATACTTTGACTTTCAAGAGATTGCTACCGCTCGACGTCTCGCACAATGGATTGCGATGGGCGCGAGTCCAAAAGCGATTGAGCAGCGACTGGTGGATCTTGTTGAAGTGCTTCCAGAGTTGCAGCGTCCGTTGGATCAATTATCCATTCTTGTGGAAGGCAGCCATGTTTTACTTCGTGGGGGCGAGGGTCTGCTTGAGCCAAATGGTCAATTGAGATTTGATTTTGAATTGCTTGATCAAACGAACATGCATCAAGCCACCCAAGATCCTGAAGGCGATCGACAGAATCTGGGGATCTACGAAGAGCCTCCCGATGTGGTTCCGTTCTATTCATCGGAGGAATTGCTGACAGATGACCTTCTCGATGCTGCTTTCAAAGCTGAGGAGGAGGGAGATCTGACCCTCGCAATTGATTACTGTCATGCGATCTTAGCACGTGATGGTCCCCGCCCCGATATCGACTTTCAGTTAGGTGAGTTGTTATATCGATCGGGTGAAGTTGTTGCCGCGAGAGAGCGGTTTTATTCCGCAATTGAATCGGATCCAGAATTTGTTGAAGCGCGAATGGGCCTGGGATGTGTCCTGCAGGAGACGGGGCAAATTGACTTGGCTCTTGCCGCTTTTCGTGGTGCTTTAGAGCTACACGACGATTATTCAGAGGCACACTATCAACTCGCGACGCTGCTTGACCGAATTGGACAAGGGGAGGATGCCGAGATGCACTGGAGAAGATTTCTTCAGCTGGCTCCTGAAAGTCCTTGGGCACAGGAGGCACGGGAACGATTATCTGATTGAACGCGATCTACCATCAAGCTGGTGAATGCAACCTTCGTTGGTTAAACCATCAATCATCTGTTCACAACGCTTCAAGCGTCTGGGCCTTCGTCATTTTCCGATGAATTCCTCAAAGCATCAAATGCTTGATGGAAATCGGTTGTATCACATACGATTTGCCCATCCCGTAGTACGACCTGTCGCTTTGCCGCTTTGGCAACCTCAGGGTCGTGGGTCACAAGAATAATGGTGATCGAATCTCTTTCATTCAGCTCTCCAAAAAGTCTGATGACGTCGCGACTGGTGCGTGAATCCAAGTTTCCGGTGGGTTCATCACCCAAGAGGATACTCGGTTCGTTAACAAGCGCTCTGGCCACAGCCACCCTTTGTTGTTGTCCTCCACTTAGTTGACCAGGATGATGCGACTTTCTGTCTCCTAACCCCACCCGATCCAGTAATTCTCTGGCTCGGTCACGGCGTTGCGCCCTCGTTAATCCACGTTGATACAGAAGAGGGAGCTCTACATTTTCCTGAGCGGAGGTTCGATTTAGCAGGTTGAAGTTCTGAAATACAAATCCTATCTGTTGATTTCTAATGTTCGCACGTTGATCACGATTCATCGTAACAATTTCGTGACCCGCGAGACGATAAGATCCTGATGTGGGTCGGTCTAAACATCCAAGGGTGTTCATCAGAGTGGACTTGCCGCTCCCTGAAGCCCCTACCAGTGCGACGAACTCACCACTGTGTATTTCCAGATCGACACCGCGTAAAGCATCCACTTGAATCTCTTCAAGTTGATACGACTTGGTAACGTTCGAGATGGAAATCAGGGATTCCGTCGAAGTAGTACCAGTGTTGGATTCAGTAAGCATCGGCGATGGTGGTGCGAGGGTATTGGGGCGAGCTTCCTCGCTCTTCAGGATTTTGATTAATTCCCCAACAGTGTAGCCTTTTTGTCAATTCATGCACAAAAAAGAATCCATGTCCGTCTAGCTGGCCACTCACCTCCTTGATTCTGACTTCGATCATCAGAATGGGTGTTCTTCGATGCGATAAAGTATTTGAGGAAATGAAAAAGCTTCCGGCAATCACCGGAAGCTTATGAGTTTCATTCTTTCGATCACTTTTGTTGATCGCGTTGTGGCCTACAGGTATTCTCGATTCTTCACCAAGCCTGGCATTGGAATGCTGTATTTTCCTTGAGCGTTGGCTTGCAAGGGAGAGGGTGAGTCGAGTGTCAGGTTTTCGATGCCTGGTCCAAATTCATGATCATGTTTCATGAACTTTTCGAGTGTGATTTCCTGACCGGTGTGTGCTGCCATACGTCCCATCGAAGTCACCGCACTGGCCATCACCCCTCTCTCCAACTCGTTGTACGGCTGATCTTCACGAATCGCTTGAATGAGGTCATTCCATTCGACCTGGTAAGGGTTCTGCGTTTCGGGTTGTGGATACTCCCACTTCAAGCGGCTGTTGTCGAAATTGTGCCCCTCAAAAATTCTCGCCTTTGAAGGCCAATGGGAAGCGGTGGAGATGACTGCGAGTCCTTTCGTGCCATGGGCAAAGCTTGCAAATTCACGCTTGCATCCGGGAATGGTTCTTCCATCAACGAGCAGTTTGGTTCCATCCGCGAATGTATATTCAATGGAGTACACATCAAAGTTTTGATCAACAGAATCGCCGCGATAATGTCTTCCGCCAGAGGCGATTGCTTTGACCGGCCATGAGTTCTTCATCCAGCAAGATTCGTCGATATTGTGGATAAGGAAATCGCTGACTGCTCCACCGCTTAGCCATAGGAATCCGTGAAAGTGTTTGATCTGATATTGAAGTTCAGGAAGACTGCCATCGTTCGGTGGAGCGGCGGCGGAGCCGGTAGGTCCCGCCATTCGATAAGCTCGCATCATCGTGATGTCACCAATCTCACCATTCTGAATTCGGTCGAATAGCTCTTGGCGAGCAGGACAGTGGCGGCACATTAGCCCCACAGCTACCTTAAGATTCTTTTCTTTCGCCTTTTCATTTAATTCAAGCATCCGAACGGAAGTGGGTGCATCAATCGTGACGGGCTTCTCCATGAAGACGTTCAGACCTTTTTCAACGGCATACGAAAAGTGTACCCATCTAAATGCGGGTGGAGTTGCAAGGATGACAACATCGCCGGGATCAAGAAGATCCATGACCTTTTTATATGCATCGAAGCCGACAAACTTGTTTTCCTCAGGCACATCAACCTTTGATCCAACGGTTTGATTACCTGACAAAGATGCATAAGTGCTGTTCAGGTTCTTATCAAAAACGTCAGCGAGACCTACCAATGTAGGGCCATTTTCGACGCTCAAGCAATTCAAGGCTGCACCGGTTCCCCGACCACCACATCCAATCAGAACGACTCGAATCGAATTGTTCTCTGCTGCATGCACGCGGGGTGCACTTGTCGCAACTAAAGAGCTGACAGCTGCGACTTTTCCAGTGTTTTTAAGGAAGTCTCTTCGACTACTTGGTTGCTTTTGCTGGCTCATATTCAAATCCTAATTTCGATGCAGTCGTGCTGTAAGGGAAAGGTTTGAGGGATGTGGTGTTTCAGGGTTGCTGGCTTATCTAAATGATCGCAAAAGCCAGCGTTGGATGACTTCGATTACGATGTTTATCTTATCTCGGCTGACAACTTGGTTTATATGAAAGAAGTCCGTCGTAGGATGGAAACAGTAAGTGGATCTAGTCCTCAGGGTCTTTTTGCTCTGGTGCGGTTTTGCTCCACTTCTCTGACTTCTCTAGCTTCGAAGGTTCGGTCAAAGGCCGAACCACACGAAAGCCAACACTTAATGCATCGGTATGGTACCAGATGCTTTGTGGTAACTGGGGATCCTGCTCTTTCCAGTCTTCGCTCGACGCCCTGCGTGCAGCACTGCGCATGCTTTCAGGGTCGTCATCCCATCCACCACCACGTACCACTCGAGGATAGAGCTTATTGGGAATGTTCAAAGGGTCTTTTGCCGTTTTTGACTTTTCGTAGAACTCATCTGAATATTGATCAAGCACCCACTCCGAGACGTTGCCGTGCATGTCATGCAGTCCCCAAGGATTGGGTTTCTTCTGCCCGATCTCCTGATACTGATCCTCGCTGTTGTCATAGAACCAGGCATACTCACCAATCTTTGAGGCGTCATCACCGAATGAGAAAGCTGTCTTGGTGCCAGCTCGACATGCGTATTCCCATTCAGCTTCGGTAGGTAAACGGTAATAGCGTCCTGTTTTTGCAGTGAGCCATTCGCAGTACGTGCGAGCAGCATGTTGAGTCATGCAGATTGCAGGGTAATTTCCGCGACCCATACCAAAGCTCATGTCCGTGTATTCTTCGGTTGGTTTCGAAATTCCATCGACTAGCGCGTCACGTGGAGTTGCAGGTAGAGACAGCATCTTGCGTCGAAGCTGATCCATCTCATTGACCCATGATTCATACTGATCCCACGTGATTTCGAATTTTCCCATCCAAAATGGAGAGATCTCTACTTCATGTAGCGGGCCTTCATCGTCGGCGTTTCGATTAGCCTCGCTATCGGGGCTACCCATGGTAAACGTCCCACCTGGGATAGGAATCATTTCAATTTTGTATTCGGTATGTTCGATCGGTTCCGAATAGGCCTTCATCTCTTGTTGATTAGTGGCTTCGGATTCCGGTACCGGCAGGATTACTTCTGCTTTTCGTTTTGTCGTATCATCAGCCGCATTGAGCTGGTCGATTATCACGGATGTCAGTAAGACAAAAGCAATCGCAATCACGCGGTGCATGGCATACTCAATCTATGGAGGTAGGATTACTGGCGGGATTCCAGTTTAACGATCAGTCCGCGCCTTTGGTACTGAATCTTTTCTTGAAAAGCCTATCTGATTCAAAACAGAACGCCATTCTCTCAGGTGATTGATGGGGAATTGACCAGAAGAAGGATCTGAGGCACTTCGGTTTTGAGGAAGTCAGCTGAATCTAAAATAATTGCTTCCCTTGATGGACCTGCGTCCCCGGACACGATTTGGCTCGTTGATCCCAAGCAAATTCACATTGCAAACTACTGAAGCCGGACGGGAAAGAGCGGTGGCTTCCATTAGGCCCACGGTCATGAAGAGGCTGTATTGCCAAGAAAATGCAGCCTCTACTTGTTAGTCTCCGATACGAAATCTATAAGAGCAAAATTAGGGATGCGAAATGCAATCGCTATTCGCTTGCGTGGCCGATTTGTTTTGTGCACACCACAGCACAATTGCTGTCTGGTGTCTTGATGCACTCTGCCAACTTGAAGCGATGATATTTCTCATCGCCAGATCCTCGGCGATTCCGTGTCGGTTGCAACTCAGGTTTGCCCTATCTTGAGTTACATCAAGCGAGAAGCGACTGGATTGGGTCGCTACCTCCACCGATTTTGAATGGCCTGCCATTGGGAGCAAAGCGTTCTTCCTGATACGGTAGACCTGCGGCTGCTGCGATTGTCGTGTTGAATTCTGCAACCGATACGTGATCTTTTTCAACGCTGAACCCACGTTTGTCGGACGCTCCATACACTTGGCCCCCTTTGATTCCAGCGCCAATGAGCAGACTGCTGAAAGCCCCTGGGTGGTGATCCCGTCCTACATTGACATTGATGTTCGGTTTGCGACCAAACTCTGTGGTTAAGACAATGAGGGTTTCATCAAGTAAGCCATTGGCGTGCAGGTCACGCATCAAATTGCCTAACGCGTTGTCAAGCTCACCCGCTTTTGAGTCAAGACGCCCATAAATATCTTGGTGCATGTCCCAGCCACCGTAGCTAACTTCGATGAATCTTGCACCTTTCTGGACAAGCCGTCTTGCAAGCAAGCACGCTTGACCCAATTGATTATTCCCGTAGGCGTCGCGAACGCTTTGGGGTTCTTCTTTGATGTCAAAGACTTGGAGATGTTTGCTGCCCATCAATCTTCGAGCTTCTGAGTAGAGCTGATTGTAGGCTTCCACCTGTCGATTTTTACGACGATTCTGGAACGCTTTATCGAACTTATTAGCCAACATCAATCTTCGATCAAAGAGTTCTGGTGGCAGGTATTTTGGAAGGGATGTGTTTTCCAGTCCCGATGCTGCATTAGCCACGGGGACGGGGGCAAGTGAGGGCTCTAGGAAGCCGGCTCCAGGGTGGCGGTTGGCTCCACCAATTACATAATTACCCGGTAGGTCCTGGTTTAATCGTCCGGTCTCGGACACCATCCATGCACCCATCGCTGGGTGTTGGATGCTGTTTATCTGTTTGTACGACGTGCGCATCAGGTATTTTCCCTTGTCATGCGCGCCTGTTTCAGTGCTCAGTGAGCGAACGACTGCGATCGCACCTGCTAGGTAAGCCAGCTTGGGAAATCGATCTCCAAATTGCATACCCGGGACTCGGGTCTGTATGGGTTTGGTTTCTCCTGCCTCTTCAACACCGACTTTTGGATCAAAGGTGTCGAGGTGGGTCATGGCACCATCCATGAACAAATAGATAACGTGTTTCGCTTTTCCAGCGACCGCTGCTGCAGCGTCCGCTTCGCCAAATAATCCATAAGATGAAACGGATCCGGCAAACGAAACACCAAGTGTTTGCTTGGCGATCGTTTTCATGAATTCACGGCGGTGATTTGGGTTGAACTCGATGCGGGGCATGGGAACAACTTTCTAAAATTGGCGTGGAGATTGAAAAGTGCTAGTCGTTGTCAAATTGTTTAACCGATGAAACCAGGATTCACGGTGATCATCTTTAAACACGATTGGATTCCGCCGGCTGCTTTACTAGGAGAAATCCATGGAAGCCATATCAGGTTAAGGCTTGATGTCCAAATTAAGGTATAAAGAGGAATTCACGTGTATTGAGCAAACCCCAAACGATATTACCATAGCCAACACCATCGGCTCGGGTCCTTCCTAATTCACCGGCTGCAATGCTTCGGTCCGATCCAGCTGGCATCCTTGTTAGTACGCTGAGGAAAATCGCATCGATTCTCTCTCTGACTTCTTTGATTTCAAAAACGTTGTCCACAATCGCTGACCCCGGTTCCAGCATCACGTGTGTGATAGGTCCATTGAACATGGCGAGGATCTGTGGGACGGTGGCATCTTGTTGAGACCCATTGATGGTCTCACGATCTCCTTGGCCAAATTGCCGAAGGAAGTGTTGAGGTGGTAACGGCGAAGGAAGTTCACTGGCTCGACAAAGAATGTTCCCTTGGTAGGCATGTGAATTTAGCGAACGTTTGTAGGTTCCGCTGAAATAGGTGTTTTTGAACCTCTCGGATTTTTGCAAAACTTGATTGTAGTTGTCTTGCGCAAAGTCGATATCGAGCACTGGCGCCAATTCATTGATGGAGGGTCGCTGGAATGGCCAAGGGTTTTGTACGGCCAGTGTAAGAATGGAGTCCCACACCTGTTCCGCGGTCATTCGACGTACCGCAGGGCCCGGGTAGTGATACTGCTCATCGCTTGAGGGGTCAAAGTCACCTGCCTCTCGCTGATAAGTTCTACTGTAGAAAATCATCCGCATGAATTCTTTTAGATCGAAGTCATTTCGCACGATTTCTTTGCTCAGGAAATCCATCAACCGTTCATTTGAGGGTGGGTAGATGTCTTGGAAATCATCAATCGGTTCGACCAATCCCACACCCAAGAACCGTTTCCAAAGTCGATTGGCAATGGTTTTGCTGAACTGCTCGTTGTCCGAACTGGTGAGCCATGCGGCAAATTTTTCTCGTGGGGAGCTGTCTTTTGCTTTCGTTGGGATATTTCCCCATAGAACTGCTGGCGGAACAACTTCTTTTGGGTCGTGATCGGAGTAGGCGTAGTCGTGAGGTAATCGCATTGCTGCTTTGACCTCACTTACCACGTATGTGTTGGCACGCACCAGTCGTTGGAAGTTTCCCGGTACACGGCCTTTATCAAACTTCGTTCTTGCTTCGTTGATGAGTGCATTGGCAGGGTTGGTTTTTTCGAAGCCGGGGGAACCTCTGAGCATTCGTGTCCGCGTCCCGGCGGTGAAAGCCGCTAATTGGTAGAACTGATACTGCGTCCAATCATCAAACGGGTGGTCGTGACACTGCGCACATCCGATTTGAGTTCCCAAGAACACTCGCACGGTGTTATCGATGTAGGGAAGAGGCATTCCGTCATCACGAAGCTGGTACCCTACAGCACCGTTTTCCCAAACCTTACCATCCGCTGTGAGCATTTCGTAAACCCATTCATCATAGGGCTTGTTCGTGCGAATCGAATCTTTGATGTAGCTCAGATAAGGGTCAGCAATGATGTTAGCTTGTGGACGGTCGTTGAGCCGAAGTGTATCGGCCCAAAAGTTGTACATATTGCTCACATAGCCAGGGCTCTCGAGAAGCTTGTCAATTAAATTTTGGCGTTTGTTTTCTTGAGCGGATTCTAAAAAGTTTTTCGCTTCTTTCAGGGTAGGAATTCTACCCGCAATATCCAAAAAGACGCGCCGCAGAAAAACCTCATCGCTTGCCATGTCATTGGGACGCTGGTCCTGCTTGGCAAGTTGGCTTTCCACCAACTGATCCAGTTCAAGCGCGGCACCCAGCAAGCGACTCCGACTCGACGGAGTCACCTTAGAGACTTGCATCACTGATTTCGGCTTTGTTCGCACGCTCGCCGGTAATTTGATTTTTGGTGCGGCAGGGGGTTTCGCTGGACGTTTCTGAGCATCTGCTGTTTGAAAAAAAAGACAGCTCATCAGAAAAATCGGAATGAAAGATCGCATAGCAAAAGTCAAAAAAGTTGGGGCTCGGTTAATACGTTCTTCGCTGCAATCGCGAACCGATCGGTGTATCGTTCGTCTCTGAGCAATCGGTGGTTTTTTTGGTCTGATCATTTTTATCGGCTCGCGACCCGTCCGCCGTCATGGATTTCACCCGCGGATTGGTTTTTCTGCCGGGAAGGTTCAGGCCGATTGTTGACCTCGAACAAGCTACGTCCGTGAAGCTCTGGCAAACCAGTGATCCAATCCAAAAAGTACCCTTCAAAAATTGCAGGCTTTCTGCGGCTAAAAGATCCGCGTTGTGACGCATGATCACAACCGATTCTAGCTGCCGGGTCGATCCATCCGACTCCATTTTACGCGGAAATCGAAGCAAGATCATGCTTCACCTTCAAAGAAGTTGACCCGAAACGGCTCGGAATCGGTATCATATTCGGTCCAACCCGTATGAAGCTGTCGTCACAGGACTGGCAAGAAAGATCGCTTCGGCAGGCACATGTCAGCTGAAATGACAAAAACCAACACCGTTCCGTTGGCGGTTGGTCCGATTTTGGTTCGGCGAATTGTCTGAAAAAAGAATATAGATTGCGGTAATGCTCAATAAATATTTTTTTTGAGACGATTGGACACTCGCGTTTCTGAAATATTTTCCTTTCGTTTTCCCATTAGAACAAGTTGAGAATCACGGCATGACAAGACGTTCGAATCGGTTCATTCTGTTGGGTGTGATTTCATGCCTGATCTGTATTGCTGATTGCAGCACCGCCAACAGTCAAGAAAAAGGCAAAGCGAATCCTTCACTGAGCGTTGCGGAAACAAAGGATCCCGCCGGTTGGATGGTGACACAAGGCGATCGACTCTTCGCGGGTTATCGTTTGGACAGCAATGGAAAACCGATCATTTATCCATTAGTCGGCCCCGCGGGGCATCGAATGACTCGTGATTTTCCCATGAAGGATGCAGGGCCAAATGAGCGAAGCGATCACGATCACCATCGCTCGTTTTGGTTGACTCACGGAGATGTTAACGGAGTTGATTTTTGGTTGGACGACGATCATTGCGGCAAGATTGTTCATCGATCAGGCAACGCAAAGACTCTTGATGATGGCTCGGTTGTGATCACGACAGAGAATGACTGGAACGCCCCCGACGGAAAGCGACTGCTGTCTGATGTTCGCCGTTACCACTTCTATTCTTCAGGGGATCGGCGAGTTATCGATGCAGATTTTTTGCTGATAGCAAGCGACGAGGATGTGAATTTCGGTGACACGAAGGAGGGTTCGTTTGGACTTCGCGTAGCAGGTACGATGAAAGTCGATGCCAAGACAGGGGGATTGGTTACCAATGCTGAGGGACTCCACGACAAGGCAGCCTGGGGTAAGAAATCGGCGTGGGTTAATTACAGTGGGCCGGTAAAAGGTGAGACCGTTGGAGTCACCGTGCATGATCATCCTGAGAGCTTCCAGTATCCTTGTCGATGGCATGTGCGTACTTATGGATTGTTTGCTGCTAATCCATTTGGGGTGCACCATTTCGTTGGCGGTGAAAAGACAAAGGGTGTCATCCTTAAAAAGGGCGAAGAAATGCGGCTTAGTTACCGAGTTGTTCTTGAAGCAAACGAATTTGACGCGGCTCGCACACAGCAAGATTCAAAGCAATTTGCTTCCACATCGCGACCAAAACTGAAGGATTAAAATGACGCGAGAGAGGCATTGAAAAAACATTTGAAGCAACCAGGTGAGTTTTTTCGCCTCCCTTTGAGTAGGAAGGGGTTTGACCTTTTCTTTCTGACTCAAGTAACAACTCGTTTGATGATCAAAGGCATCATGACAAAACCTGGCAATTGGCTGGGTTGCATGTAGTTTGGGTGATCTGATTCGATGTGGAGCAACTAACCGCCGTCAGTTCTTCGTCAGTCGATCTTTCTCGTGTTACGCACAATTTGATTTCTACAGCCATGGAGCCCGTCGATTGTCGTCGGTACTGGTAAGGATGACGGCGCCTGTCAACAGGTTTTGCTGGCCATTGTTTGAGGATTAAGCAGATGAGTAAATCGATTTTTGATTTATCTGGTCACCGAGCATTGGTAACAGGTGGTACACAAGGAGTTGGCTCTGTCATTGCTTGCTCACTCGCTCAGTCCGGTGCTGATGTCACGATCTTGGGGTTGCACGATGACGAGTTCGCCCAGCAAACACTACAGCGATGTCGGTCTCATGGAGTTCAGGCAGAATTGATCGTTCAGGATTTAGCGCAGTCCCCTGACGTTTATCTTGATTTGCTGATGAATCGCCTCGACAAGGTGATGCCCTCTATCGATTTATTGGTGAACAATGCGGGTACCTATATCGATCCACCATTTCTTGATCTCACCCATGACTGTTTTGAGAAAACGATGCATCTCAACGTGCATTCGGGTTTTTTTCTGACTCAAGCATTTTCACGGATTTGGATTTCAAGGCAAGTTCGTGGTCGCGTTTTATTTACCGGTTCAATTAACGGAATACTCTCTGAGCCTGATCATGCGGCCTACGACACGAGTAAAGGGGCTGTTGCAGCGATGGTCCGTTCTCTCTGTGTAACACTCGCTCCGCATCAGATACGAGTCAATTCAATGGCTCCCGGGCTTGTGCGAACTCCGTTAACGAATGTTTTGAATCAGGATCGCGATCTCGATGAGTGGATGAAGTTGCATACTCCATCCGGAGAAGTCCCTGAAGCGGACGTCTGCGGTGGCGCCGCGGTTTTTCTTCTCTCTGATGCGGCTCATCACATCCACGGCCAAACACTTTACGTGGATGGTGGGATGAGCGCTTGGCAGCAGCCAGATGCTCCCGCTGGATGGTCAGCGCGATTGCACGCTGCGGATTAGATTGTCAATTTGGAGCGAGTCCCGCGATCGGCATTTCAACTCGATAGAGTCCGGTGCGAGCGGTGACATACATCGTTTTTCGATCCTTGCCAGCGAAAGTGACATTGGCAGGTTGTTCAGGGAACTGCACCAAGCCGAGTTTTTCACCTTTCGCAGAGAAAATTTCGACGCCCAAGTGAGTGGTGATATAGAGATTGCCTTGAACATCCACCACCATGCCATCACCGCCAGTATCACTTTTACCTTCAGGCTGTGTCAGCGTACAGAGTGTTCGACCGTTTGCAAGTTTTCCTGGCTCTAGAACATCATAAACAAGCATTTCTGATTGATGGCTCGGCGCAACGTAAAGTTGCTTCCCGTTCGGTGACAGAGCAATCCCGTTGGGTGCCGCAATGTGGTCCGTCACTCGTTCGACCTCCCCTGACTTAGAAATGTAGTAAACCGCTTGTACTCCTTGAGGTAATGGGTCTGGCGCGCGGAAAAGTGGGTCGGTGAAATAGATTCCTCCTTCTCGGTCAATGATCAGGTCATTGGGTGCATTGAAGCGTTTGCTTTCGAATGAATTCGCCAGAACAGTCACCTTTTTTGATGCCGTATCATAGGCGACTACCTGTCCATCCATCTGACATGCAAGTAAGCGACCTTGCGCGTCGACTAAGGTTCCATTGGTGTGTTTCGAATCACTGGTGAAGGTGTTGACCGATCCGTCGTTGCTGACTTCATGAATGGCAGAATTGGGTATATCACTAAAGTACAGTTGACCTTTTGTGTCCCACGACGGGCCTTCCGTGAACTTGAATCCTTTTTTGACTGTTTCCACTTCACCAAGTGGCTTAATTGTGTCTGCCGCGTTCGAGATAACCGGTACTAGCGAAGCCGAAAGGATAAAGAACGTTCTGATGTAGCGATTCATTTTATTGTTAGATGCCGTGTTGTAATGAGCGGAGACCGATAGACAGCTGTTGTAAAGATGTCTTTAGAAAACTTGAGGAGTCTCCTTTATACCTCTTTCATCTCCGCTTCGCACAATCCATTAGGCCATTGATTTCTCTACATCAGGTGAAGTTCACGAAGCTCTGCGAGATGTCTCTGCAGGGGTCGCGGTTGATGCTGCTGGTCAACTAATCCCGAGTTGGGTAGAAGGTGTGGCGCGTGATCAGCCCAACCATTCCATACAATTCCATGGACATACGGTTTGGCAAGTAAGATTTGAAGCAGTGGGCGAATGTCTCGCAACTGAGAGTCCCCTGCTGTTTCGGATGTCGCAGAATCTTCAACAATTGATAAGTTCTGGATTGCGTGAGCGTCACTGTCTATTGCGCCGGGCGTTGACAATTGGACAAGCAGTGGTACGCCAAGGCTGCCCCAGCTATCCAGGTTTTGTGAGAAGTCAATTGCGGAGCGAGGCATGGTGCCGTACTGGTCGTAATTCAATTTGATATCAAGTCCAACACCAGCTATCCCCAAACCACTGCGAATCAGAGTCTCTGCAACTTTCATCGCGGGTATCCCGCGATTAGGACGTCTTAAGTATTCTCCAAACGGTTGGTCAAAGGAGATGATTGCCGGCGTCTCGGGATCTGTGCCTCGGACCTTTTGGAGAATTGCCAAGCTCAGCCGCATGATTTGTTCATCATCCATTGGAATTGGGCCATCATTGTTGATTCCCGACATGCAATTCCATAGTTGAACGGTACCCCGTAAACGACTTACCGTTCTCTCAACATAGTTGAGTGCAAAGTGTTGAAGTGAATCAAAGTCATTTTCATCCTCCAGGATCCAATCGGGGAGTAACTCCTTTTTGAAATCAATTAATGGACCCCCAATGGTTTTAATGCCAGCTTTCTGGCAATCACTCACGATGTGTACCAGGCGGTCGAAGTCAAATTCACCTTTTCGCTTTTCCAGTTCAGCCCAGCGGAATTGAACTGCAGCGGCGTTAAAGGTCTGAAGGAAAAGCTCTTGCGAGGGAATGGATTGACTGGCAGTTTCGTCACTATCCAGAGGAAAGAGGGACCCAGCGAGTAGCGTGCCGAGCTTCGGCTCTTTTTGCTTCCGGTTATCGATGGACCGCTTCGCGTAGTCTTCTGCTAGTAGGTCAAGCGCTCGCTCTAACTGAGCGATCGCGTTGATTGCTTCTTCGGTAGCCTCACTTGGGCAGTCTTGCTTTTTCAAAGCATTCAAAAAACAAGCTGTCCCGTCTTGAAGGTGCTGATTGAATGCATCGTTAGGTGGAATACCGAGACGTTGCCATCCATCTCCGAGAGTTCGGGCGCGGTAACAACTACCACGAGCGAGTTCAAGCAGCAGGTGAAATTGTTTGTCGCTCGACGTCGCCAAGGTGCAGGTAGACAGGAGTCGCGTGCCCAGCTCCTTTACGGGCCACAGCACATACAGCTTTCCCGACGATTCTGTCTTGATTTGTACGTTGAGCCGGCCATCTTTGAAGCTTGATTGGGTTTGCCACGGTTTGCCGTCCATTCCGCAAAAGTACACACTTTCCTCTACCCTGCGGGACAGATCATCGCGTATTTCATCAGGAACTTGTAGTTGGAATAGACCCATGCAAAACGCTTCGGCAGGTCGAGGCGGGAATCGAATCACGCACATTCGTACCTCAGAAAAGTTCTGAGACGTCAGATGCGGGACTCCCGGTGATGGTCGAATGTACGTATCCTAATCATTCTCACCTGTTTCTGCGACCGGATGCGGGTCATCGGAGGAGTTCAACAGTGAAAATATCAAGTGAGCGGAAATGACAGACTCATCAGAGAATGCTTTGTACCAATTCGATCCTATCGGCGCGTTGCTGAGCACAAACTTGCCATATCCCAAACGCAGTGGAAAGGTTCGAGACGTCTATGATCTCGGGACTAGCCTGATGATTGTCAGCACGGACCGAATCAGTGCCTTTGATTACATCCTGCCAAGTGGAATTCCGGACAAGGGTCGCTTGTTAACGGGGATGAGTGATTTCTGGTTCCAATTGCTCGATGTTCGGCATCACCTGATCAGTACTGAGATACCACCCTCCCTCTCTACTCAGTTTGATATTGAACCGCTCAAAGGACGCGTGATGTTCACTGAGAAGGCAAATGTGGTTCCCTTTGAGTGTGTTGTTCGAGGCTATCTTGAGGGCAGTGGGCTTCGAGAATATCAAGACACCGGTGAGATTTGTGGAAATCTTTTACCGGATAATCTTGTCCAATGTGACCGATTGCCTCAACCAATATTTACGCCTGCAACCAAGGCCGAGGAGGGGCATGATGAGAATGTTTCGATTGATCGGATGTTTCAAGATCTCGGTCGTGACCTGTCAGAGCAATTGAAAAATCTGAGTTTGCAGATCTATCAAACTGCTTGTGAGCATGCAAGCTCTCGCGGAATACTGATTGCGGATACCAAGTTTGAGTTTGGGCTTGTTGGAGAAGACTTGATTCTTATTGACGAAGTCCTCACACCAGACAGTTCTCGGTTTTGGAGTGTGGATCAATACCAACCCGGAAAGGCGCAACCCTCTTTCGATAAACAGTTTGTTAGGGAGTGGTTATCCAGTTGCGGTTGGGATAAGAATAGCCCACCTCCGGAATTGCCACTCGAGATTATCGAACAGACGGCGGCAAAATACCGTGAGGCTTACGAACGTCTTACAGGATCATAAAACGTGCAGGCGATCCAGTCTCTTAGCATTATTCACGAGCACTCACCTGCACGACCGTCATGTATTTCGGATCATTACCCGCATTGAGATTGGTTGATCACAGTGTCGACCGCTCAAGCTCCAAGATCTGATTGAGTTCTTTGAGTCGATCTTCCTGATCGTTCAGTCGCAGGTTTTCACGAAGGATGATGTGGTCGGCAACCCTGAGGAAGCGATCATACTTCACCTTGCGTTCTGTCTCATTAAGGTTGTTTTTTGCCTCGGTTTTCAATTCAAGATAACGTTCGTAATCGCCATGTTCCTTAATCGTCTTTAAAAACTCCTCCTGTCGGCTCGTTAGTAATTCGATCGGAGTCGGATTGAGGAGGTTTGAGAGCTCTGGCCAACGTTTGCGAAGATCTTCGCGGATTTTTACCCGAAGGCGTTCACGTTCTGGTGGCTTTCTGGGACTGCGTTTTTCCCCTTCCTTTTTTTCTGGGTGTAGTACGTTATAGGCATCTACCAGTCGGTCATTACCTGACAGCTCTAGCTGATCCGATAAGCCTTCGAGTACTGCTCTTTCAGTCGAAGTTGCGAGTTCTAGCACCTTGTCATACGCGAGGTCGTCGGGAAGTAATTCTGAATCATCCTTCCCAAACTTACTGAATTGATCCAAGAAAATGTCAGACGTTTTGATTGGAAAGTCGATGGTATCTGCTGTGAGGATGACATAGCCGTGTGCCTCTTCGAAAGAGATGGTCCCATCGCCATCAAAATCAGGCTTTTCGATGGTTTGACCGAGCCGGTCAACACCGGAAAGAGCCGCGAGAAAGTAGCTGCTGTATTCCGCGTAGTTGGCTTCATTGATATCAGGCGTACAGCCAGCAGCGGGGCGATCATGGACGGTTGCAAAAAAACCAATTCGGCGCTGCGAGGACAAGCCAAGCTCAGGATCCGCTTCCTTGTAGATCAGTCGCGCGAAGCCACCCGCATGACATTGAACCATCACCACCACTACTTCTACTTGATCATTTAATAGGTCGAGGCTCTGAGCCATTTCCTTGACTGAGAGTGAGGTTCGGCCACACGTTGCGATCGTTGTGTTGTGGGGTTTTTTCTTGTCGGAACTGCCATTGCCGTGGGATGTTACATAGATGAAAAGTCTGTCTCCGGGTTCAAGTTTCGTCCCTTCTTCCTTGAACCATTTCTTAAGATTCTCAGGTTTGGTTGAATCAATCACATCAGAAATTTCATGGTCGCGGTAACTAACACCCAAGTTTCTCTGGCTTCCAAAAAACTCTGCCATTAGACGATTTGGCTCCGGCACGCGATCTCGGTCCATCACCTGAAGATCGGCTTGGGAGTCATTGCCATCTGCGAAGAAGATATCGTGCTCAATGTCCGATTCGAATCGGTCATTTAGGGTTCGTTGGAAGTAAAGAACGTTGCGTTCCAGCGATGCCTGATTGCCTGATGGCAGATAACCACCTCCTATGGTTAAGAAGTAATTTTTGGCATGCACAACTTTCGCTGAGGGCGGAGCCATTGCGAATGCGAAAATAATGAAGCCAATTTGAACAGCGCGTCGGGTAGTCATTTGCGTGTGCACTAGTTTTTCAGGTTAATCACTGATAGCCAACATCCCGCTTTGGCAGTTCATCACTTCTAATTAACCGTTGTTCGGTTATTTTCCAGATCGGAAGAGCGTCGTGTAGGGAAAGAGTGTAACGGTCAGTGTA
>CAXQOB010000066.1:0-9643 GCA_964225475.1 Candidatus Nitrosopumilus sp. | reverse complement strand
CACCAACGGTCAATCGATCGAAGCAATCAAGCAACGGAGAACAAGACAACAACCGCGACTCACAATCGAACGAGTCGATCCCGGTCACTGCAAAATGGATCTGGAACAAGCACGGAAGTAAGAAAGCGGACCTGCGGAAGAGCTTCTCGCTCAACACGATTCCCAAGTCAGCTACCGTGCTGGCGACATGCGACAACGCTTTCGCGATGAAGGTTAATGGTCAGAAAGTTGCGTCGTCGAGAGATTGGCAGAAACCCATTCGATTTAATATCGAAAAGCATTTAATCGAGGGTGAAAACAAAATTGAGGTCGCGGCCGAAATGTTTGGCGGTGCTGCGGGGTTCGTGTTGCAGCTCATTATGATGGAAGGTGACACGCCTCGAGTGATCAATTCGGATCTGAGCTGGGAACTCCGCGAAGACAACGGGGTTTGGCGGGCAGCCGATGAGATATTCCCGTATGGAAAAGGCCCCTGGGGTCGCATTCTAGACGGCCCGACCTTCGCTCCTGATCCCTCAGAGGGCAATGCTCCATCCATTCGGGCCGCGTTGATGCAAAATGATTTTTTGATGCGTTCCCTCGGCAGACCTCATCGCGACCAGGTGGTCACCACTCGACCCAGTGAATTGACGACGCTACAAGCCATTGACCTCGCCAACAACGAAATTCTCTCCGGCTATTTATCAGAGGGAGCGAAAAGGATTTCATCCCAAAGCAAATCACGCAGTGAGCTAATTGAGTGGCTCTACTTGCATGCGTTCTCACGCAAGCCGTCGGCAGGCGAAAGAGCCGTCATCGAAGAGGTCGTTGAAGAGAGCAGCAATGCAACAGCAATTGAAGATCTACTGTGGATGGTCTTCATGCAGCCAGAATTTCAATTTGTGCGATAGGAGTCGATCTTGAATTTCCAGGAACAACTAGCACGACGCCAGTTTTTGCGTCAGATGACCGCCGCGTCCGCAGCAGCACTTGCCTGTGGAGGAACGACTGCGTTCGGAAACAGTGCGGGCGTCGAGCAACCTGTTGCCAAAGCAGACTCGTGTATCCTGATCTGGATGGCCGGCGGAATGGCTGCCCCTGACACGTTTGACCCAAAAGCCTACTCACCCTTTGAAAAAGGCCTTCCGGTCGACAATATCCTCAGCACCTTTCCGGCGATTGACACCTCCGTCGACCACATCAAGATCACGAAGGGACTGGAAAGTATTGCCCAGGTAATGGATCGCGGCACCCTGATTCGTTCCGCGATTCAGCCAGACCTTGGCAGTATCCTTCACTCCAGACACCAGTACCATTGGCACACCGGCTATGTGCCACCGCTCACAGTTGCTGCCCCACATATCGGGGCTTGGATGGCAAAGGTGCTTGGACCGAAGAACCCTGTGGTCCCACCTTTTATCAACATCGGACAACGTCTTGAGGGAGTCGGAGAAAAAGAAGAACTCAAAGCGTTCACCACTGCGGGTTTTTTTGGCTCGGAGTTTGGTCCAATGAATTTACCTTACCCGGAAGATGCAGTACGCTCCGTTCAGCCACCCAAGGGTATGGAACCGGGCCGTTTTGGCAACCGTTACCGACACTACCAAAAGCTGATTGATCAAAATCCAAATCGAGAGCTGATGAGCGATTTCCAACAGGAATCGATGATTCGTTCGATGGACGCAGCTCACCGGTTACTGCAATCGAAAGAGAAGCACGCTTTTGATCTGACTCGCGAACCGAAGGAGTCACTGGAACAATACGACACGGGCCGGTTCGGCCGCGGTTGCCTGCTCGCGCGTAGGCTCGTCGAAGAGGGGGCACGTTTTGTCGAAGTCACCACTGAATATGTCCCCTTTCTTCACTGGGACACCCACGAAAACGGCCACTCCACCGTCGCGCGCATGAAGCAAGAGATTGATCGCCCGATCGCGCAGCTGATTCTCGATCTTGAATCGCGTGGGCTTCTAGATCGGACGCTGGTGGTCATTGCGAGCGAATTCAGCCGTGACATGATGATCGAAGGAGTTCCTGGATCGTCCGCACGAGATCAGTCACGTGCAAAAAGTAAAACACTAGAAGAAGCCAAGCATTACGGGCTGCATCGACACTTCACCGGCGGCACAAGCGTCGCCATGTTTGGGGGCGGCGTCAGGAAGGGATTCCTTTACGGCAAAACGGCCGACGAACGACCTCTACTCGCCGTCGAAAATCCCGTGTCCGTGATGGACCTTCATGCTACTATTTTCAGTGCGATGGGAATTAGCCCTCAGACCGCCTTTGAAGTGGAGAAGCGTCCGTTCTATGCGACAAGAGATGGAAATGGAAAACCAGTCCTCGACGTCTTTGCCTAATCAACACCAGCAGTTCACGACTTCCGATCATCCCCTCCCCTGAATGCAAGCTGAAGAATTTGAGTACCTACGAGCTCGCAACGAACAGAACCGCACCCGGCGAGGGCAACTTCGCCGCGATTCGGTCAACAGACATCAAGACTGCCAATCGCAAACCCCATCGTACACTCCTGTTTCTTGTGGTCCTTGTGATGTGGCTCGCGCCCACCCCCGCAAGTTCATCGCTGGATGCGGCAGAGACACCAAAGGGCCAAGAGGATACCGCTTTTGAGAGGTCGCTTCGTCCCTATCTGACGCAATACTGCCTTGAATGCCACGGTCCCAAACAACAAAAAGCGGATCTGCGGCTGGATCAACTCGACCCAGACATGGTGAATGGGAGTGATGCAGACATGTGGCAGGAGGTTCTCGATCTCACAAACGTAAGCGAAATGCCCCCCAAGGGTGCGACGCAACCCAGTGCGAAAGAACGCCAGAGGATGACGGAGGCTCTCACCCATTCGCTACGTCTCGCAATGGAATCAAAACGATCAACAGGCGGCAGGAACGTACTGCGTCGAATGACGGCCTACGAGTACAGCAATACCCTGCGTGACCTACTTCATTTGGATCTCCGCTTCGCAGTTGACTTACCTCCTGAGGGCGTTGCAAAAGAGGGGTTCAAAAACAATAGCCGTGTGTTAGGAACCTCTGCTCTACACGTTGAGTATTTCGAAAGAATTGCCAGGGCCGCGCTCGAACGCATCCTCATTACTCCTGATGATCAACCCGTACCGTACTTCGTCAGAGTTCAACCAGAACTGGCATACCCCGAACCGTCGGATCCGAACACGCCAGCAGCTCCCAAGAAGAATAGAGCGAAGGGAGCAGGCTACACGTTTAAGAAAGGGCCGGACTACGTGCCTGGCAATAATGCCAAGCCAGGCCTTTTCCGATTGGAACATGGATCGCCAACCGTCGACGGGATCCTATTGGCGGGGGATCGACCAACGGACACCGTCAGAGACGTTTTTGCTCCAGCGATAAAGATCGGTGGAGCCAAAGGAGCGGGGCGTTCAGGATGGCAACCTGAGTTCCGAGTCGAACTCTATGAGGTTCCTCATGATGCACCTGTTCGAGTTCGCATTCGCTGCGCGGCTGTTCCCGGGGCTGGAGACACCTTTCCACGACTATCCTTTGAACTGGGTTCCTTTCGTGGCAACGGTGTCTCCGATCAGAAAGAGGCTGCCAATCTAGAAATCAGCTCGACGGAGATGCAGATCTACGAGTTCGTGGTGGAGGGTGCTAATTTCCCGTTTCAATCTAACAAACCGGCTCGGCCTTCCTATTTCCGAATTTTCAACGACTACCGACGCGGCACCAGTCGACTTGCGTATGAAGAGTTGCCGAAATTGAACATTGATTGGGTTGAGATAACAGGGAACCATTTTGATACCTGGCCGCCACAACAACATCAAGCGATTCTCTTTGATTCCCCGAACCGAACGAACGAAATCGAGTACACCAGGGAGGTCCTTGAGAGATTCATGAAACGAGCTTATCGCCGTGGGGTTTCCCAAGGCGAGGTCGATCGCAAACTAACGCTGTTTAAAAGATTGCGAGAGTCGGAGCCATCTTTTGAACATGCGGTTGTTTCAACGTTGACAGCGGTTCTGTGCTCGCCGAACTTTCTCTTGCTAAGTGAACCAGAGAGTAATGTGGTTACCCAAGACGATGAAATCGAGAAACGTTCGATCAACGACTTTGAACTTGCATCGCGTCTCTCCTACTTCCTCTGGAGCTCGATGCCTGATGAGGTTCTGTTTGAATTAGCAGAGAAAGGCGAATTGCATCAAAAAGAAACCTTAATCGCACAGACGCGACGGATGCTTAAAGATGAAAAATCAAAAGCTCTCTCAAAAAACTTTGCAGACCAGTGGCTGGACCTTGCAGGCATTCGTCGGCTAGCCGTCAATCCTGAGTTCTTCAATTTTGACGAGCGAACAAAAGACCTGTTTGAAGACGAAACGATCCTATTTCTCGACCACGTTCTACGCGAGAACCTGCCCATTACCAAGTTCATTGATTCTGAATTTGCGATCATAAACCCTACATTGGCCCGGCACTATCGAATCGCTGGGATCAGCGGAGGCTTTCAGGTTGCGAATTTGGCGAAGCAGCAACATCGAGGTGGTCTACTGACACAAGCGAGCATGCTGTTCGGCAACTCAACGGGAGCGGAGACGCACCCAATTAAACGAGGAGTTTGGGTCCTGGAGAGATTGCTTGATGACCCTCCACAACCTCCTCCACCCAATGTGCCAGAATTACCCAATGCAGAAGTGAAGGACGAAAGTCAGCTCTCGCTCAAAGAGCGATTGGTCGCCCACGCAGAAAGTGCCAGCTGCAATGATTGCCACCGCAAAATCGACCCCTGGGGATTGGCCTTTGAAAACTATAACGCGCTTGGGCAATGGCGAGCCGGGACGTTTGATCCATTAGTTCTGGCTCCACATCAACAAGTCGAGATCGACACCAAGACACTTCTTTCCAACGGAACGAAGATTGATAATCTGAATGATCTCAAACAATATTTATTGACGGTGAAAAGCGAACAATTCAGGCGTGCGGTCGTGCGAAAAGTGATGGCATACGCTCTCGGTCGATACTTGGAATTTGCAGACCGAGACGATGTCGACAGAATCTGCGAGAATATTTCAAATCGAGGTGACCGGTTCCAAGACCTGATCGAGCAAGTGATCCTTTCGGAAGCTTTCCGAACAAAATAATACCATTCTTATTCTCCAGTAGATCTAAGCAGAATCCACCAACACAGCGAGCTACCCTTGAAACGTAAATCTTGGCATTTGAGTCGAAGGATGGTTTTTAAGTCGACCGGTGTGTGCATGACGCTTCCATGGCTTGAAGGCATGGCGAGCGATCAGAAAGCGGAAAAGCGAAAAAGGTTTTTCGCCGGTTACTTTGCGTACGGTGTGCCGATGCCGGCAGATGATGCTCCTGACCGGATGGAAAATGGCTGGTTCCCCGTCGGGCAGGGTAGGGATTACGAGGCAACGAAAATGCACCGGCATATTTTGCCAATGAGGGATAAGATCACCTTCTTGTCGGGCCTATCACACCCCTCAATGCGCAGCACCTCCGCTCATAAAGGAGCGGACTATTTCCTGACGGGTGCAGACTTACTGAAGACCTACGATAAGCAGTCGATCTCCATTGATCAGCACGTCGCAAATGGGATCAGTGAACAGACACGCTTTCAGTCACTGGTGATGTCATCGATGGGTGGGGTCAACCGCCCCTATCGCTCATCGACTCTCTCTTTCGATCGCAACGGCCGCCCCATTCCCGCTCAGAACAAACCAGCAGAAATTTTTAGGCGACTTTTTGGAGAAGTGTCTGCCAGTGAGCAAAACGCTCTTTCGAGTCGCGGGAGCATTCTGGATGAAATCCTTGCCGAAGCGAATGACCTTAATCGTCGACTCGGCTCAAATGATCGGCGAAAAATGGACGAGTACCTCAATTCAGTTCGAGAGGTTGAGCGGCAGACTGAGCGAACGAAACTTTGGCAAAACACCCCGAAACCAACCATCGATGACAGCCAGTTCGATCTTCAAGCTAATCCGACCACGCCCCGTGAATACCTCTCGGTGATGTACAACTTGCTGTTGCTCGCGTTTCAAACCGATTCAACACGTGTTGCAACTTTCCAAACAGCATGCGAGGAAGCCGGATAGACAGATCGGTTTCCATCGGCGATTGGCCTACCGCACTCCTCGCACAAACTCTCCCATGAAAAGAAAAACTATGAGGATGTGGCGAACTACATCACGTTCTTAAATGAGCTGTATGCGGACTTCATCAAGAAAATGGATTCCATTGAGGAAGAAGACGGGACACTACTCGACAACACCTTCTGTTTCTACGGTTGTGCCACCAGCAAAACACACCAAGCCGTTAACTATCCGAGTGTTTTAAGCGGCGGAAAGAACATGGGTTTTGAGCACGGATCACATCTCCATTTCAGTGACAACGTGCCGCTGTCGAACCTTTTCGTGACGATCGCCAATCAGTTTTCAACTCCAACGGAAAAATTCAGCGATAGCACAGGAGACTTGACTGAGGTGTTGGGTTAATGAGCTTCCGGCTCAGGCGTTCTGGATTGATAAGCATTCAAACCCTCGAACCGTGATTAGTGTCGCAGCAGGTAGAATTCATAACACACTATTAGATTGGCTTCGAAGATGATTCGTACAGCGTTGTTGGTCGTTACGTTACTCTCGATGCGTGCTGCGGGCGCAGAGGATCGCCCCAATATCCTCTTCATCTTCACGGATGACCAGTCACACCGAACGGTGAGTTGCTACCCGGAAGCGTACCCCTGGGTCAAAACGCCGAACATCGACGCCTTAGCAGCTGAGGGTGTAAGATTCACTCATACATACATGGGCACCTGGTGCATGCCCTCGCGCGCTACCATGCTCACCGGACGGCACCAATACGGTGTTGAGTCGATGCGGATGCAAGGAGAGTATCCCGGGAGTGTGTACGATCCAGAACAGTGCCCCTTTTGGCCCCGTGTCTTTCGCGAGAACGGATACTCAACGGCTCAGATTGGAAAATGGCACACTGGGGTGGATAGTGGGTTTGGTCGCGACTGGGACCACCAAATTGTTTGGAGCCGTCCCAAGTACCCCAAGAATGCTGGCCACTACTACGATGATCAGATCGTCGAAGTTGACGGTAAGGTGGAACGGATCTCAGGCTACACGACTGACTGGTATACGGACAAAGCAGAAAACTACATTCGAGGAGAGAACCGATCACCAGACAAACCCTGGTACCTGTGGCTCTGCTACGGAGCCGTTCACGGCCCTTTCACTCCAGCCCAGAGACATCAAGAAACTTATCCCGATGCAAAAGTCCCTGTGCCGGCCAATATCTTTCCGGGTGAATCTCGGCAGGGAAAGCCGCAATACGTTCGCCAACGCAACCGATGGATCCGAGGTGAGTCGGGTGAGATTGAACTCGATTCAGGAGTCAAGCAGAGGACGGTAGTCAACGCACCTCTCCATGGCAACAGCCTGCAGGACTGGGTTCGACAGTACCACCAGGGCGTGCTTGCGATCGATGATGCTGTGGGTCGATTGCGTCGCGCGATTGAGGAATCTGGCCAAGCCGACAACACGCTCATTGTGTTTGCGGCAGACCAAGGGATTGCTTGGGGACAAAATGGGTTTCAACAAAAGATCGCACCGTATGATGCAAACATTCGCGGCCCCTTGATCATGTCGTTCCCCGGCAGAATCGCAAAGGGAGCCGTCTGCGAGCGTCCCGTCGGTGGAACGGACATACCTCCGACTTTCTTTGCCTTCGCTGGGCTACCGCTTCCTTGGAAAATGCATGGACACGACCTGACACCGCTACTCAATAACCCCTCCAGCCAATGGCCACATCCTGTTTTAACCGCTTTGACAGGAGAAAAGTACGGGAGCGATACCGATCGGATTCCGACCGACCCCGAAGTTCTTTACAAGACTGCAAAAGTACCCTGGTGGATTTCCCTGCTCAACGGACGTCATAAGTACATTCGGACATTGGTGGAGGGTGAAGTGGAAGAACTCTATGACCTTGAGAACGACCCCAACGAATTGGTCAACTTAGCACTCGATCCAAAGCATCTGAAACGACTCCGCGAGATGCGAGCAGCGACCTTGGCGGAACTTCGACGCACCGATGCGGGAATGGTCGATCATCTCCCCTCGTTCTCAACCCCAAAGTAAGTCAATCGAAAAATGAATACACGTAGGGCCCATTAGCTTTTCTTGCAACACACCCCCCAAAGAACAGAGCGTGACGGATGAAAAAACCAACTTATCTCTCGCTTCTGACTGTCGCCGCTGCCCTGCTTGTATGGGCTTTTTCAACCAACGGGAAAGAAGGCCTGCTCCTCTTTTTCATCGGCGCTACCCTCCTCCTTTCCACATTAGCAGTAGGTAGCGTGCGACACCGGGGCTCCGCGAATAAGGAAACCTACACGCCACGTACAAATATTCCTGCGATCGCTGGAGCAGTACTTGGTTTACTTCTCGGTGGGTTTGTGGGCGCGTTCAGCGGGTTTGGCAAAAAGATGATCGCCGTATTCAATCCAGATTTGCCACACCAAGATTTTGAAATTCCATTCGGTGCAATGGGTGGCGGTATCCTCGGCGCGTTTCTGATCGCGTTGCTCGGCGGTATGCTGCAGAAACCAAGTGTAGAGGACGAAAACTCCAGACCCGATGAAGACGCCAAGACGCATACCTAGCAAGAAGGCGGCAAAGTTGGATCGCAGGATGAATCAATCAGCTCTGCGATTTTACCGACCTCATCGGCTTCAAGATCAGAATCGAAAGGGATGAATACAAGGTTCTCGAACAGCCTTGATAAATGACTATCCCTCGGACCCTGAACTTCCATGCTGTGCGTACTTGTTGCATCAAATCCTTGTTGACGAAACCGCTTTACGAACTCGCGTTTCTCACGTGCGGCAATCGGGAACACCCAATAACGATGCTCCGAACAGAGTGCCCCAGGGATTAGATGACGACGCGTTACCGAATCAGTGATACTGCGTCCTAATTCGGTACGGGAGTGCATTGACGATGCGTTGTACCCTTTCATCCGTCTGTTCATCATCCGAACCAGTGGAGTACACGGTCTCACCCGAAGCTGCTCAAGGAGATCCGACTGATTGAAATTCTTGGCTAAAGAACTCAGCACTCGATCTGGATCCCTCAGCAATCGATAAAACACAGCAAAGACTAACTTCGTGGTCAGCAATTTGATGAAAAGGTATTTCATGATCCGCCGGGCGTATTGGAGCCTCGATTGAACAGGATAGGCTTCACTGACTTCCAAAAAACGCTCCCCGATTGAATCACGCTGGCAAGATTCATCCTCCGGGTAGCATAAGATGCCTCCTCCAAGAGCAGTCGCTGTCTTGATCGGTCCAAAGCTAAACAGCTGAAAGTCAGAAAGACAATGACTCGGGTAGTAATCACCGATGAAGAGTTGGGCACAATCCTCAACGAGGACAAAATCTTCACGATGTGGATGATTCACAATCGGTGTCAGGTCGGTACGACCGCCGAACAGGTGCGCGATCAATACCAAACTAGTTTTCTCATTCAACTTGCACTTGAGGTCCTCTTCACAGATTGCAAAGTCCTCGGTGTGAAGATCGAAAGTGACAGGAATCAATCCGTGACGTTGAATGATCTCAAACATATGCGGTACGTTGGCCGCAGTCATCAGGACCTCACTGCCCACCG